>NZ_JAJEJR010000001.1:0-316198 GCF_021390595.1 Paraburkholderia sp. HP33-1 | reverse complement strand
GCAGGGGCCAACAATCAGTGCGGAGAGCATGCCCATCACGAACACTGGGACAATCCGACCGCCGGGCAGGCGATTGCTCCACGCGGTAAGCCTGGTCTGCCAGCCCGTTGGCAACTGCAGTCTGAACAGGCCGAACATGCCAAGCGCGAGGATGGCCATGAGCAAACCGAAGGTTGCCAGCACCCAGGGCCTTTGCGTCACAGCCACCAACGGGATGCCGATGAGCGCCGCAATGGTGCCGGCGACCGCATAGGTCACTGCAAGTCCCTGCACATAAGCGACCGACAGCGCAAAGCCGCGCCACAAAGTTGTCCGTTGCTGGCCTCCGCCGATAACGGCGGTCACTATGGGGATAAGGGGATACATGCAAACAGTGCCCGCCATCAATAGACCCGCGAGCAGAAAGCCCAGCAATTCGGGCACCCCAAGACCATTCGCTGGTCGAAGATTCAAGCCGAAAACAGCGAGCCCCCGGTTTTCGCCGACAACTGGAAACTCGGTCGTGCCGGCCGTCGGATTCCCTTCGTTCGCAATGGGAGTGACAACGCCGTCGGCAGCTATGCGATAGCTTCGGGTTAGCGGAGGGTAGCAGACGCCGAGGTCTGCGCACCCCTGCGACGTAACGGACAGCACAGTGCTTGTCGCGATGGCGCGGGGCAATGGAACGTGAATCTGCACAGGCCGGTGATAGACCTGGACCATGCCGAATGTCGGGTCGTTTTTCGATTCCGCGGGCGGCATCTGGTCCGGCTTCACGGGCACGCCATCCACGGCGAAGGTGAAGCGGTCCTGGTACAGGTAGTAGCCAGGCTTCGTGCCGAAGTCGAGCGTTACCTGTTGTGGCCCACTGACGCTGACAGTCAACGGGAAGGCTTCATTGACAGGTAGCAGGTCAGATTCGTTCACCGCGTAAGCGGCCAGAGACACGAGTACGACTAGCAAGCCAAGCGCGATGCGCAGCGCTCGCTTCGCCGCGTCTGTTTGACGGCAAATACGCCGCAGTAGGTCGGATGATGTCATTGCAGTGCCTCTACTCACAAGATGTGAGCGCAGACGAGCGACCGCAGGCCCGCTGTCAAGCGGCGAGCCTGCGAGTGCGATGTCAACCTCCCATCACGACTGCTTTTCCAGTTTCACGATGGTCAGGGTGCCGTCGACGTTTTCGACCCGGACCTTGACCTTGTCGCCCTCGTGAACCTGCTTGACCATCGCAGCATCTTTCGCCTTGAACGCCATCGTCATCGGCGGCATCCCGACGTTCTCCAGCGCGCCGTGCTTCAGCGTAACCATGCCGGTCGCAGCGTCCACCTTCCTGACCTCTGCATCGGTCAGCGCGGTGTTCGATGACGTCTTCGAAGCCGACGGCTTGGACATGTTCATGCCGGTCATGTCATCACCAGCGAACGCGGGCGCAGCAACGATGGCTGCAAGAGCAACAGACGCAACAATCAACTTCTTCATTGAACTTCTCCAGGTTGAGTAGATGGCACTTTCATGCCGGAAGGTACTGCGCGGGGGAGTCCTGCGCCTGCCTGCTTGCGCGCACGGCGGCGTTGCAGCAGAAACCAGGCTGCAGGAATAACGAACATCGAGAGAATTGGCGCCGTGACCATGCCGCCTACCATGGGCGCGGCAATGCGCTGCATGACTTCCGACCCGGCGCCATGTCCGACCATGATGGGGATGAGACCAGCCAGCACGACAGCAACCGTCATCGCTTTCGGTCGCACGCGCAACACGGCGCCTTCGCGAATGGCATCGAACAGAAGTGCCTCGGTTAGCGGTTCACCATCCTCCAGCCGGCGATTGAGCGCACCCTTCAGGTAGAGCAGCATCACGACGCCGAACTCGGCTGCGACACCAGCGAGCGCGATAAATCCGACTGCGGTTGCGACAGACACCGCGTGACCCAGAATCCAGATGAGCCAGAACCCGCCGACCAGAGCAAACGGCACTGTCGACATCAGCAGTAGTGCATCGGCCGCAGAGTTGAAGGTCAGGAAAAGCAGCACGAAGATAACAACGAGCGTCACGGGAATCACCGTGCGCAGCTTTGCCGCTGCACGCTCGAGATATTCGAACTGCCCGGACCAAGCAATCGAATAGCCCGGCGGCAGCGTCACCTTCTCCGCAACCGCACGCTGCATTGCCTCGACCGCTGACTGCAGGTCCGTATTGCGGATATCGATATAGACGTAGCCGGAGAGTCGCGCGTTTTCGCTGCGAATCATCGGGGGACCATCGGCAATCGTGATGTGCGCGACATCCCCTAGCTGGATTTGCGCGCCGCGGTCGGTGACGACCGGCAACTGTCGCAGCTTCTCGAGCGAATCGCGGATTTCGCGCGGATAGCGAATGCTGATGGGAAACCGCTCGCGGCCAGCAATTACTTCGCCCACGTTTTCCCCGCCGACAGCCGAAGAAATGACAGACTGGATATCGCCGACGGAAAGCCCGTAACGTGCCGCCGCCTGGCGGTCGATGTCGATGTCGATGTACCGGCCACCGTTCAGGCGCTCGGCCAGTGCAGACGTGACGCCCGGCACATTCTTGACCGCTGCTTCGACCTGCGCCGCAATTCTGTCGATTTGCGAGAGGTCGCTGCCCGAAATCTTGACGCCGACCGGCGTCTTGATGCCGGTAGACAGCATATCCAGACGATTACGGATGGGCGGTACCCACACGTTCGACAGCCCCGGCACCTTGACCGTTTGGTCCAGTTCGTCGACCAGCTTCTCCGGTGTCATGCCCGGCCGCCACTGGCTGCGTGGCTTGAACTGAATCGTGGTCTCGAACATTTCGAGCGGTGCTGGGTCTGTAGCGGTGTCAGCCCGGCCCGATTTGCCGAAAACAGTCTGCACCTCCGGAACCGTCTTGATGAGCCGGTCCGTCTGCTGCAGCAGTTCGCTGGCTTTCTCGGCCGAAATTCCCGGAAGCGCTGTCGGCATATACAGCAGGTCGCCTTCATCGAGTGGCGGCATGAATTCGCCGCCGAGCTGAGACAGCGGAATCACCGACGCGACCAATGCCACCACCGCAAAACCAATGGCAACCCACGGCCGGCGTAGCGTCGCTTCCAGCAATGGCCGATACAGTCGAATCAGCACGCGATTGATGGGGTTCGAGTTTTCATGAGGAATGCGACCTCGAATCAGATAGCCCATCAATACCGGGACGAGCGTCACCGACAATCCGGCAGCAGCGGCAATCGTGTAAGTCTTGGTGAAGGCCAGCGGCGAGAACAGCTTCCCCTCCTGACCCTCGAGCGAGAACACCGGGATGAACGACAGCGTGATGATGAGAAGCGAGAAGAACAGCGCCGGTCCCACCTCCGCTGCAGATGTCGCGATGAGTTCCCAGCGCTGTGCCGTCGTGATTGGTTCGCCCGGATGCTCGTGGTCGTACGCTTCGAGATGCTTGTGAGCGTTCTCAATCATCACGATGGCTGCGTCAATCATTGCTCCGATGGCAATGGCGATGCCACCGAGCGACATCAGATTCGCGTTCACCCCCTGATAGCGCATGACAATGAAGGCGGCCAGCACGCCTAGCGGCAGTGACAGAATCGCCACGAACGCGCTGCGCAGATGAAACAGGAACACCGCACAGACCAGCCCAACGATGATGAATTCCTCGATGAGCTTGTCCTTGAGGTTCTCCACGGCGCGGTCGATGAGCTGCGAGCGGTCGTAGGTCGTCACGACCTCCACACCGGCCGGCAGTGAACGCTTCAGGTCAGCCAGTTTCGCTTTCACTGCGTCGATAGTCGTCAGCGCATTCTTGCCGGACCGCATGACGATGACACCACCAGCGACTTCGCCTTGGCCGTTCAGCTCAGCGATACCGCGCCGCATCTCAGGTCCAATCTGAATGCGAGCGACATCACCCAGCAGCACGGGCGTGCCTGTGTCGTTGGTCCGTAGCACGACGTTGCGAAAGTCATCGAGGGAGCGCAGATAGCCGGACGACCGGACCATATATTCGGACTCGGCTATCTCAACCACTGAACCGCCCGATTCCTGGTTGGCCTTGCCCAGCGCGTCAGCCACCATCGCCTGGGTAATACCGAACGCGCGCAGTTTGTCCGGGTCGAGCACAACTTGGTACTGGCGCACCATGCCGCCGATGCTCGCGACTTCCGACACGTCAGGCACTGACTTCAGTTCGAACTTAAGGAACCAGTCGTTCAGTGCACGCAGTTGTCCAAGGTCGTGCTGCCCGGTTCTGTCGACGAGTGCATATTCGTACACCCAACCCACGCCAGTTGCATCCGGTCCAAGCGAAACGGTCGCCCCTTGTGGCAGTCGGCTTTGCACCTGGTTCAAGTATTCGAGCACGCGTGAGCGCGCCCAGTATTGGTCGGTCTTGTCATCGAACAACACATAGACAAACGCGTCGCCAAACGACGAGTACGCCCGGATAGTCTTCGCCCCTGGGACACCCAGCAATGTCGTCGTGAGCGGGTACGTCACCTGGTCCTCAACGACCTGGGGTGCCTTGCCTGGATACGAGGCCTTGATGATGACCTGCGTGTCGGACAGGTCCGGCAACGCGTCGAGTGGTGTCTCCTTGAGCGAGTAGACGCCCCATGCCGTGACGAGCACGGTCGCGAGCAATACGAGGAACCGGTTATGAATGGACCAGCGTATAAGACGCGCAATCATTTGGCGTCTCCTACTGGTTCGACCTTCGTCAACTGGTACCCGTCGTCCGACTGCCTGAAGACAAAATGCACGGTCTGGCCAGGCTTCACGTCCGGAAACGCTGTCGGCGACGGCTTGCCGAACGACATTGTCATCGCGCCCCAGCCCAGAGCTGGAACTGGCTGATGTGAAAACGTAATGTCTCCGGCCGTCACCTGTTCGACCTTACCTATGGTGTCGTAGGTCTGCGGTGCAGCTGCGGCAGGTGCTGGAGCAAGCGCGCTCGCACCGGTCGGTGCGGTTGCTTCGAGCTTTGGCAGAACGGATTTGAGGCTCGCTTCAGAGTCAATCAGGAACTGGCCGGATGCGACGACCTGCTGGCCTTCGGTCAGCCCGTTGGTCACTTCAGTATCGTCGCCGGCATCGTTGCCAACGGTGACCGAGACGGGTTGTAACCTGCCGTCTGAATTCTTGACGATGACCACTGACCGCTTACCCGTCGTGATAATGGCTTCCGAGGGAACCACCAACCGCGATACCTTTTTCGCGGCACCAATCCGCGCCCGCATCAGCATCCCCGGCGTCAACCTGAAGTCCGCGTTGTCGATTTCGAGGCGAGCCTGAAGCGTGCGGCTGGTCGCGCTGATGCCCGGCAGGATTTCGCGGATGTGTCCCGTGAAATGTTGCGCAGGGTCACCGGCAAACACGGCATCCACGCTCATACCTGGTTGAACCTGGAGGGCCAGTGCTTCGGGCACCTCCACCACGAGCCACAGCCTGTCGAGCCCGGAAACTTTCGCAAGCGTCTGACCGGGCGACACCATGGCGCCATCGCGAACGTTCAGTTCGGTCAGCACACCGGTTTCCGGTGCGGATAGCGTGATGTGTGTCTGCGCCTTGCCGGTGCGGTCGAGACTTGTAATCACACCGTCCGGAATGGACATCGCCCGCATGCGCGCACGTGACGCCGCAAGCATGCCGTCATCCATGCCGCCACGTTTCAGCGCCAAATACTCTTCCTGCGGCGCAAGCCAATCTGGAACGAACAGGGACGCAATCGGAGCGCCTTTCGTTACCCGCTGCATGGGGGCGCTGGCGTAAAGATGGTCGATGTAGCCGGTCACTCGCGACTGGACGATATCAGCTTTCGACTCATCGAACTGCGTAGTGCCTACCGCGTCGAATCCTTCCGATGTCTCCTGCCGGCGTACGGTTGCGTATCGAATCCCCAAGTTCTGCTGCAACCCGGGGTCAATCTTGATGCCGTTCGAGCCGCCTTCATCGGCGTAGACCGGCTCCAGCTGCATGTTCATGAAAGGCGACTTGCCCGGCTTATCGAAATGCTGGTTAGGCACCATCGGGTCGTGCCAGTACAGCACCTTCCGACCAGTCTTCGGGTCGGTTCTGTCGGTGGAAGGTGTTGCCGCAACAGTGCCCTCGTTGCCCATCGTTGAACGATGCATACCGGCGACATAGCCGGCACCCAGCAATGCCGCTGCGGCAAACACCATAAGGGCCGCGCGTGCCAGTGGTTTCTTCTGCATGTTGTTCTCCTTCACTGACTCACGGACATCGACGCGGGCACGACCTGGTATTCCAGTTGGGCCCAGGTTTGCGACACGTCGCGCTGCAGGTCGAGCACCTGAAGTTCGGCGTCGAGCTGCGCACGCCTGGCAGCGAAGGTATCGGCGAGCGACCCTGTGCCTGCCCTGTAGGCGGCAGCCGCCAATTGCACGCGCTGGTCTGCTGCTGGCATCAGGGAGTGGGTGAGATTGGCAATGCGCTCGCGACCGCTCGCGAGCATGGCTGACTGCGTACGGATATCCGCTTCGACCTGACGCTGCGCGTCCTCGTACATCAGCCGCGCCTTGGTGCCCAGTTCAGCTTTTTCCGCCGCGTCCCGGTCCTGATAGTCTTTGCGATGGATGGGCAGTGGGATGCTGACACCAACCGAAACCATGTTCGAGAATCCGCCTCCGCGCTGCTGGTAGGAAACTTCCCACGTCCAGTTGGGACTGCGGTTACTGTTCGCGACGGCGGTATCGGCGTCGGCGACTGCGATGTCCCGTGATGCTGCGACGAGCACCGGCTGCACCTGACTCAGTTCATCCGGCGGCAGCGATGACACATACGACTGCGGCGCTGGCGGCTCGCCCGTCACATCAGAAACGGGTGTTGCCGTCCAGCGGGACAGACCGATAAGTGCGGTTTGCAACGTCTGCTGGGACTTGAGCAACTGGTCCTGGGTCTGTGTCAGCATCGCCTGGGCCTGCATCACATCGGCCGCAGTCGCTTTCGCCCCACGATAAGAGGCTTTCGTCGCATCCAGTTCATGGGTCATGTGGCCAACGAGCTCCTGCTGCAGCGAGACAGCTTTTTTCGCATAGACCGCGTTCAGCCACGCCGTGGCCGTTTGCTGACGTGTATTCGCGAGCTGGGCGAGGTAGCCGGCCCGCTCGCGGTCTACGACGTCGTTCGCCAATGCGGACCGCAGCCGCCGCTTGTCGCCCGAGACCCATTCCTGCTCGATGCCGATACGGCGCATCGTCATGAAATCCTGGCCGATAGTGAATTTCTGCGGCCCGGTAACAGGCAGGTTGTCGACGCCGGCCTTGAGCGTCGGGTCGGGCAACTGCCCTGCCCGGACCGAGGCTTCTGAACTGGCGCGCACTGATGCCTGCGCAGCCCCCATGGCAGCGGAGCGGTCGGTAGCGGATTGGAGCGCCGCATCAAGCGTGACGGGCGCATCCTGCGCGTGCGCAGCGACGCTCGAGAAAATCAGCGCGGCAAAAAGCGAACGCGCGCGCAGTGGTGCACGCCGGTCTGACGGCGTGTTAATAGTTAAAGGCATGTTCTAACCCCAACGGTGGACTCCCACAGGGAGTCCACGTCCTGGACGCAGGACGACCTCACCGCAAATGCGGTGAACCTGTCAGAAAGGAATTAGATGGCGCGAGGAGGTCGCCAGAGACCGGCCGGTTCGCGGACGGTAAGCGACAGCGCATAGTGAAATACAACGGAGCTGGATAGCCCGGCGGGACGGGTTACTTCAGTACTGGATACCGGGTGATACAGGCTACCAAGCTGGCATTGTGCCGTCACCTTGCAGAAGAAGCCTTTGGCTTTTCCCGGTTGCGAAGATTTCATCGTTTCACAGCCAGGCATGTCCGAAGACATTGCGCTACTGTCGTCGTAGCCCATGCTCATCTGCATCGGACATTCTCCAGTCAAGCCGCTCGCCGCCAGCCCACTGATGGGAAGCGCAGCGCAGAGCAACAGGAGGAGCAATGTCCGGAGAAATTTCATGGCTGGGATTATAGCGAAGCCATTTCATCCATGCGCCGTGGAATTTGTTGTCTGTGTCGGTCGCCGCACGCAGCCATCACTCGAACACAACGAACGATTACTCCTTGACCTTTCTGCGGTGGGAAGGTGCATGTCGCGAAATCTGGTTCTTCTTGTGGAATTGGCAACGGAGTTTGAAATCAAGGATATGTTCTGGGGCGAATGAGCTGGCCGCAATGAATAGTGAGAAATGACACCGTGTCTCGCCGGAGCGAATTGCTTGCCTTTACAGCGTGGGCCAACGCTCGAAGTTGTCGAAGCGGGAAAACGGTGGCTTCACCTCGGTGACCTCAAGCTCCTCGACAAGCGCTGCGGACATGCCCTCGCTAAGCCAGGTGCACATTTCTGTCAGTTGCTTCGGCGAGCCCTGAAGCATCACCTGAACCATCCATCCGGTTGCGGACCCAGCCTGTGACGCCTAGCGCTGTCGCCCGGCGTACACAGGCCTCCCTATAGCCGATGCCCTGTACCAGACCACGCACCTGGACCAGTCGGGTCTCAAGCGGCTTGTCCTTGTCGTGAAATTCCATGGACGTACTCCGATTGCAGGTTCATGCGCATGCCTGCGAGGGTGATTCAATGAAGCGGTTCGGCGGCAATTGCATGTTTGCGCATCTTCTCCCACAGGCTCTTCCTGGAAATGCCAAGGGCGTGGGCGGTTTCGGAAATGTGGCCCTGGTGCTGCAATAGCGCGGCGCGAATGAACGCGTTTTCACAGGCGGCCATGTAGCCGTCGAGCGGAGTATCCATATCCAGCGCTGCCGCAGCTTGGGACCCGTCCTCCTCGAAAATATCGGAGGAGAAAAGCATGTTGCGAGAGCACACGATGCACGCGCGCTCGAGGCGGTTCTGCAACTCCCGCACGTTCCCGGGCCAGCCGTACGTTGCGAGTCGCGCTTCGGCAGATGGATGAAACAGTTTCGTGGATTCACCAAGCCGGTTGGCGATATCGCGTACGAAGCGGTGCGCAAGCCATAGGACATCGTCGGGCCTGTCGCGAAGCGCCGGGACCCGCAACTGAAGGATGTTGATGCGATAGAACAGGTCTTCCCGGAATTTTCCAACCCGAACCAGTTCGGCGAGGTCCCGGTTCGTCGCGCAGACCAGCCGGAAGTTGGTTTCAACCTCCCTCTCACCGCCTACTCTCGTGATACGCCGCTCCTGCAACGCACGCAGCAGCTTCACCTGCATTGACAACGGCAAGTCTCCTATCTCATCGAGAAAGAGCGTGCCACCCTCCGCCTGCTCGAAGTACCCCTTTTTTTGGCGCTCTGCGCCAGTAAAGGAGCCCCGTTCGTGGCCGAAGAACTCAGACTCGAGAAGCGTCTCCGGAACCGCACCGCAATTGACCGCGACAAAGGGGGACGCGTCGCCGGGTGCGTGCCGATGAATGAACCGTGCGAGCACCTCCTTGCCGACACCTGACTCGCCCGTAATCAGAATCGACTTGGCCCGGCCGGCGACGCGCGGTACGAGGTCCGCAAGGCGTCGCATCGCCTCGGAAACGCCGAGCTCGCTCTGCGCGGGCATGGCCTGCTCGGGTATGCTGGTCCCCGTGAGCAATCTAACCTTCTCGACCAGCGCACCAATTTCGAACGGCTTCGTGATGTAGTCCGCTGCTCCTTGCTTCAGGAGCGAAACGGCCGTATCGACTGACGCATATGCCGTGATGAAGACAAACGGCGGCACTGATGTACGAGCGGCCGCAGACCGTGCGAACAGGTCTTCGCCAGAGATGTCGGGGAGCCGGATATCGCTAATGACAGCCTGATACGGACGACTCTGCAGCGCACTGAAGGCGGATTCACCGTCCGTATGCCAATCCACGTCGAATCCTTCGAGACGGAAACGGTCGGCCAGAGATTCGCCCATGATGGGGTCGTCTTCGACGACACAGATAAGCGTGGACGGCATGATGTTCTCCCGATTCATGGAGCGGCGACCGGCAACAGCACGGCAAAGCATGTTCTCCCCGGCGCACTATCGACTGAAATGGTGCCACCTAGCTGCGTCGCTATCTGATAGCTGACCCACAGCCCAAGGCTGTATGACCGGCGACCTTCCGTTGTGGCAACCGACCCGAATGGCTCGAACAGATGTTCCATGGCCACGCCGGAGATGTGCTGGCCGCTGTTCCCTACCGTTATCTGCAGCCCCTTTCCATTGACTGTGACCAGACAGTCGACGCGCCCACCGACCTCTACCGCCTTCACCGCATTCAGCAGCAGGTTGAGAACAAGCTGCCGCACGAGATGGGCGGGCAGTGCGACCGGCTCGTCCAGTTCAACGTCCCAATGAAAGCTCGCCTGCTTGGCCTGGATTTGCGGCGCCACCAGCAGCTTCAAATCCTGCCAGTCCGATAAACCCATCGCGGGCGAGTCCAGCCGCGCCTCGAACAGTAATGCACCGACCGTCGCGCGAATCTGCCCGAGGCCACGCTCGAGCAGGCCCAAGGTCTTCCTGGTTTGAGCATCGGGTTCGCCATGCGTGTTCAGTGTGTCGATGGCGTTCAGCATGCCGCCCAGCGGATTGTTGATTTCGTGTGCAATACCGGCCGCAACGCGACCGACCGCCGCCAGTCGCTCCGAAACCACGACCTCGCGTTCAAGCTCCTGCTTTTGCGCAAGTTCGCCAAGCATTGCCTGAAACTGCTGTTCCAGCTGTCCTATTTCGTCGTTGCCTTGCGCGGTAATGCCCGCCCCCACTTTTTCCGGATGCTCCTTTCCAACACGAGCCATGGCCGCTGCGAGGCGAAGTAGCGGCTTGGCCATCCGGTCGCCCCAGACCCAACCTAACGGTATGAGCAGTAACAATGCCGGCACGGTAGCCACGGCGAGCTTGAACAGCGTCGACCGCACGCGCCCATAAAACGTATTAGCGTCATAGACCAGAACCACATAGCCGAGACGGCTGCCGTCGTCGGAATCTACTGTCATGCCGGCCGTCACATCGCGGTTGCCGAATATCCCCGGGAAGTCGAAAAAGAACCGGTCACCAGGGCCGCTCAGATGAGAGACCACCGTGCCGAACTGCGCCGGCAATTGGCTCACAGAACGCAGAACGGGCTCCTTCGTGGGAGAAGTCGACGCGTACACGCGGCCCCTGGCGTCGAAGAGCACAATTTCTTTTAGCGGATTCGTCGGCTCCCGGACTGCGACCGGCGTACGAATTACTTCGAAGGCACGCCAAAGGTCATCCTTCACCAGCGGGTCGCGAACAGAGCGCGAAAGAACGCGAGCCAGATTCTGGGCACTGCTTTCCAGGTCGTTTCTGGCATCGGAGACAGCCACACTTACGAGCGCGATGGTGACGAAAAGCTCCGTAAGCAGAATGGCTGCGCTTAGCGCCAGCGGCATCTTGTAACGGTAGCTGAGGTGCGAGAGCATCTGCGCGACCTAAATCGGCCCTGCGTTCAGGATTGCCACCAGGCGCCGGATGCCGTCGAAGACCTTATCGTCGTCTGGCACGAAGCCATCGAGATTCAGGCGTTTCAGCAAATCCTGACCGGGCCGCTGATTCCTCATATCAACCAGGGCGTGCTGGATGCGCACAAAGGATTCTTCGTCCAGTGAGCGGCGCGCCACAATCGGCGGGAAGCCATATTGAGGGGAGCGCCAGGCTACCCGCACGTCACGCGTGCGCTCCGGATATTGCTTTTCGATGGTGTCGTAGACGTAGCCGTCAATCTCTCCCGCATCTGCTAGTCCGGAAGCCACGGCGTCGACCACTTTTCTGTGCGCGTACGTGAAGAACGACTTTCTGAAGAAGCGGCTCGGCCGGATGCCCGCGCGTATCAATTCGGTAGTCGGAACCAGATAGCCGGAATTTGACTGTGGGTCACTGAATGCGAACACACGGCCCTGTAGCTGCGAGATGTGAGTCGTCTGCGTATCGCTTCTCGGAACAATCAGGTATGAACGATAGAGCGGCTTGCCCTGGTAGTCCGGTATCGCCATCAGCCGCATCGTCAGTTGGTTCGTCACATATGGAAACCCACAGACCCACGCCACATCGAGCCGGTCAGCAGCTAGAAGGTCGTCAATCTCACGATAGCTATTGCGCTGCACAAACCTCACATCCGCGCTGCACACCTCTCCGAGTTCGCGGCTCCAGCTATCGAGCAGGCTGATTTCGTTGTCGAGGAACACGGCGGTCGTCCCGAAGGCGACCGTCGGACTTTCGCGGGCCACCAGCTTCAGGGACGAGATGAGCGGAACGCTCAGCGCGAAGCGGAGAACCTCCCGCCGCCGGATGTTACGGATTGGTGACATGACGGCTCACTCCCCATCACGAACCGTTACCAGACGGTAATGACGTCCGTCAGGTCTGCTGAATTCACACCTATGGTGTGCAAGCCTTCCGCTGCACGTCCAATCGATTGGCATATCTCTTGCCCTTGCTTCGATGCTAACGACTACACGAGCAAGATTCAAGCGAGGAGACGACCATGGCCGAACTCACAATCCGTCGGCGGACATTCCTGAAACTCAGCGGCGGTTCTATTGTCGCGACTGCTGCGTCAGCGCTCGCGCCTGGCGTGGCGAAAGCGGCGAACCCTGTCGACACGAGCCGCACGACACTTGCCTATCCGAGCAAAGCCCTGGCGCAGCTCGGTCAAATGAACGTCAACAGCCCAGTCGCGTTCACCTATCCTGATGCGTCGTCGCCGTGCACGGCCGTCAAGCTCGGGACTCGGGTGCCTAACGGCGTCGGCCCGGACGGTGACATCGTCGCGTACAGCACCATGTGCACTCATATGGGTTGCCCGGTCGCGTACGACCCGGGTACTAAGGTTTTCAAGTGCCCCTGCCACTTCAGCATGTTCGACGCCGAGAAGGCCGGACAGATGATTACCGGACAGGCGACAGAAAATCTTCCCCGCGTGCGCCTGACCTACGACGAGAAAACTGGAACCGTGACGGCCGTCGGAATGGACGGACTGATTTACGGTCGCCAGGCTAACGTTCTTTGAGTTCGAGGAGCTGAAAATGGCTAAGGACAACGACCGCATCGTGCTACCGCCGGTCACGGCCCAGCGAACGAACATGACGTGTCACTTCTGTATCGTTGGCTGCGGGTATCACGTGTACAAGTGGCCGGAAGGTGAAGAAGGCGGACGCGCGCCGAACCAGAATGCGCTTGGTGTCGATTTCCGCAAGCAGGTCCCACCGTTGCAACTCATCATGACCACGGCGATGGAGAACGTCGTGACGGACCGCGACGGCTCGCGACACACGATTATGATTGTCCCGGACAAGAGCTGTGTCGTGAACAGCGGTCTAAGCTCGACGCGCGGTGGCAAGATGGCCACCTACATGTACGCGCCAGACGGCATCACCCAGGAACGCCTGAGGAATCCGCGCATCTATGTCAGCGACCAGTGGGTCGAAACGAACTGGGATGAGGCGATGGCCCTCTACGCCGGTCTGATGAAGAAGGTGCTCGACAAGGATGGCCCGAGCGGCATTGTGTTCTCCGCCTTTGACCACGGAGGCGCCGGCGGTGGATTCGAGAATACCTGGGGCAGTGGGAAGCTGATGTTCACGGCACTGCAAACCCCAATGGTGCGCATCCATAACCGGCCAGCCTACAACTCCGAATGTCATGCCACCCGTGAGATGGGCATCGGCGAGCTGAACAATTCATACGAAGACGCTGAACTGGCCGATGTCATCTGGTCCATCGGCGCGAACTCGTATGAGACACAGACGAATTATTTCCTCAATCACTGGGTGCCAAACCTTCAGGGTTCGACAGACGACAAGAAGAAAAAGTGGTTCCCAGGTGAAGCGATGCCGAAAACGCGGGTCGTGTTTGTCGACCCGAGGCGCACACCAACCATTGCAATCGCGGAGCAGGTCGCGGGCAAGGACAATGTGCTGCATCTTGACATCCAGCCCGGCACCGACATCGCGCTGTTCAACGGCATCTTCACGTACGTTGTACAGCAAGGATGGATTGACCGTGAGTTCATCGCGGCACACACGAATGGCTTCGATGATGCGGTGAAGGCCAACAACCTGTCACTTGAAGAGAGCAGCAGGATTACTGGTGTGCCCGTCGACAGAATCCGCACGGCGGCAGAATGGTCGTACAAGCCCAAGGCACCCGGCCAGATGCCGAGGACGATGCATACGTACGAAAAAGGCATCATCTGGGGCAACGACAATTACCTGATTCAGTCGTCCCTGGTTGACGTCGTTCTTGCGACCCACAACGTTGGTCGACGGGGCACTGGCGTCGTACGCATGGGCGGCCATCAGGAAGGCTACACACGGCCGCCGTACCCGGGAAACACGAAGATATATATCGACCAGGAACTCATCAACGGCAAAGGCCGCATGATGACCTGGTGGGCATGCAACAACTTCCAGACGAGCAACAATGCGCAGGGGCTGCGCGAAGTGGTTCTGCGCCGCTCACAGGTTGTGAAGGACGCGATGCAGAAAGCGCGGGGGGCAAGCACGGAGCAGATGGTCGATGTCATCTATGACGCTACGTCCAAGGGCGGACTGTTCGTTACCAGCATCAATCTCTATCCGACCAAGCTCGCCGAGGCCGCCCATCTGATGTTGCCCGCCGCGCATCCTGGTGAGATGAACCTGACCTCGATGAACGGCGAACGGCGAATGCGTCTGTCCGAACGGTTCATGGACCCGCCAGGGACAGCACTGCCCGACTGCCTTATCGCAGCGCGCGTGGCCAACACGCTGCGCGACATGTACACGAAGGAAGGCAACGCAAAGATGGCCTCACGGTTTAACGGCTTTGACTGGAAGACCGAGGAGGATGCCTTTAACGATGGCTTCCGTCGTGCCGGGCAGCCAGGGGTCGAGAAGATTGACAGCCAGGGCGGTAGCACCGGCAACCTCGTGACGTATGAACGCCTGCGCATCATGGCCAACAACGGCGTGCAGTTGCCGGCCAAAGCGTGGGAGGGAGGCAAACTCGTCGGCACGGAAATGCTCTACATGGACGCGAAGTTCGACACGCCGGACGGCAAGGCGCAGTTCAAGCCTTCACCGTGGCCTGGCTTGCCGAAAACGGTGGCTGACCAGAAAGCCAAATACCGTTTCTGGATTAACAACGGGCGCACAAACGAGGTATGGCAAACCGTCTATCACGACCAGTACAACGAGTTCGTGCGTGCGCGAGACCCGATGGCTTATGTCGAGATGAATCCGGCTGATGCGCAGGGACTCGGAATCAGTGCCGGCGACATTGTCGAGGTCTTCAACGACTTTGGGTCGACCTATGCAATGGCTTATCCGGCAACCGAAATCAAGCATGACCAGACATTCATGGTCTTTGGCCACATCAACGGCATCCAGGATGACGTGACGACCACATGGACCGACCGGAACATCGTCCCGTACTACAAGGGCACGTGGGCGAACATCCGTCGCGTTGGCTCGATGGAGGATTACAAGCGAACCGTCAGCTTCAAGAGTCGCCGTTATACGTAGGTAGCCACGGCCGGCGCTGCGCCGGCCGCATTCGCTCTTTCCGGGTCGGCGGCTATCCACGCGTGGGAGGGGGCTGCTATGAAGGCGTTTGCGCTGGGGCGAGTTATTCCGCTCGTCGAAGTCAGCGTTGCGGACTCTGCAGAACAAGGCTTCACTGGACGCGACGTTACGGCAGCAGACTTGCCGCTGCGGGACACCCGTTCGCGCCCATTGCGGGACCTGCGTATCTCGGTCACGGACCGCTGCAATTTTCGTTGTATCTACTGCATGCCAAAGGATGTGTTTGGCAAGGACTACGCATTCCTGCCGCGACACGAGCTGCTCAGCTTCGAGGAAATTGAGCGCGTTGCCCGCGTGTTCGTTGGACTTGGTGTCGAAAAGATTCGTCTCACGGGCGGCGAGCCGTTGCTGCGGAAAGACCTGGAGCATCTTGTCGCCCGGCTGGCCACATTGCGAACACCTCAGGGCGCCGATGTTGACCTGACTCTGACAACCAACGGTTCGTTGCTCGGCCGAAAGGCGCAGGCATTGCGGGACGCGGGAATGAAGCGCATCACCGTCAGTCTTGACGCGATAGACGAGGCAGTCTTTCAGCAAATGAATGGCGTCGGCTTCTCTGCCTTGGCGGTGCTGCAAGGAATTGACGCTGCGCTTCGTGCCGGCTTCGCTCCCGTTAAGGTCAACATGGTAGTAAAGCGCGGGGTCAACGATGCACAGATTCTGCCGATGGCAACCCACTTCCGGGGAACTGGCGTGGAAGTCCGTTTTATCGAGTTCATGGACGTCGGTGCGAGCAATGGCTGGAACATGGAGTCGGTGATGCCGTCGTCCGAGGTTCTGAACATCATCAACGCTTCCTTCCCGTTGGTAGCAACCAGGCGAAACACTCCTTCCGACACGTCGGTTCAATATCGCTTTGCAGATGGCCAGGGAAAGATTGGCGTCATCTCGAGCGTCACACAACCATTTTGCGGCGGATGCACGCGGCTGCGCTTGTCATCCGACGGCCACCTGTACACGTGCCTGTTTGACTCTCGTGGCGTGGACATCCGCAACCCAATGCGAAACGGCCGCTCTGATGGGGCGTTACGCCAACTCATCACTGACCTGTGGATGAAACGGGCTGACCGTTACTCGGAGCGCCGCGGCGAAAATGGCGTTGCGCACGCCCGGTCCAAAGTCGAAATGTCGTTTATCGGCGGTTGATGTTGCGCGTATGGCCGTTGCGTTGCCTGCGAGGCGCGCGGACGCACGCATGCAAGGCGCTGGGGTCGGCTTGAATACGTTGACACGCCGCTTGACGACCAAGACATCTGGAGACGACTTTCCGTTGGCTGCAACGAATGGCTCGGGCCATGGTCGAGCGACTTGTCGGCAGCGGCAAGACGTCGCAGAAGTAGTCGCATTGCTGCAGGGAGCTTGCACAGCCTCTACATTTCTACTACATTGGAAATGTCGATTCGTGAAAGGTACGCATCATGAAAAAGCTGGAAGTGTTTGACCCCGCCATGTGCTGCTCTACCGGTGTCTGCGGTGTGGACGTGGACCCTGTTCTTGCCCAGTTCGCTGCCGACCTGAAATGGGTCGAAGGGCATGGCGTGACAGTGGCCCGGTACAACCTCGGTCAAGAGCCGCAGGCGTTCGTGGCCAACCCGAGTGTGGTCAAGGAAATGGAAGGTGGCATGGACCGCCTGCCCATCATCGCCATCGATGGCCACATCGTCTCCACCGGCATGTACCCCTCGCGGCAACAACTGGCTCATAAGCTCAACATCGCGCTGACGACGGACGAGAAGCCGCACGTCAAGCTCGGAAGCTGCGGCTGCGCGCCTGGCTCCTGCTGACAGGAGGCCTGAACCATGCCACTGCCGAGTATTCAGACGCGCTTCCTGTTTTTCACCGGAAAAGGCGGGGTTGGCAAGACCTCGTTGTCCTGCGCCACTGGTCTGGCACTGGCCGAAGCGGGGAAGAAGGTACTTATCGTCAGCACGGACCCGGCGTCCAACCTCGATGAGGTGCTGGGCGTGGGCTTGGGCCACGCACCGACACCCATACCTGGGGTGAGGGGCCTGTTTGCGCTGAACATCGACCCCGAGGCGGCGGCGCATGCCTACCGGGAACGCATGGTGACGCCCTATAGGGGCATCCTGCCTGCAGCGGCCATCCGGAGCATGGAGGAGCAGTTTTCCGGCTCGTGCACCGTCGAAATTGCAGCGTTTGACGAGTTCTCGAAGCTCCTGGGTGACCCGGCTGCCACAGCGGAGTTCGACCATGTCATCTTCGACACGGCCCCCACCGGCCACACGCTGCGCCTGCTGACCTTGCCGTCGGCATGGGACGAGTTCATCTCTACTTCCACAGGGGGCGCTTCCTGTCTGGGACCGCTCGCCGGCCTGGAAAAACAGAAGGCCCTGTATGCGGCCACTGTCGAGCGACTTTCTAGCGCTGACGACACAACCGTCGTCCTGGTTGCACGGGCCGACGTCGCGTCGTTACGGGAAGCCAATCGCACTCGCGGGGAACTTGCCGACCTGGGGATTCGGAATCAGACCGTGGTCATCAATGGCGTGTTTGGCGATGCGAACTCCGGCGACGCGATTGCGACTGCCATGGCGCGGGGGGCAGCTGAGGCACTGGCGAACATGCCGGTGGAACTTGCTCGATTGCCGCGGACATCCATTCCTTTCCTGCCACGCGGGACCGTCGGACTGGATGCGCTGCGAGAGATGGCCCACCCGGAAACCGTCGTATCACCGACCGGTCACGAGATGCCCGAAACCAGCCTGCCATCCGGGTTGAGCCGTCTGGTCGAAGACATGGCCGCAGCGGGACATGGTGTCGTTATGACGATGGGAAAAGGCGGCGTGGGCAAGACCACTGTTGCCGCTGCCATCGCCGTAGCGCTTGCGAAAAAGGGGCACAAGGTGGTGCTTTCGACGACCGACCCCGCTGCCCATATTGCCTCCACGATTGACGGTGTCGTTCCTGGTCTGACGGTGGCCCGTATTGACCCGTCTGCGGAAGTTCAGAGGTACCAGGAGGAAGTGCTCGACAAGGCTGGCCAGCAGCTCGACGCCCAGGGACGCGCGATGCTGGAAGAGGATTTGCGTTCTCCGTGTACCGAAGAAATAGCGGTCTTCCGGGCCTTCGCTCGTACCGTGGACGAAGGCAAGAACGGCTTCGTCGTGCTGGACACGGCCCCTACGGGTCACACCATCCTGTTGCTGGATGCAGCCGAGTCTTATCACCGGGAAGTGATGCGAGTACAGGGCGATATGCCTGAGGCAGTACGGCAGTTGTTGCCCCGGCTTCGCGACCCTGGCTACACGCGAGTGCTCATCGTCACGCTGCCGGAGGCCACGCCTGTTCACGAGGCCGAGCGCCTCAGCAAAGACCTGGCCCGTGCCGGCATTGAACCGTACGCCTGGGTCATCAACCAGTCGCTGCTCGCGAGTGGAACAACGCACCCAATTCTGTGCCAGCGTGGTGCCTATGAGGTGCCGTTCATCCGACGCGTAGCCGACACTCTGTCGCACAAATGCGCGCTGATACCGTGGCTCGCCGAGTCGCCGGTCGGGCAAGCGGGCCTGGAACACCTGGTTGCTCAGCAGCCTCGTGTCGAAGCTCTTTCTTCTTCAGTGAAATAACACCATGAAGACACTTCCCATCGTTTGGCAACGTCTCGTCTCTGGCGGCGAAACCTGCCCCAGGTGCTCGGGCACGGGTGACGAGGTCGAGCGGGCCTACCAGCAACTGCGCAAGCAGTTGATGCCGCTCGGCATCGAGCCGGTACTGGAAACCCGCGAGATTGACGACGCAGCCTTCAAAGCCAATCCGTCAGAATCCAACCGCATCTGGATTGCAGGCAGGCCGATGGAGGAATGGGTAAATGCCTCTGTCGGTAGCAGCCAGTGTTGTTCCGTCTGTGGGGATTCGAATTGCCGCACTGTCGACGTCGGCGGCACTACCTATGAGGTTGTTCCCGAGGAGCTGCTGGTCAAGGCTGGCCTCATTGCCGCGTTGACTTTGAACGCGGGACAGGATAACCGCTGATGCCGCCCAGCCTCGGCATCAGCGATGCTGACCTCAAGCTGGTCCTGACCTGGGTGCTCGCCGGCGCATCCATGCAATAGGGTGCACCGGGCCGACAATCACGACTTGCTGACGCGCTTGCCTTCGCTGTCGGTGACGACCTCACCATCCTCCTTCGTGAACGCCCCTTTTTGCTCGGCAGGAAGAATGTCGAGTACCGCCTCCGACGGACGGCATAGTCGCACGCCCAACGGTGTCACGACAATGGGGCGATTAATGAGGATGGGGTGCTCCATCATTGCGTTGAGCAACTGCTCGTCTGTAACAGTCGGGGCGTCCAGTCCCAGTTCCGCGTATGGCGTCCCCTTCTGCCGTATGACGTCACGCACCGATAGTCCCGATTGCTGAATCAGCTCAGCGAGTTTTTCCCGTGACGGTGGATTCTTGAGGTATTCGATGATGGTGGGTTCGATGCCTGCGTTTCGAATCATCGCCAACGTATTGCGCGATGTTCCGCAGTCGGGGTTGTGGTAAATGGTGACGTTCATGTTGTCGATTCCTCAAGAGTATTCAAATATTGGCCAATCTGCGTTGCCGCTGACCTCGCCGGGCGCATCACGCCGATGAGCGTCGCGGATGCGAAGCCGCACCATTCGCCGTATCCGACCAGCCAGAGCCTCGGCTCCAACACCGCGCGGCCATCGACGACATCGACCCGACCGGCGTCGTTAAGGACATGCAGCGGGCGTAGATGCTCGAGTGCCGGACGGAAGCCGGTACACCAGATAACGGCATCGACGTGCGCATGGGAGCCATCTCTCCATACGACGCCATCCACCGTGAAATGCGAGAAAGGGCGCACTGAATGCAGCACTCCTCGTTCGCGCGCTTCGCGTACGGGCGGCACCATCACAACATCGCCGAGGCCGCCAGTCGGCGTGGGGTCCGCACGCCCCTCGGAGCGAGCTTTCCATCGTTCGGTCGCACGCTCGAAGAGAACACGTCCGTCGACATCATCGGGCAGGAATGTGGGCTGTTCCAACGTAACCCAGGTTGTATTACAGACCTGCGACAGTTCGGCGAGTATCTGTGCACCGGAGTTGCCTCCGCCTACAACCAGTACATCCTTTCCGTGGAACGCATCCGGACTACGGTAATGCGCTGAGTGCAACTGCTCGCCCTCGAAGCTGCCTTGTCCAGGATAGTCCGGAATGTACGGGTGCCCCCAAGTGCCGGTAGCACTGACGACCGCTTTTGCGAGCCAGTCGCCTTGGTCGGTTGATACGAGCAGTCCCGCGGGACGACGCGAAACGGCCGTCACATACACGGGGCGATGGACCGGAATTTCATAGCGCTTCTCGTATTCGGTGAGATAGCGAATGACATGTTCGCGCGAGGGATATTGACCCGAGGTCGGCGGCATCAACCAGCCAGGCAACGAACTCCACTGCGCCGGCGAGAACAAATGGAGCGAATCCCATGCATGTTGCCATGCGCCGCCTGCGGCAACCTGGTCATCTAGCACAACGTAGCTGATGCCGAGCCGACGCAGGAAATAAGCGACGGCCAAAGCGGATTGACCGCCGCCGATGATGGCAACATCGATTTGTTTGTAAGCGGACACGTTGCTATGAGACATAAAGGTCGAACGGGCGATGCTTCGATAATACCGGAAATGTCGCGGTCTGGATGAGAGGCGGCCTGTCGCGTTAATTTAGTGTTAACCGAACTCCGGCGAAAGCGCTTGGCACATGGTCGCAAGGTGCTGGAGAAAGCATGCTGGCGACGTGTGACGTCTCCCACGGCAAGTTCCCGCAGGTAGGCCGCCGCAATCAGCTAGGCGGGGGCGGGCGCACGTGCACATGGAGTCTCGCGAGTTCGCGCCGGCCAGTGCCGCCTTCCATGGTGCTCACAGCGCCCATGCCCATCGTTTTCATGGTGGCAAACTCGGCCGTATGCGTCGTCCGTAGAGGCGGGGAGAATCTGACAGGTGCCGAATAACCTTGGACGTTATTGCGTCGGAAGGTCTCACTAGTCAGCTCGCGAAGCTGCGCTGTACAGCGTCGCTGGATTTCGGGAAGTCGATACCGAGCCACTCCTCGCAGTAACGCAGTGAGACTGTTTCACCTGACGATACCGGTGACAATGCACCGATGTATCGCAGTGTGAGCGGCTCGGCCAAATACCACAGATGAAGGTCGTCAAGATTCACTTTAGTCCTTGGTTTAGTCCATGCATGCGGTATCACTCGTCATCGCCAGTCTTTCCTTTGTTTGACTTCGTTTTGAGAAACAGCTCGGCGGAGCTCAGGGCGGAATAGTCAGGGCTCGCTCCATTTCCATCAATGAGGCGCCGAACGGCATGCAGATGCTCGCGCGGAACAAGTACCCACTCTGCTTCTAGTCCGTCCGCTAGTGCGACTAGCTGTGATGTGGACACAATGCTGTCTTCTGCGGCGCCTCCATCAAAGCTGGACTCAGCTACGCCGGTGCGCTCGCTAAAAACCTGCCACGTAGTACCGCGCAGGAAAAGCAAGTGGCTGATTTGCGAAGGACATGTCAAACCTCTATGAATTCAGGTCGCTGACCCGGACACGGTCAGCGGTGCTGACGCCGGTCATGGTTTCAAAAAGAGCAGCACCTTCGCTGTCACCCGGCTTCCCCCGCCCTAAATCGCTGCGCGCAGTTCAATACCAGCGCCACCGCTCCTGCTGCGAGCGCCTCGAGTGCACTTCTTTCGCCAAGACTTTCGCGACGCGAGACGAGGAAGTCGAATTTGGTCCAACCTGGCATGCCACCCAAAGCGATGGACACGCTGCCGAGCGCGGCTCGGTCGATATTGCTGTCAGCAAAAAACGCGGGGTAGTACAGTTGGCCGGCCAACTCGACGGAAAAAATCCTACCGTCTCGTAGCTCGCGGTCAATATCTCTGGGCGTTGCCTGCAGTGCTGCTAACAATGCATCGAAACTCAACAATTTTCCGCCGACAACTAACGCAAGTCGGTTTGCCTCCGCCTCGGCCCACACGTCACGGTCCGAAATATCATCGTCGCACCCGGGTCGAGGCGACCGGCCACCTCTGTATTGTCCGTTAGTTACCACTGTTCCCCCTCTCATCGCACGTTACCACCCTAGCAAGGCCCGCAGACGCTCTATAAGCCAATCCGTTTCCAAACCTTCGGTCCACTCCTTGCCTTCAATCGCTCGTCGCAAGCGCCTGAGTGTCACGTCACGCGAATTCTCGGGGAATTTAGTCGCGTCCTTGAGCGCTTTGGGAACAAGCTGACGCGCGAGGTCCTCACAGACGTCCCAGCGCTCGTATCGTTCGCGAGCCGTCAGCCCAACGACAATTCGACCGGCGATTCTCCGCGCGGCGAGTTTCGGCTGCGCCCCTGACAATGACGCGGGCGTCGTCTCGTTCGGAAAGTCGTCAGGTACCAGTGAGCTTAGCTCTTCGTCAAGCAAAAGCTGTTCGGCGTCGTGTATAAGCGCGACCACATTGATGTCTAGGTCTACTTGGTCCCAATGCAACCGTGCGCCCGATTCGCAGACTCGAACCGAGCTTCGCTGCTCGGGCGTCGCTGCTAGCAAACGGGTAAACCATTTCCAAGGAATCCGAAATTTTCGCTCATCCGTTAGCAGGAGCGTGAAATCGCCCGCATTTATGGTGACCGAGACTGCTACCGGGTCATCGGGACTTGTCATTCGTTATCCCCGTTCATACTCAATTAGAAATGCTTGCAAAGATATCTGAGAAAATCGACACGGGCGTGCCATAAGCTACTTAGCGGGGCACGCACGGGCCGCTTGCGCCGCGAGAATGCTTTGCCGTCGAAAGGGGCGGCCGGTCCGGATAGTTCCCCGGCCCTTAACGCCTGCGCCAGCCGAACTTCAGCCGCCTCGTTGTCGGCAAGTCGTAGCGCCACACGAAAGCGCTTCCCGCGCCACACCGCTTGAACCGGGGACTTGTCGCCGAGCGAGCCCCTGCGACCAACGCAAAAAAGATACTTCGCTATCGGTGGCATGGATGACGGTAATCGTCTCAGTAGCTTTCCGAGCCGACGTTGGTCAATTGAGCGGTCGGCAAGCACCAGAGGAATGTACGGTTTGCCTCCAATCTGCACTGTAAACACCTTTCCACATCGCTCCAGTTGTAGAAGACGTGCGCGGGATATCCCCCTTTGCCGGCAAAACTGCCTAGGCGACAAAAGCTCCCCACGACGCACCAGCTGACGCCGACGCAAACGTACGCGCCACTCACTGTTTTGCGACCAAACGCGTGCCTTGGGCGGTGTCATTGGGGAAACTGAGCAGCCAGGAGTTTGCGCACAACCTCGACCGCGTCGTCGTCTGGCTCATAGCGAACCGGCTCCGTGGTCCAGTCCGGAGGAAGTCCAATTACATGCGCGCTAACCTGTCCATCGCGGGCATATCCATCCAGCCGCACAACCGTAATCGCTTCGGCACCGGTGATGCGTTGAATAAAGACTGTAAAACAAGGTCCGAGCAGGCGAGGAACGCTGTACCGTTTTGCGTACATGGCCAACATACGAAGTGTCTCCTCTAGCGGCATGAAAGGAGGGCGGTCGTCGGGTGTGACGCTGCCTTCGAAGTCGCAGACATGCGCAAGCTCCGACATGTCGCCAAAGAAGTCGCCGTCATAAATCGCGATTTTCAGCATGAGAACAGCCTCTATCAAGAATTTTCGTACTTCACGACACGGCTACCGACCTGGATTTTTCGGCGTATCCGACGCCTGCCTGTGCTTACAGCGCCGTCCATAGGAATTTGCGTCGTTTTTCCCGTGTTGTACTCACGCGCGAGTCGTCCCGGCTGCACCTCGATGCGCAACTTCCGAAACGTCTCCGCTGCAATCACCTCGAACGGCGCCGCCGGTGCCAACTTCCCGGTAAATCTGTTCGCTCGCGTCTTTGCGAACACACCCTTACTGACACGCACCAGCTTTCCGTCGCGTACCAGCTTTGCAAGCACCCGCCCGACCTGCGTGGTGCTTCCCAGCGGGGCTACGTCGGAACGCAAAATAACGATGCCTTTGCGCCGTTTTATTGAGCGCGCGATTCGGTCCTCAAGTTTCATCTAGTTGTCGGGGTGAATATTTCCGCCAGTTTTGCCTGTAACTCAGACAGTACAGACGCCTCGCCTATGCCAAGGTATGGGTCAGTGCGAACAAGATGGTCCCGGCACCATGCGGGCCAGTTCTTGTCGTCATCATCCAGGGCAATCCAAGCCTCAGGCTTGCGGCGCAGCACGTCAGACCACACTTGCATGCCCTTCGCCGTGTTCGTGAAATCTGCCATGCTCATCTGCGAGTGATAAGTCGCACCTACGACCCGTGCTCGCAGCGAAGGCGTGAACCGACGCAGCACGCGGCGCAGGCTTCCGCGATACCGCGGAACCCAGCTTGTCGACAAGATGATGCAGACATCGAGGTAAGGCTCAAGGACCTGCTCAAGCAGCTTCACATGCTCGAAAAGTTCATGTCCCGGCGCGTTCCAAAGTATTGGCCCAAATTTTGGATGCAGATAGACGCTTTCCGGGTGAAGGCACCCGTCCAGGTCCAGATAGAGCACTAATCCGCCACAGCGGCGTGGCGGAGGGATGTACAGCGATTCGCCGGGCAGTCCTGTCAGCACTATCGTCGCCCTTCCAGGAAATCCTGCCAATCGTGGGCCCACGCGCAGCCTGGCAGGGGCATGCCTGAGAATTCGATATTCCGGGCGAAAAACGTCCTTGCGGGCTCCGGAATCTCACTCAAGCGTACATATCGGCGGCCGCTACCTTCCTCCACGTGCACGGACACCTCAGGCAATTGGGGTCTTTTTGATAGTTCCTCGCGGCCTCCATTCAGCGCCGCAGCAATCGCACGAGAGACCAGGTCCCACACGCTTGCGCTCCACCTTGGATAGCTGCGCACAAAAGCCGTGTCACCAATGTCGCCAAGCAGCCCTTCCCTGAGGGTCACCTCATAGTCAGCAAGTGCGCCATCGCGTATGCGGCCGATGTCGGCCGTTGCTATCACTCGTTTTGCCGTCTCCCGGCCACCTGGCCACAGCTCTACTGTCACCCTCAACATTCTCACACTCTTACGTTTAGCAATCCTACAAACACTGATGGCAAGCTACTTGTCGTCTATTCTGGTTGTTCGGGCTTCTTTACTGTTGCCCGCTAGCTAACGCGCGGGCACCGCAGAGAGCAACGAAACCGTCTTATGATGAATTCGCTCTGCTAGCTTGCATGCGTCTTTCACGCTTACTTCTGGCATCGTAGGGCTGTTTTCGGCCGCCCATTTTGCAAGCAATTCAACCGCCCTAAAGTCCTCTGCGGATGCACCTAGCGCGGTAAGTGCAGTTCGGATTAGCTCATCGCTCGGATGTGCCCGCCCTTCGACCGCAATGCCATCCGTCTCGGCAACCTCACATAAACAAAAATATGTCGCGTCAAAGGCACATCGCAACCGCGTCAAGCTCGAAATCTGGGCGTCGTGCGCGTCGCGGAGATATCCGGCACTAACGGCAAGCCGCGAACGCTCAATCTCTATGCGTGGCCGACGGCCACGAATTAAACGACCGATGCACCAGCCCAGCAGCGCACATAGAACAGGCAACCCCAGCAGCACATCGACGTGTTCAGTCTTTGACACCTGAGACACCGAGCCAATCCGTCCACTTCATTTGAGCGGCGCTTTGCGCGCCATGCACCTCAACGCGTAGCAGAGAAGCTGACTCGCGAGTCTTGCAGTGACGTGCGACCATCCTTTCAAAGCGCTTAATCAAGCGCTCACCCTCGCGTTTGGTGAGCGCATCAAAGTAGACGCTCCCACGCGTTAGGGCGGCCAGCTCCTGGTCCGTCAGGTCGCTTACGGAAGCGAGCGCGCCTTCTGCCACGGCATGAGCTTCAATTGCATGAAGCCAAGAGCGGCGTATCAAGTCGTGCTCAACGCGAAGCAGCTTTTGAATGCGGTCGTCCGGTGTCAAAGATGCAAGGTAAAAAAAGACCTTTCGGCCTAGCCATCGAAGCAGCGCTAAGCGCCACTCCACCTCTCCAGGCATTTCCTCCCCGGTGAGCTCATACGAACGACCAGCTACTTCCATCGTAGCCGGTGCCCCTGCACGCGACATGACAGCACGTACGGTGGCAGGGACGTAACGCAGTTGAAGTGCTTCCATACCGTCTTCGGGTCTCAAGTTCGCAAGCTAAAGATGGTGATTGGACAATGCACGACAGCGCTGGGAGTTCCCGCTATATCGCGAAAGCTCGCGGATATCGCTTAGCGTTGTGAAGTGCACGACCGGAGTTCCGAGGCGCTTGGCAGCCGTCCCCACGGCTCCGGCCGTCACAACATCGCCGCCATGCATCCATCTGAATGAAACGAGTGTAGATGCAAACCATGTAGATGTAAACTCTGTAGATTCAAACTCTGTAGATGGAAAGGCTGTAGATTCATCGTCTTCGTTCGGCGATGCTTCGCTTATGAACGAACACCTCTTGCCCGAGCAGATAGCCCTGCGCCAGCGGCTGTCCTCAAACTTAAAAAAGCTACGTGCAGCACAGAAAATTTCGCAGGAACGACTCGCCGACCTTGCTGGCCTTCACAGGACTTATGTAAGCCAAGTGGAGCGCATGGTCACAAATGTTTCGCTCGACAACATTGGGCTCCTAGCAAAGGCGCTGGCAAGCGACCCAGGGGAGTTGTTCGCAAAAGTTGAGGAATCGGTGGATGCACCAGACGCTGGAGCCGTCCCAACGAAGAAATCTAGACGCGCGATTCCTAAAATTTAGCTCGCACGCGACAATCTGACGTACAACCAGCTAAAGACGGCATCAGATTGCTAGGTACAACGCATTTCGGGTGCTAAGAGCTGGGCACCAGCTAATTTGAGTTGTCAATCGAGACCGGTTGAAATGGAAATCCCTGAAGCGACCGTTGAGAACATAGAAGCCGCGATAAGGAAGCTGGCCGGCCCTGACGCCAGCGAGCTGCGCTTGCCTGCCCCCAGCACTTTCATGTCGTTCTTTGCCGACGCTGGCTTGCTACAGCTCGTCCTCACATGGGCAAGAAAGTCTGGTGACGGCAGTGCCAAGTTCGAAAGCATCATTAACAAGGCGTCGACCTTCACCGAGAACTTAGAGAAGCTCCTAGGCCGGCCATACGCTCTGGCCGCATGGGTGATGGCCAAACACCTGCTTGACGCCAATGGGGACCGCATTGGCCGCTCCGAAGGTAAGGTCTTCAGTAACTATCTCGACGCGATGGATGAGTTCGACTTCGCCCGAACTCATCCGTCGAGCGACGGCGTCAATCTGCTTTGCGTGCAGGGTTCGCCACGCGAATTCATACGCCCCCTGTACGAGGGCGGTAATGGCGACCGGAAGCTAAGGCAGTTTGGCGAAATCCGCGTTGTAGTCCAAGCCGCGCTGGCGCACATCGCGCAAGACTGGCCCGCCAGAAAGCTCCTCGACATCTCTGAAGCTGCGACGCAGCTGACGCGTGAGCTCGTCGAAAACTCAGACTGGTGGGCGCGTGCCGATGAGCGTGGTGTCTTCTACTCAAAAGGCATTCGAGCAATCACGTTCCGACTTGTGAATGTTGACGACGACCGCATTGAACCATTCTCTGGCACCAACACGCACGTCCGAAATTACCTGATGCACAGTCTCGCAGAGGAAAGCAGTACCCGTCATCCTGCGCTCGGCAGCAACAAGAAAGAGGATGTCAAAGAACTGTCGTTCATCGAGCTCTCCATCATCGATTCCGGCCCCGGGCTCGCCCGTCGCTGGCTGTCAAGTGGCGCTCATGAAAAGCGCCAGATTGCGGACGTGACGTCGCTGACACTGGCCGAAGAGGAAGAAGCAGTCGTTGCTTGTTTCCGAAAGTGGGCAACGTCGTCAGGTGATTCCAACCGAGGTATTGGACTTTTCGCGGTAGCCCGCCTGCTCCGCAAACGCAACGGATTCTTGCGTCTACGTACCGGCAGGCTGTCCTTTCTGTTCGGGACGCGCTCGGCAATTGCAGATATCGAGCGGCGTCTGACATTGGAACAAAAGGACGTCTCCCAACCGTACCTGCAACTCGATGACCGGACCCATGTGTTCATGGAGGACGGCAAAATGCTGTTTTTCCTCCGAGCTTGGACCCACGAAACTCTTGGGGCTGTCGAGGGCACCTCGTTCTCCATCTTGCTTCCGGCGTAAGGGGAAAGGCATGTTGATTTTCCCGTTTTCCGGGGCGGCATTCGCGTCTGCATTTCGATACAGCGTTCTCATCTTTCTCGGTCAAGAGCAAGCGGATTGGCCCGAAATCGGCTCCAAGTTTGGAGATTGGGCAAAACTGAATGTGGTTCCTCCGCGAGCGCTTCTGGTGACCGCTCATGCACACGCGCAGGCGTTGCGCGACTCAATCCGAGACGGCAGCGCAAAAGGGTACACGGAGATTCTGGCAAAGGGCGAACTCACGATTGGCGGGTTCGACTGCTCGGGCCAGGTTAGCGAACTGCGCGTAGAGGAGCACGCTGAAGAAGACACGTCCGTCCCTCTTGACCTGACGAAATGCTTCGCCTCCGCCACGACTGAATACCTCATGCAGTCAAGCCGCCGGGGAGACGTTGTGGTTGCGGCCCCGCCCGGATTCTACTTCGCGAAGCAATCGGACCGCTACGCGAGCCACTTTTTGCGTGCGGAATCGCTACTGAGCGGCACGAGTGAAATTGAGTTACTTGCGTTGACCGTGCTGCCGCGCTTCTCAAAATTCTGCGCAGAGGAGCAGTCGGCAGCCACCATCCGCATCTTCATTGACTCCATGGCTATCTGGCCCGTTGCGCAGATGGTCGTCCAGATGCACTGCGCCAAGAATGAAGCGGCTAGACGCTGCACCATCGAAAGCTTCAGGGGCTATGAGGGACTCGCGAACTGGGGAGTGCAGCCCGGGGCCGCATTCGTCATCATCTCTGCTTCAACATCCGGCGGGCTAGAGGATAAGGTACGGCGCAAACTTGGTAAGTCAAAGAACGTTCAGCTCGTAACCCTTCTGGGGCTCGAGTCCAGCACGGACAACAACGGCGCAGCTGCAACGGACGGCGTGCAGTCGTCGTATTTGTACCGCGTGCCCCGCAAACTCTCTGGCGAACCGGGGCTCGACGGATTGCGTCCGGAATTTCTGCCAAACGTCACGAGCCTGCCCGCAGGGGCCGAGAGCGTACGCGTCATCGGCGAGCGGTTTTTGAGCCACAACAACAAGCCGAAGCTGGTTCGCCTAGCTCATAAATCTCTGTCTGCGGGAAACAAGCGCACTCTCGCCGAACTGGCAGAAGCGCATACAGTGCTCGTCGGCAGGCGCAAAGCCGTGGGAAGCAAATGGTGGTCGCTCTCACTTGACGTCAAGGCGCTGCTGGAGCGCCACACGACCGTAGTCGCCGAAGACGGCTGCCTGCTTCAGGATTGGATTCGCAACTACGCCGCGCCCGGCCCTACTGTTATCGTCTACCCGAAGGATTTGACGAATGGTGCACCCTACAATCTCCGACTTGCGCAGCGGATTGACGCAATACTCCAAGAGCGCGCGCCGGGGACAACGACGCGCATCGTTGACCACCTCACCTTGGAAAACCCTGGAGAGGAACTCGCCGTCTTCCTGAAAACCGCGGCTGCCATTGTCGCCAGCCCAATCGTGTCGAACGGGTTTATCTTCAAACAGATAAGCGCAACGCTTCGTATCGTTCAAAGGTCCGGGCCGAGGCTCTATATTGCGCTGGCAGCTCTGCCAGAGTCGGAAACTCGGTTCAAAGAACTCACGAGCGACATTGGCTCGAATTCCGCCGACAGCGCCTATCGGTTTAAGCACGCGTTCGTGCTTCCCGTGGGACGTGTCAACAGGGCCATCCAGTGGGATGACGAAGTAACGCTTATCGACGAACTCATCGAAACATGTGAAGCAAAAAGCGTCGACGTTCCTGAACGGTTGACTCGTCGACGCGACGCCTTGCAAGCTTCGGAGGGGCTTTCCGATGAGCTAGCTTTCTTGCCTTCAGCGCGAGGCGAGCCACAACCGCTCTCAGCCGGATTTCTCCTCTGGAACGAGGGCCACACCCTCGCTGGCGACAACTTCGGCGCAGGGGTCCTTCTCACGGTTGCGACCTTCCTCGAAGCCTCGAGATGTGCACGCTCTGGCGACCCGGAAACATCGCTACGCAGCGGCGTGTTTCAGCATACATTGATTGAGCCGGCGACATTCACGCGGTTCAACGATGGCGCAATCCAAGCCGCATTGCTCCGAGCAGCCTACGCGTCAGAATTGGACTATTCCGTTGACAGAGGTGCTAGCAGGGATATGACTCGCTTGATTGCAAAGTTTATCGAACTGCACACGTCTCCTGCAGGCAGTGCAGCGCCGGAGTTTGTTCTGGCACTATTGCTCAAAAAATTGGTTTTGCATCGTGATGATGTTCCGGTTATCAAAGATGCGTGTTCTGGATTGACCGGCTGGTTCGGGGAGCTGGCAAAGCAGCTTTTCAATTGACGCTAGGCGCGGTTGACTGTGCCTGAGCGTCTGGCGCGCCGCGGGAAGTGCTCGCTAGACCGCCGCAGGTCGATGGAACTCAATCAATAACTTGCACGAGGGAGCATCGTGGTGCCAGACAACCAGAAATCCACCGCGCCGTTGTGGCCATCATCTCGACCCCATTCGAGAACCGACACCATTGGTACGTAGCTCTGACGCGGGCAACACGCTCGGTCTGCGTGTTGGCGCCGAGCGCGAGTTTCAGCATTTGGATATACACCGACGCCCGTTGGGTCGTCATGAGAATCCATGCAGCCATGCTTCGACTACGTCTTGTCGCCAACGAAGGAGTTCCTGGTCATAAAGTTGAGCGCGCGGTGGTAACAGCCACGGGCGATGTTTTGCTCGCAAGATGATTGTGCGCAAGGAAAGGCCGAGCAGGTCAGCGAGTTCGTTGGCATCGAGATAGTCGTAAGGCGGAGAAGCGGAGGCTGATTTCATACAGCCTATAGCGCAACAGGTTTAGACACTCGATTTAACTGCAACCAAATCCGTCACGGCCCCGGCCTCCGTTGCAGAGGACTTTTTGTCGCGCGCTGCCCGGCAACTTTCCAGCGTTACCTGACTGTCATTGGCGAATGCAAACTGGAGCCGGCCTTTGCCTCAGCTACATTTCAGGACGCGCTGACGGCATTCGTCCTGACGTCAGGAGCGTTCGTGCAGCCAAGCTTCGGCTACGTCTTGTCGCCAACGAAATAACTGCTGGTCGTACAGGATTGCACGCTGGGGCAAAAGCCAAGGTTGACGCGTCACCCGCAGGAAGACAGCTTGGACCGATATGCCAAGCAGTTCCGGAAGCTCTAGAGCATCAAGGTAGGTGTAAGCTGAGTTCGGTTTCGAAGAGTTCATGCCACGTGTAGTACACCGCCTTATACGTTTTTGCAGCGGCGCCAGGTCAACAGCAGTCAATCACTAACTTGCAGTTTCCCTGAAGGGAGCATCTCGGTGTCTGAAAACAAGAAAGTCAGCGCGCCGTTGACCGAGGCAATTGCGACTGCGCTTGCATCGCTCGTTGGCGACGCGCAGGCCGAACGGCCAAGGGCGCCAAGCCATTCGGACCTTGCATTCCTGTTCCGAGCCCACGGACTTGAAGAACCAGACCCAGCAAAGCAGGGCTCTACTGGAAAAGCCAAGCGCGTTCGGACGGTCCTTTACTGGGCCTTGGAATTCGACAGGGACGCTGGCGAGCGACTCGTGGCCGCCATCGTTTCTCAGGTTCGAGGCAAAGGCGGGTTTCGACCTGACTCCGAAAACTACGCTGGAGCCGATGCCATCAAAAATCTGACTGACGCGTTTCGGTCAGAGGGGTATGAGCTGGCTCCGGACGGCGTTCTGAGAGCGATTCTGCTTGATGGCATGTCGGGCGCGGAGTTGACCGAAGCATTAAATGCATATGTCCGGCGCGCCAAGACCGGTGCCGGCGACGCAGCCTTGGTGACAGGGACTGGAAAAGACCTCTTGGAAGCGGTCTTGGGTCATATCCTGACCGAGCGAGTAAAGGGCTATTCGGCGAGCAGCAACTTCCCGAGTTTGCTGGCCGCGGTATTCGAGCGCCTTGGGCTGGCCTTGCCGGTGCCAGGCCAGCCACCACCTGCGGGCGAGCCTGCACAACGCCAGGTTGAACGGTCCTTGTTTGAACTGGCGATTGCGCTCAATAGACTGCGTAACAAGGAAGGAACAGGACATGGCCGCCCGTGGCTGTCGTCAGTATCAGACAGCGAGGCTCGCCTCGCTATTGAAAGCATGGGTGCAATTGCGGAGTTTTTGCTGGCAAGGCACGCGGAGTACCGCTGAGCGATTCGGTATAGCCAGCGGCCTTACCAGCTCAAGGCGTTCCTTGCCGGGCCACGCCTCAGCTTCCGACAAATTCGAATGCGCAGTCGTATGTCTCGCGCAAATAAAGCTCGGTTACCCCGAGCAGCTCGAGCTGCGCAGCACTAACGTCCTCGTTCAAAACACCCGGCTGCACGACGTAAATTTTGAGTGATAGCCGACTAGAGCGAAGCGACCGCGCAACGGTGGAGAGCGCCTTCAAGTCACCTCGTTCGAATCGCGTGCGTCCGCTGCGTTGCCGACCGACCTCGCGGTGCTGCAGGTGCTTGAACAATCGCTCGGGTTCGCCCTTCCAAAAGACACTACGCTGCGCCTGGCCACAAACCACATAAAGGTCATCAACGCGCGCCCCAGCCCTGTCACCTCCCGAGTACTTACAATGATAGAAGGAAACCGCGACCTGGCCAGGGAGAACCTTCATTGCAACTACGTCAGCCATCTCGCCGGAGCCATCATCATCAAAGATGATGTCCAGTCGGTCCTCGCCTTGGTGCGCAAGGAGACTTTCGATAACTCTTCGTTGAATCGAGTCCGCGTCTTTGTCTGCACCCTGCGATTCTTTCCGGATGTTCACGCCGTCCCAATCCCAGGCGACAAGACGTTCGCGTTCGAATGCGACCCGACGCTCAGTCGCGGGAAGCCTGAAAAGCTCGTTGTGAACGAGCGTTGAACCATCAGCGAAGTACAAACTAGGCGGCTCGGCACGGAACCACTCATCCAACGGTACGCGCTTGCGCCCCGATACGACATGCGCCGCAGTACCCCCAACGAGTACATAAGACACATCGTCAGCCGAGAAACGCACCTCATACACGGAGTCGCCGTTTGGCGTTCTGAGCCGCAAGCTTAACGGACCGTCCGCAGCGGTCGAAATCGGCTGAAGGTCAACGTCATAAAGAGCACTCAGCGTTCCGTCGATATCGACTTCGACGGCGTCCTCGCGCCGGTGCAACATTTCCTCACTCCAGTCGACGGCTATCAGCACAACCGCCGGCCGCGCCGAGACGACTTCCGGAATGACGACATTCCTGAAAATGTCTTCCGTGGAAATATCGGGATTGTTTAGCTTTTCGCCGACCTCATGACACCACTTCACCCATTTTGCAAGGTCGTAGGCGATACGATGTGACCAGAGGCGTCCCTTTTGAGAACAGCCTACCGTGACCCGCTCACCGCCTTCGTACCCACGACCGAACAAGTTAGATTTCGACCGGTTCTGGCGCAAGGCCAACGTGAGTGCATTCCCCACGTCGGCGCCGCTATACATCGAAAATTGGACCGTCTTGCTTATCAGATGGCGTAGCCCGAGGTTCATAATGAGAAACCTCGTTACGCCGTGCAATGACTTAAAGATTTGCTCGCCTTTGATTAGAGTCGTATCGGGACCACAGACAGCTCGAGCGAGCTCCTCGTGCACCGAAGAGTTGTCAGAGCTGTTGATGAACAGAAGACTTTGCGCTTCGCTCCAGTGCAATACGAACACGTTCCACGTCGTGTTCTTCAAGTCGCGTACATCGCCCCACGGAACCTGTTCTTGGTCCTTGGTAACAAATACGCTGACATGCTCTGCCGGATTATGGAAGGGCCCCGCATACATCCGCGCTGCCTTTATTGCGCGTTGAATACGTTCGGGGTCCCACGACGTACCGGTCCGATAGACCACGGCGCTCATCTTCGGCGAAATGTTCTGCAACGCAATTTGTGGCGCGGACTCTCGGAATCCTTCGAGAAACTCGGAACGCCGAATTTCGTCTTCCGTGGCCCCCTCGCTCAGTACCCTGAGCAGTTCGTTCCATTCCGCGTCTTCTGCATAAAGTGCTCGCAAGCGTTCGCCAACCTCTACATCAGCGATGTTGGCAACAACCGTCGCGTCGCCGATGTCGTCGCCCGACGTCCGTGTGAACCTTCCAGTAAATTGCAGCGTGATTGCTAGGCTCTTGTGCATATCGTGGAGCGCAGCAACCTTGAGCTGCGGCATATCGAAACCTTCGCCCAGCATATCGACGCAGACAATCACCCTAGAGACCCGTGTGCGGAGGGCCTGCAGATTGACCTGCCTGCTGACCGCGGTTTGACGGCTGTGCACTATCAGCGGGCGCAGGTCAGGCGCGTACTCGCTATAAATTTGATGTATTGCCTCGGCTCGCGAAATTGAATGGACCCGGGCCATGAGGACATGGTCACGATTTGCAGCCAAATCTGCCCGAAGCACAGAAATTGCCTCTTCCATGATGCGGTCGTCCGCGCGCTCACTGTTGTACTCAACGACGGGCCGAAAGTTCACAGACCTGAAATACCCCTCGGCCTGAGCGCGTCGAAGCGGGTAGTTGAAAATCACCTTCCCGTCGACTAATTTTCCATCGGTACGGAATGGTGTAGCTGTGAACTGGAGCACGGGCTTTTCGCCGAATTCGTCGCGGAACGCTGTCCAGGTTGCGGCAGACACATGGTGCGCTTCGTCTATGAATAGGTGCGTCGCCCATCTGGCGAGCGCTGCCCTATGGGTCGCTCGACTGTTTGCCGCAATGCTCATGGTCGCTACTACGACGTTGCAGCGCTCGAGAATGCTCTGAAGGGCTTCTGCATCCTTGGGCATTGCCTTCAGGAAACCAACCACGGGAAACTGAGCGCCAGAGCCAACGACCCCGAACTTCTTCAGCCATCCCAAAGTAACAAACTTATAACCAATCTGTTCTCGGAGTGCGTCGCTGGGAACAAGGACCAACAGCCGTGGAATACGATGCGCGACCAGCAATGCAAGCATTGTTTCGGTTTTCCCGGTGCCGGTCGGCATCACAATCGTTGCCGGCTTCGAGGAAGCTCGCCAATGACCTAACGCCGCATGTAGCGCGCCAATCTGTGGCGCACGCAATCCGGGGCGAACCGTACCGTCGTCCTCTATGCGCTCTTCACGATATAGGAAAGCGTCACCCCAACTCGCGACAACCGACGCTGTCCGCCGCGCGCTTTCATCCGTTGGCTCGGCGCCGACGCTCAATGCTTTTGGAAACGCCCAGCGCGTAGGCCGAGTCGAAAAGTCCCAGTTTGAGCCCTCAGATGGCATCTCAGACGAATCTGAGAGAACCAGAAGGCGGTCCATGCTTTCAGGCGTGGGAATCGACCTTGTCGCGACAGCGATTTTCTCGGCGTCGAAACCTTCAAGGACTAGATAACTGCGAGCGCGACCGAGTGGCTCACTCACCGAAACTTCGCACGTCCTTGCGTTTCTCGCCAGTTGAACCACTCTGTTGCCGTCAACCAGTCCGTGAACGGCATAAATCGCCGGGAAAGTAACTTCCTTTCTGAACGCCACTTGCCACCCCTTTTCCAATCTTCGTTTTAGCCGTGGAGGTGCACCTGCTCGCTCTTTGTCCAATGCCGTGCAAGTCTTCGGTTTGCGTGTCAGTCGGCACCGCAGGTGCACCAGGACATTTCTTCGGCTGTTTCTTCGGACGATTTTAAACGTAACACCGCATGAGATATCAAGGATGTGGGGCTCGACAAAGATAGGGCACCCTCGCGGCCATGCGACTGCAATGAAAGCAAAACGAATGCTTTGCAACGAAGCAACCCGCGGTTTCACATCATGAAATGATGTGTAAACCTTGAAAGCAAATCGACCCTCGCTACGCTCGGATTGACAACGACAAAGGCGTAAAAAGCTAACTTCCTGAGTTCGATCGCGTGGTGCTCGAAACGCTGCGCGAGCCGCTGGAAGCTGGCCGCATTACGATCTCGCGCGCCGCGTGGCAAGCGGATTTCCCCGCCGCCTGCCAACTGATCGCCGCAATGAACCCGTGCCCGTGCGGTTGGCGCGGCGATCCGGGCGGGCGCTGCCGCTGCACGCCGGAAGTTGCCGCGCGCTATCTGCGCAAATTATCGGGACCGCTGCTCGACCGCATCGACATCCAGCTCGACATTCCGGCGCTGACGGCCACCGAACTCGCGGCCCGCGCCGCTGGCGCTGGCGAAACGAGCGCGGCGATCGCACAGCGCGTGAGCGTAGCGCGCGAGCGGCAGCTGGTGCGGCAAGGCAAGACCAACCGCGAGCTGGACGGACGCGAAGTCGACGATGTGTGCCGGCCGGACGCGGCAGGCGAGGCGCTGCTGCGCGAAGCCGGCGAGCGCTTCGGCTGGTCGGCGCGGGCGTACTACCGGGTATTGAAGGTCGCGCGCACCGTGGCCGACCTGGCCGGCGCGGCGATGCCGAGCGCCGGGCAAGTCGCCGAGGCGATTCAATACCGCCGCGCTTTTGGCTCGTTATGAGGAGAAAAATCTACTGTCAAGACTTGACTTATTCACATGTTCGCGCTTCCGACAGATTTTGATACAACTGAAAGACTCGCTAACGAACATCTCGCCAACACATTGATTTCATTGGATTTTTTAAAATACGCCACGCTCGCGCCATTTGACGGAAGGCCCGTCCGATGGGCTTTTCCGGGCATTGGGGCCGACTTCTCAACAGAGTTATCCACAGGATGGCGCGTATAAGTCAAAAACCTCAACGTAAACCGGCAATTAGCGCGCAAACCTGCGAAGGAACTTTCACTACGCGCAACACTCTGAGGCGCGCCCGATCAGCCCAAAATACCGTTGTCAGTACAGCTGGAACGACGAAAAAAACTGGTCGACCTGATCTTGAGGCAACGGTTGATCCGCGATGATCGCAGCCTGGTACACGTGCCGGCCCCGCGCGACGAGCCGCGCATACACCGTGCGCGTCTCGTGTTGGGCGCCCGCCGCGCCGCTCACCGTCATTTCCAGACCGGGCGTCTTGCCGCCCGCCGCCAGCGGGATCTGCACCGCGTGTGCATCGGGCACCGCGCCGACGTTGCGCGCCAGTCCCGTGCGCAGGAAATCGAGCGCGGCGCGCTGCGTCGCTTCGCTGTCGTCAGACAGCATCACGGTGCCAACTGCGAATACCGCGTTACCGGCTTCGGCGGTCTGCATGGCCATCTGCATCGCGGTGCCGTCGATCTGCACCGCGCGCTGATCGTTGCCCGGCTTGGCTGGAAAGTCGACCGTGTAGCCGTTGTCGTTGTTCATCACGGTGCGCCAGTCGAAGGTCGGCGAGCATGCGCTGAGCGCTACGCCGAGCATCAGCGCGGCCGCTACCGCGTCGACGCGGCTGGCGGGCAAACGGCGGCTCAACGGAAAACGGGACAGGACACGGGCAGCAACACGGCTGACGCAAAGAGCGGTTCGGAGCATGGGACGGAAGAACGGGCTTGCGGAGCGTAAAGCGCCATTATCCGCTGATTGGCCGCCAGCCCGGCGCGCGGGGCCATGCGGTCCCGCCGCTTCGGCGCAGCCGCCCCGTTGGAGCTACAATAGAAACGCTGTTCAGCATCGGCCAGAGCGCCACCACACCGACCCATTGTTCCGCGCCGCGCGCGACTCACGAGGTTCCGTTCATGAGTTCCAATTCACCGACCGCCGCCCGGCGCACGAGCCCGCTTCGCTATCTGATCGCGCTGGCCGTGGCCGTTGCGCTCGCCGTCGCCGGTTACTTCGCGTTTGCCGGCCAACAGCGTGTGCCAGATGCGACCTTCACGCTGCTGTCGGGGCAGAAGATCACCACTGCGGACCTCAAAGGCAAGGTTTATCTCGTCAACTTCTGGGCGACGAGCTGCGACACCTGCATGAAGGAAATGCCGCAAATGGTCGAGACCTATAACCGCTTCAAGGGCCAGGGCCTCGAATTCGTCGCGGTGGCGATGAACTACGACGCGCCGATGTACGTGACCAACTACACGCAAACGCGTCAGTTGCCGTTCAAGGTCGCGATGGACGACGGCTCGGCCGCCAAGCAATTCGGCAACGTGCAGCTCACGCCGACCACCTTCGTCGTCGATAAAGACGGCAAGATCCTGAAGCGTTATGTCGGCGAGCCGCAATTCGCGGAACTCGACCAGTTGCTCGCGAAGGCGCTGAAGGGCACCTCGACTTAAGCCGGCTCAGGCAGATCCCACCCGCGCCGGCGCAATTTTTCCGCCGCCGGCGCCGCCACTCCTCACCGCTCCCCTTCCCCTTTAGCCGCAAGGCCATATCGCTTGATCTTCTCGTAGAGCGTCGCCTTGCCGAGCTGCAGCCGGTCCGCCGCTACGGCCACTACGCCGCCCGCCTGCTCCAATGCCTCGGCGATCATCGCGCGCTCGAACTGCTCGACACGCTCTTTCAGCGGGTGTGTGGTCCCGCCGTCGTCGGCAAAGGACAGCACCGGTTCGTCGGCGATGCCGAGCACGAAGCGGTCTGCGGCATTGCGCAGCTCGCGCACATTGCCCGGCCAGTCGCGTTGCATCAGGCTCGTGCGCTGCCGATCGGTAAGCATCGGCGCCGGCCGCTGATAACGGACGGCCGCATCAAGCAGGAAATGCTCGAACAGCGGCACGATGTCCTCGCGACGCTCGCTCAAAGGCGGCAGCGCGATCGTCACCACGTTGAGCCGATAGAGCAGATCGCGCCGGAACGAGCCATCCGCGACATGCTCGGCCATATCGCCCTTCGCCGCCGCGACCACGCGGCAATTGACGCGAATCGGCTGATTCGAGCCGAGCCGCTCGAGCACGCCGTCCTGCAGCACGCGCAGCAGCTTGACCTGCAACGCGAGCGGCATGCTCTCGATTTCGTCGAGAAACAGCGTGCCGCCCGACGCATGTTCGAGCTTCCCGATCCGCCGTTTGGCGGCGCCCGTGAACGCGCCCGGCTCGTAGCCGAACATCTCCGATTCGAACATCGGCTCGGGCAGCGCGCCGCAGTTCACCGCGATGAACGGCTTGTCACGCCGCGGCGACAGCTCGTGCAGGCTGCGCGCGATCAGCTCCTTGCCGGCGCCGGTGTCCCCGTTGATCAGCACGGATGCATCGGTCGGCGCGACGTTTGCGATCAGGCGCCGCACCTGCTCGATCGCCGGACTACGGCCGATGATGCGCGGCGCCACCGCGTTCTGCCCAGCCAGCTCACGGCGCAGCGCGAGGTTTTCGAGCACGAGCTTGCGGCGCTCCAGCGCGCGCCGCACGGTTTCGATCAACCGCTCGGACGCGAACGGCTTTTCGATGAAGTCGTAGGCGCCGTCGCGCATCGCCTGCACGGCCATCGATATATCGCCGTGACCGGTGACCAGAATCACCGGCACGTCGGGCGCGCGCTCGTGGCACTGCGCGAGCAGATCGAGGCCGCTAGCGCCGGGCAGCCGGATATCGCTGACGATCACCCCGGAAAAGTCCGCGCTGATCAGCTTCGCCGCAGCCTCAACCGACGCATGGCCGATCACGTCGAAGCCCGCCAGTTGCAGGCTCTGCACGCTTGCGCGCCGCACCAGTTCGTCGTCTTCGATATACAGCACTTGCAGGCCGTCGTTCATTGCGTGTTCCGGGTGATGCTTCGATCTGAAATCAGGAGCCAGCGGTAAGCGGATCGTGCGTGGAGCTCGCCTGCACGCGCGCGCGACGTAACGTCAACACGAATAATGCACCGCCGTACGGTGCGTTGCGCGCGACGAGCGAGCCGCCGCAATCGCGCGCGATCGACGATGAAATCGCAAGGCCGAGGCCGAGCCCCTGGCCCATTTCCTTCGTCGTGAAGAAGGGCTCGAACAGGTGCGGCAGCACGTCGTCGGGAATGCCGGGGCCGTTGTCGACGACCACGATCGACAGATTCGCGACGCCTGCCTCGACCTCGATCGTGATGCGCGGCGGGCTCATGCCGGCGGTGGCGTCGAGCGCGTTGCCGAGCAGGTTGATCAGCACCTGTTCGAGCCGTAGATCGTCGCAATTGGCGACCAGCTCCGGATGATCGTCGGCAAGATTCAGCGGTGTGCGCGCGCCGCCTGGCGCAACGGCGGTTCCGGCGTCGGCATCGACCAGCACGAATTCGAGCTCGACACCCTGCAGACGCTTCTGCAGCAAAGCGACGACATTGCGCAACGCCCGCACGAGCGGCGCGCGCGCACTGCGCGGCCGCGCCCGGCCGACGAACAGCTTCAGCTGGTTCGTGATCTTGCCCATGCGCTCGGTGAGCGCCGCGATCGCTTCGAGATTCTCGCGCGCCGATACCTGATCGCCGCGTTCGAGCAGCACGCGCGTGTTGTCCGAGAAACTGCGCAGCGCGGCGAGCGGCTGATTCAGCTCGTGCGTGATGCCGGCCGCCATCTGGCCGAGCGCGGCGAGCTTGCTCGCCTGGATCAGCTCGTCGTGCGCGGCGCGCAACTCCTGCTCGGCGCGCGTGCGCTCGGCGACTTCCTTGTGCAACTGCTCGTTCGCCTCGGATAGATCGGCGGTGCGTTCGGCGACGCGCTCGTTCAGCTCGGCATACGCCTTCTGCAGCAGCGCGCGGCTGCGCATCATTTCGCGCACACGCGCGCGCCGCATGCGCCAGTAGAACGCGAGCAGCACCACCGACACATAGCCGAAACCGGTGACGATGGTCGCCTTGCGTGCGTCGGCATCGACAGGATCGACCGGCGACATCGTGATCAGATGCCAGTCCGGCTCGCCCATACTGCGCCGCGACGCGAGGTAGCGCGGCGCGGAGCGCCCGCCGCCGATGCGCACGATATGCGCATCGCCTTCGAGTGTGCGCTCGATCGTCACCGGCAGCGGCGCGATCGGCTGCTGCGCGTACTGGCGCGTCTGGTAGATCGAATCGGCAACCTGGCCGGGCAGCGGCCGGATCGTGTGGTACTTCCACGCCGGCACCGACGACAGGAAGATCACGCCGTGATCGTCGGTGACGACGAGCGGCTCGGACGCGCCGACGCCCTGAAACCATTCGAGATCAAGCTTGACGACCGCCACGCCGACGATCTTGCCGTCTCGCCGCACCGGCTGCGAGATGTAGTAGCCGGGCGCCTGTGAAATCGTGCCGATGCCGAAAAAGCGGCCGACGCCGCCGTTCAGGGCCTCGACGAAATATGGCCGGAACTGATAGCTCGCGCCGACGAAGCTGCCCGGCTCGCGCCAGTTGCTGGCGGCGACGCAGTAGCCATCGAGCGAAATGATGTAGGTGACCGTTGCGCGCGCGTGGCGATTCAGGTCTTCGAGATAGAGATTCGCGCGCTTGACGTTGGCCGGATTCGGATCGATCAGCACGTCCTGCACGATCGGATGCTCGCCGAGCAGATAAGGCAGCGACTCGTAGCGCTCGAGCGTGCTCTTGAGCGCGCTCGCGGTACGCTCGGCGCGCACGGCGGCGTTGCGCCGCAGCGTGTCGACGCCGCTTTTCCACGCGAGGCTATAGGTGAGCCAGCAGGCCGCCGCGAGCCCGGTTGCGAGCGCGAAGAGAATCAGCAGGCGGCGGGTCACGGTGGCAATGTCCGATCGATTGGGATCGGACATTGTGGCATAGGGCGGCAAGGGGTCGCCCTCAGACCGACGCGCGGAGGCCGGTTTCATACGTCAGCGTCCGCGCCGGTCAAGACAGGAACAGCGAGGCGCGGCTCAAACGCCGGCCGACTCTTTGACTTCCACATCGCCGCGCAGCACCGCGTTCAGCTTTTTGCGGTCGAGCTCCTTCTCCCAGGCCGACACGACGACCGTCGCGACACCGTTACCGACGATGTTGGTCAGCGCGCGGCACTCGCTCATGAAGCGGTCGATGCCAAGGATCAGCACCATGCCCGACAGCGGAATCGTCGGCACGACGGCAAGCGTTGCCGCAAGCGTGATGAAGCCCGCGCCGGTCACGCCGCTCGCGCCCTTCGAGGTCAGCATCGTCACCGCGAGCAGCGTGAGCTGCTGGCCCCACGAGAGGTCCGTGTTGGTGGCCTGGGCGATGAACAGCACCGCCATCGTCATGTAGATGTTGGTGCCGTCGAGGTTGAACGAGTAGCCGGTCGGCACCACGAGGCCCACCACCGAACGCGAGCAGCCGAGCTTTTCGAGCTTCAGCATCAACTGCGGCAGCGCGGCTTCGGACGAGCTCGTGCCGAGCACGATCAGCAACTCTTCCTTGATGTACGCGACGAAACGCAGAATGTTGAAGCCCACCATCCGCGCGATGGCGCCGAGCACGAATACCACGAACACGATCGAGGTCAGATAGAACGTGCCGACCAGCTTGAGCATCGGCAGCAGCGAACCGATGCCGTACTTGCCGATCGTGAAGGCCATCGCGCCGAACGCGCCGATCGGCGCGAGCTTCGTGATGATGCGCACCATCCCGAACAGGATGTGCGAGATCCCTTCGATGAGGTTCATCACGGGCTTGCCCTTCTCACCGGCCGTCGCGAGCACGGCGCCGAACAGCAGCGCGATCAGCAGGATCTGCAGGATTTCACCCTGCGCGAACGCCGACGAGAGCGTGTCAGGAATGATGTGCATGAAGAAGTCGACGGTCGACTGGCCGTGCGCCTTCTCGGCATACGACGCGACGGCGCGGCCGTCGAGCGAGGCCGGGTCAACGTTGAAACCGGCGCCCGGACGCAGCAGGTGCGTAGCAGCGAGGCCGAGCACGAGCGCAAAGGTCGAGACGATTTCGAAGTACAGCAGCGCCTTGCCGCCCACGCGTCCGACCTTCTTCATGTCCTCCATGCCGGCGATGCCCGTCACCACAGTACAGAAGATGATCGGCCCGATCACCATCTTGATCAGCTTGATGAAGCCGTCGCCGAGCGGCTTCATGTCGATGGCGAGATTAGGGTAGAAATGGCCCAGCACGACACCGATGATGATCGCCACGATCACCTGGACGTACAGCACTTTATGGATAGGTTTCTTCACGATGATTCCTGCGAGGGAAATGAGCTGATGAGCCGCCGCGATGCGCGCTACGCGAACGAAACATCGTCGCGCGGGCGCACGGTAGCGGGCCCCTACAAGGCGACGAATTCAGAAATACCGGGAAGGGAAATCGGACATCGTTGTCTCCTTGCTTTTTTGTCGGGCCGTGGCGGCCACCCGCTCTCTTTCGCAAGGTCGATGCCAGTTCAATATCGGACTGGGAGCCTTGATTATTATGGATTTTTCGCCAAGGCTCGGCGCGCGCCGTCCGGGTTTCCGGAAATCCGGACGACCGCCGTCGGGGAATCCGGAATCGAGGGGGCGCGCACTTGCGGGGAAACCCGCACGGGTTTGTGCGGCACTTGCAAGCGCGGCGTCACGCCAACAGATCGATCCGATCCGTGCAGATCATGTCGACGCCCCATTGTTCGAGCAATCGCGCGCGCGCCGGGTCGTTCACCGTGTAGGCGAGCACCCGCAGCCCGGCCGCACGGATCTGCGCGACCAGCGGCTCGCTCAGATAACGGTGACTCGCGTGCAGCGAGACGCAGTCGAGTTCGCGCACGATGTCCAGCCAGTCCGCAGGCACCTGCTCGAACAGCATGCCGCGCGGCAGCGACGGCGCGGCAGCACGCGCGGCGGCGAGCGCGTCGAACGAGAACGACGACAGCAGCGGCGGTGTCTGCCCTTGCCACAGCGCGAGCGCGCCTTGGGCGACCAGGGTGCCGGTTATGACTTCGCGGCCCGGACACGGCTTGATCTCGATGTTCGCGGCGATGCCGTCGCGCGCGCAACGTTGCGCTGCGTCGGCCAGCGTCGGCAGTCGCGTGCCGGCGAACTCAGCGCCGCGCCACGCGCCGGCATCGAGAACGGAGAGTTCCTGCCATGTGTGGGTGGCCGCCGGCCCGTGGCCGTTGGTCGTGCGATCGAGCTCGTCGTCGTGCAGCAGGAACAGCGCGTTGTCGGCGGACAGCTTCGCGTCGAATTCGACCATGCGATAGCCGTAGCGCACGCAGGCGTCGAAACCGGCCAATGTGTTTTCCGGCGCGAGCGTGCCGCCGCAGCGATGCGCGACGAGCCGCGGATAAGGCCATTGCGCGGAGATCCCTCGATCCATCGGAGTTGCCACGTGTCGTTTCCTTGCTGATAAAAGGGCGGTCTAAATGAAAAGCCCGCACATCGGCGGGCTTTTCATTTCTGCGTGCGTGAAGCGAGGCGCCGGCGCGTCAGACCACGCCGGCTCCATGCGCCTGCACGTCGGCGTGATAGCTCGAACGAACCATCGCGCCCACCGCGGCGTGCGTGAAACCCATCTTGTACGCCTCTTCCTCGTACATCTTGAAGGTGTCCGGATGCACATACGCACGCACCGGCAGATGGTGCTCCGACGGCTGCAGATACTGGCCGATCGTCAGCATGTCGACGTCGTGCTCGCGCAGATCGCGCATCACTTGCAGGATTTCCTCTTCGGTCTCGCCGAGGCCGACCATCAGGCCGGACTTGGTCGCGACGTGCGGATGCAGCGCCTTGAAGTCTTTCAGCAGCTTCAGCGAATGCGCGTAGTCCGAACCCGGGCGCGCTTCCTTGTACAGACGCGGTACCGTTTCGAGGTTGTGGTTCATCACGTCGGGCGGCGCGGCGTTCAGGATGCCGAGCGCGCGATCGAGGCGGCCGCGGAAGTCCGGCGTCAGGATTTCGATGCGCGTTTGCGGCGACAGCTCACGCGTCTGACGGATACATTCGACGAAGTGCGCCGCGCCGCCGTCGCGCAGGTCGTCACGATCGACGCTGGTAATCACGACGTATTTCAGCTTCAGCGCGGCAATGGTGCGCGCGAGGTTGGCCGGTTCGTCGGCGTCGAGCGGATCGGGACGACCGTGGCCGACGTCGCAGAACGGGCAGCGGCGCGTGCACTTGTCGCCCATGATCATGAAGGTCGCAGTGCCCTTGCCGAAGCATTCGCCGATGTTCGGGCAGCTCGCTTCCTCGCAAACCGTGTGCAGGTTGTGCTCGCGCAGGATCTGCTTGATTTCGTAGAAGCGCGAATTGCCCGTGGCCGCCTTCACGCGGATCCAGTCCGGCTTCTTCAGCTTTTCGATCGGGACGACCTTGATCGGGATGCGCGCGGTCTTGGCTTGCGCTTTCTGCTTCGCGGTGGCGTCGTAGGCGGCGAGGGCCGGCACGCCTTCGGGTGCGGGGGTGGCTGCTGCGGGATTCGCGGTTACGTCAGTCATTCGTTCGATCCAGTCAGGCGGTGAGCGCACCAGCCTGCGGTTGGGCGACGGCCGCGGGATTGCCGTCGAGGTTTGCGGTGAGACTTGCTGCGAGGGTACGGGCCACGTCGTCCCAGCCTGCGGCGACGCCGAGCGTCGCCATGTCGACTGTTTCGAGCCCCGCGTAGCCGCATGGATTGATCGCGAGAAACGGCCGCAGGTCCATGTTCACGTTCAGACTCACGCCGTGATAGCTGCAGCCGTTGCGGATTTTCAGACCAAGCGCCGCAATCTTCGCGCCGGCATGCGCTCCGGCGTCGGGCCCGGGCGCCACGTAGATGCCGGGGGCGCCCGCCTTGCGTTCTCCGGCGAGATTATACGCCGCCAGGGTGTCGATCACGGCCTGCTCGATCCGGGTGACCAACTCGCGCACCATCAGCTTGCGCCGGCGCAGGTCGAGCAGCAGATACGCGACCACCTGTCCGGGTCCGTGATACGTGATCTGTCCGCCCCGGTCGACCTTGACGAGCGGAATGCTGCTGTCGGCCGCCAGCAGGTGGGCCGGATCGCCGGCCTGGCCGAGTGTGAAGACGGGCGGATGTTCGACGAGCCAGACTTCGTCGGGAGTGTCGGCGGTGCGGGCGTCGGTGAACGCGCGCATCGCGTCGAAACTGGCTTCGTAGGGTTCGCGGCCGAGCCAGCGCAGCGTGGGCGGCTCGATGGCAGGCTGAGGAGACGGAGAAACCGGGGTGGCGCACATGATTCCGGGAGTTTACCGAAATCTGGAAAACCGCGCCCGACGGGGCAGGGAACATGAGACAGCGGGCTGGCGCGCCGCCAGCCCCTTCGCTAGACACCGCGTTCCGGCCGCACCACGGTCAAACTGTGCGCCAGCCGCTGCTCACGCGCATCATCCAGCGCTCGCCGATGCGCGCAAGCCAGTTCAGCGCGCGCTCGTCGCAGCGCTTGGGTACCGAGAACGTGACCTTCGCAAACGGGGCCCCCTCGGCGCTGAGCCAGAGCCGCTCGCCGCGCCGCAGATGCAGCGTGTGGCCGGGCTGCAGCCAGTAGTCCATCGTGTCGTCGCTGCGCGTGACCCACACCGCGCCGCCGCTCACGCTCAGCTTCGTGCTGCGCGCCACCTTCAGCGGCAGCGTGTCGTCCGTGCGGATTTCATACGCAATGCTAGAGGAAATTTCTCGCATGATGCCCTCGCCAAAAATCGTTTCATGACTAGAATCCTAGGTGCAGCAAGGACTTGGGCAAAACGATCAATTTTCACGTCTATGTGAGAAATATTGCGATGGACCTTCGTCAACTCCCCGCACTGAACGCGATCAAGGCGTTCGAAGCCGCCGCCCGCCACGAAAGTTTTTCGCGCGCCGCCGATGAGCTCTTCGTCACGCACGGCGCGGTCAGCCACCAGATCCGTGCGCTGGAGGCCGAACTCGGCGTGTCGCTGTTCGCGCGCGACGGCAAGCGCGTGCGCCTCACCGAAACCGGCCGCCGCTATGCCACGCAGGTGCGCGCCGCGCTGATGGAACTCGCCGACGCGACCCGCTCGATCCGCGCCGGCGACCGCGAGCGGCGCCTCGTGATATCGATGCTGACGTCGTTCGCAGCGCGCTGGGTGACGCCGCGCCTCGGCAGCTTTATCGAGGCGCATCCGCAGTGGGATCTCGAGCTGCTAACCACCAATGCGCTGACCGACTTCGCGCGCGACGACGTCGACGTCGCGATCCGCTTCGGCTTCGGCAAATATCCGGGGCTGCACTCGGAGCTGCTGCTCGACGAGATTTTCTTCCCGGCCTGCTCGCCCAACTTCAACGGCGGCAAGCTGCCGCAAACCCCGGCCGATCTCGCCAAAGTCCCGCTGCTGCGCTCCGACGACGAGCTCTGGCGCCCGTGGTTCGACGCCGCCGGCCTGACCGACTGGCCGGAGCCGAAGCGCGGCGCGCTGTATCAGGATTCGTCGAATCTGCTGCAGGCGGCCATCGACGGCCAGGGGGTCGCGCTCACGCGCCGCTCGCTCGCGATGCATGAAATCGCGGCAGGCCGGCTCGTGCGGCTGTTCGATGTGGATGGGCCAAGCCCGTGGCAATACTATTTCATCTGCCTGCCGCGGATGCTGGAGACCGCGCGGGTCAAGGCGTTTCGCGACTGGGTGTTCGACGAGGTGGCGCGCTTCAGGCTGCTGTTCGATCTCGCCTGCGAGGCGGGTCCCGCGGCGAGTGCGCGCCTCGCGGCGGAGGGAGCGACGGCGGACGCGTTGCGCGTCGCGCCGTGAGGTGAAAAAAACGCGTGCCGGGTTACAGCACGACCTTGACCATCGGATGGCCGGTCAGCGCGCGATAGATGTCATCGAGATGCGCGCGGCTCGTCGCGCGCACGTGGACGGTCAGCCCCGTGTAGGTGCCGCTGCTCGACGGCCGCGTCTCGACGCGCGACGGATCGACGTCGCGATCGAACTGGCGCACCACTTCGACGATCGTCGCGGCAAACTCGGGGTGCGATTTGCCCATGATCTTGATCGGGAAATCGCAGGGGAACTCAAACAGTGAGTCGTTCTCGGGATTCATTCTCTACTCCTTCTTCCACCGCGGCCGCTTTGGCGGCCTTGGCTCGCTGATACGTTGCATTCACCGCGCCCGATCAGCTCCCGCCAGCCGGCGTCGAGCGAATCGTCGCAGACAGCCGGCATTGCGACGTAGCCTTTACTTCTTCTTGTTGAACATCAGCAGCAGCGAATCCCACACGCGGCCGACCACACCAGCTTGCGGAACCGGCTGCAGCGCGACCACGGGGATCTGCGCGAGCACCTTGCCGTCGGCGACGAGCTTTGCGGTGCCAACCTGCTGACCGCTCGCGATCGGCGCGACCAGCGGATCGGTGAGTTCGATCTGCGGCTTCGCCTTGTCGCCCGCGCCCTTCGGCAGCGTGATGTACTGATCGCCCTTCACGCCGACCTGCACGCTGTCCTTCGCACCCTTGTAGACGCGCGGCGTGGCCACGACCTGGTTCGCCTTGTACAGACGCGTCGTGTCGTACGCGGTGTAGCCGTAGTTCAGCATCTTCAGGCTGTCCTGGACGCGGTCGTGCTCCTTCTGCTCGCCCATCATCACCGAGACGAGGCGGCGCGACGCATCGGTCGCGCCCGGCAGCGGACGCTTCGCGCTCGCGATCAGGCAGTAGCCGGCGGCTTGCGTGTGGCCGGTCTTGAGACCGTCGACGCTCGGGTCGATCCACAGCAGACGGTTGCGGTTCGGCTGCTTGATCTTGTTGTAGGTGAATTCCTTGACCGAGAAGATGTTGTAGTAGTCAGGATAGTCGCGGATCAGGCGCGCCGACAGGATCGCGAGATCGCCCGCCGTGGTGTAGTGCTGCGGGTCGGGCATGCCGTTCACGTCGGCGAAATGGGTGTGCGTCATGCCGAGCTTCTGCGCTTCGGTGTTCATCATGTTGACGAACTGCGCCTCGCTGCCGCCCACCAGCTCGGCGAGCGCGATCGCCGCGTCGTTGCCCGACTGCACGATCATGCCGTACACGAGGTCGTGCACGGTCACCGGCTTGAGCGCCTCGATGAACATGCGCGATTCGTCGTTGCGCACGCGGCGCACGGCTTCGCTCGGCTCGATGCTCTGGTCCATCGTGATCTTCTTCGTGTCGAGCGCCTCGAACACGAGATACGCGGTCATCAGCTTGGTGAGCGATGCCGGCTCGACGCGCTCGTCGGCATTGGCGGACGCGAGCACCTGGTTGCTGGTCGCGTCGACGAGCACCCACGAGCGCGCGTTGACGCCAGGCGGCGGCACCTGCGCGAACGCGGTGCTCGCGACGAGCGTGGCCGGCAGCATGAGGCTGACGGCAATGGCACGATTAAGCGAAGGGGAAATGAAAGAAGCGACAGACGGGAATGACGTGCGGCCAGAGGAGGAGAAACGCATAAGGTCGGTTCGTGCAGAAAAATTCGTTGCGCGACAGCGCGCGGAGTTGGGGGAGCCGATCGACGGGGCATCGGGCCGTAAAACGGCGCGGCGCCCGTTCGACTGACGGCGACGCAATCGGTTCGCGAGCACAGCGCTGCGCACCCGGCCGCGCTGTCTCGCGAAACGACTCCGCGGCGCGCGAATCTGCCGGAAGGCCGGCGCTGTGCCCAAAAAAAGAGCGCCCATTATACGCGCGCTACCTAGTCAATTTCGCGCGCGCAGCGCTGATTTGCACACGTTTGCGCGCACCTGTCCCCTGCAAAACGCGCGCGACGCGTGTTTTCAGCGCCAGGCGTCGACGATGATCCGCTTCAGGATATGCAGCTTGCGATGCAGAAAATGCTCGGCGCCCGGAATCACGACGATCGGCAATTCCTGCGGGCGCGCCCAGTCGTAAACGGATTGAATGGGAACGGTCTCGTCGACTTCGCCGTGAATCACGAGCGTGCTCTCGGGAACCGGCGCGACGTCCCAGCGGCTCGCCGCGGTACCGACGAACACGATGCGCTCGATCTCCTGCCCTTCGTCGCGCAGTTTCGCCGCTACATGCGACAGCACCACGGTGCCGAACGAAAAGCCCGCGAGCACGAGCGGCAGGTCGCCGTAATCCGCATCGGCGCGCATGTGCTCGAGTACCGCGTACAGGTCGTCGCGCTCGCCGACGCCCGCGTCGTGCTCGCCCTGGGTCTGGCCGACGCCGCGGAAATTCGACCGGTACGTGACGTAGTTCAGCTGTACGAGCGTGCGCGCGAGCGTCTGCGCGACCTTGTTGTCCATCGTCCCGCCAAAGAGCGGATGCGGATGCGCGACGAGCGCGATGCCGCGCGGCGCGGCGCCTTTTTCGCGCACGTCGTCGGGCAGGTCCAGCGCGACCTCGATCTTGCCGACCGGGCCGTCGATCAGATACTTCTTCGTGTTGACGTTCATCAGGATGCCTGCGGATCGTTTTGTGGTTCGCGTTATTGATCGATCTTCAGACGCTCGACGATCTTGCCGTTCGCAAGATGCGATTCGACGATCTCGTCGATGTCGCTTTCGTCGACATAGGTGTACCAGACAGCCTCGGGATACACGACGAGCGTCGGGCCCAGCTCGCAGCGATCGAGGCAGCCGGCCTTGTTGATACGCACCTGGCCGGGACCGGCGAGGCCGAGCTGCTTCACGCGTTTTTTTGCGTACTCCTGCATCGCCTGCGCGTTGCAATTCGCGCAGCTCGGACGCTCGGCGCCGGGTTCGCGCTGATTCAGACAGAAGAAGACGTGGTGCTTGTAGAAGGAGTCCATGATGTCAGGGGGAGCAAAGCAAGGCTGAGAGGAGGTGCAAGGGCGCCGTCAGCGCACGGTCATGTGTGAAGAGGAGCGCCCGTTGTGCGGACGATTATAGCGACCGGGCTACAGAGGCGTCGGGGCCTGGCGGGCGGCGGCGGCGCCCGCGTTCGCTCATGCAGCGCTCCGTCGCGTGCGCTGCCCGCCCGTCATTGCGCGGCAACCAGCGCCTGCGAGCCGAGCCACGTGGTGATCTGCGCGACGAGGTCGTCGCTGGCCGCGGCGAGCGCCCGCGCGCCGCCGGCCGCATCCGCCGAATGCGCCGGCGCGCTCGCGACGAAGGTTTGCTGGCCGATCACCTTGCCGCCCTGCATCAGCGTCGCGCGCGCGGTGATCGCGCCGTGGCTGTCCGCCTGGCTGTCGAACACCTGCTCGAACTCGGTCAGATCGACCCGCAGCACCGGCGCGTTCACGCCGTCGGCGCCGGTCAGGACGGTACCGCGCGCGCTCAGCGCGTTGCGCAGGCGCTGCGTCAACAGTTGCGACGGCATCATCGTCCAGTGGCTGTTCGCATAGGGGGCCGTCTGCTGCGCGTCGACGTAGCTCAGCCGATAGATCAGCCGGTCGGTTTCGAGCACGGGCGGTGCGCCGACGTCGAGCACCTTGATAGCCGGCAGCCTGCTCGCGGCGGCGCTCTGCGGCGGCGGCCCGAAGTCGTAGCGGATGTCCGACACCACCGCGGACGAGCCCGCGCAGCCCGCCGCCAGCGCGCCGAACGCGAGCAGCGCCGCGAGCGCGGCGCGCGAGGACAACAGTCGGTGAATCGAGCGTGACATGGGCATCTTCCTCTGTTCTAGCCTGCGGAGTTAGTGGGATGCAGGCGCGGCGCCGGCGGCGGGCCACGTGAAGCCGGCCTCGCCCGGACCCGGCGCCGCGCGCGGCGCGCCGAACAGCACGCTGCGCGGATTGGTGCTGAAGGTGTCGGCGGCGCGGTCGATCGACTGCGCCGCCGAGCGCACGTCTTCGGTCAGAGAATTCACGCGCGGCAGCGTCTCATAGCCGACCCGCGCGGACAGGTCCTGCAGCGAGACGTTCATCTGGGCGAGCGCGTCGCCTGCCTGCTGCGCCGCCGTGCCTGCCTTGTTCAGATTGCGTACCAACGGCCCGTCCGGACGCTGCAGATTCGTGATCATCTGGTTGGTCGACGTGAGCGTGCGATTCAGTTCGTCGATCGTCCCGGGCAGCTTACCGGCGACAGGCCCCAACTGGCGGGTCAGCGTCGCGACACCCGAGGCCGCCTGCGCAATGCTCGCCGCCGTTTCGTGCAACTGGTCGACCATTTCCGGCGACAGCATGTCGTTCACGTTATCGGTGACTTTTTCGAGCTTGCGCAGCAGCACGTCGCCGCGTTGCTGCAGCTGATCGAGCAGACCCGGGCGCATCGGCAATCGCGCAACCTCGTGCGTGGACGACGGCAACGGCGTCAGGTCGCGCCCGGTATCGTCGAGCTGGATGAACGCGATGCCGGTCACGCCCTGCAGCCCGAGACTGCCGAACGTCGAATGCGTGATCGGCGCGTGCTCGTCGACATTGATGCGGATCAGGATCTGCCCCGGATGCTCCGGATCGAATTTGATCGACTGCACGCGGCCGACGTCGAGCCCGCGAAAGCGCACCGCCGCGTCCACGAAGAGGCCGGTCACGTTGGTGCGCGCGATCAGGTCGTACGGCACCCGCACGGTGCGATCGACGTTGAACAGATACGCGGCCAGCCCGATCGCCGCGGTCAGCACGACCGTGAAGAGCCCGGCCCAGAACGCATGCGCTTTGTTTTCCATTGTCAGGTTTCCTGGTTCATTGCGGCCTCGTTCACGGCGGCCGGCTTCACAGCGGCAACTCGGACGACGCCGGCTCGAGTGCCGCCTGCGGCAGCTTCGCGCGGCGCTCCGGCGGCAGCGCCTGCAGCGCGCGGCGCCCGCGCAGGCCTAGGAAATATTCGCGGATGAACGGATGATCGACGCCCGCCGCCTCCTCGACCGGCGCGTTGACGAGCACCTTGCGATCGGCGAGCACGGCCACGCGCGTCGATAGCGCGACCATCGTGTCGAGATCGTGCGTGATCATCACGACGGTGAGACCGAGCGCGCGATGCAGCCCGGAGATCAGCTCGACGAATTCGTCGGACGCCTGCGGGTCGAGGCCGGCGGTCGGTTCGTCGAGAAACAGCAGCTCGGGTTCGAGCGCGATCGCGCGCGCGATACCGACCCGCTTGATCATGCCGCCCGATAGCGCCGCCGGCATCTTCGACGCATGCTTGCATGGCAGCCCGACCATTTCGAGCTTCAGCATCACGATGTCGCGCAGCAAGTCTTCGGGCACCTTGCCGAGCTCGCGCACCGGTTGCGCGACGTTGTCGAACACGGACAGCGACGAGAACAGCGCGCCGCGCTGGAACAGCATGCCGGAGCGGCTGCGCATCAGCAGCGCGGTTTCCGGCGAGATGCTCGACAGGTCTTCGCCGAACAGCCTGATGGTGCCCCTCGACGGCCGCTCGAGGCCGAGAATCTGCCGCACCAGCGTGGTCTTGCCCGAGCCCGAGCCGCCGACGACCGCGACGATCTCGCCGCGCCGCACGTCGAAGCTCAGATGCTGATGCACGATGTTGCGGCCGTAGCGCTTGGTGATGTCGATCACCTCGATCACGGGTTCGGCAATCGACGGCACGGGTTGGCCGCGCACGGCTTCGGTCAGTGGCGCGATCATCAGAGCCCCACGTTCTGGAAGAGGATCGCGAACACCGCGTCCGCGAGAATCACGATGGTGATCGAGGTCACCACCGAGGTCGTCGTGCCTTCGCCGAGACTTTGCGAATTGGCTTTGATGCGGAAGCCGAAATGACAGCCGGCGATCGCGATCAGCATACCGAACACCGCGCCCTTGCCAAGGCCGATCCACAAATTCGCGATCGGCACCACGCTCGGCAGCTGCCGCGCGAAGAAGCTCATTTCGATGCCGAGCACGAGCTTCGCGGCGAGGGCGCCCCCCGTGAGCGAGATGATGTTGGTCCACATGACCAGCAGCGGCATCGCGACGGCCAGCGCGATCACGCGCGGCAGGATCAGCCGCAGACCGTGCGGGATGCCCATCACGCGCATCGCGTCGAGCTCCTCGGTCACGCGCATGACACCAATCTGCGCGGTGATCGCCGAGCCCGAGCGGCCTGCCACCAGAATCGCCGACAAGACCGGGCCGAGTTCGCGAATCACCGCGAGGCCGAGAATATTGACGATGAACTGGTTAGCGCCAAAGATGCGCAATTGTTGTGCCGAAAGATAGCTCAACACGATGCCGATCAGGAACGCGACGAGCGCGGTGATCGGCAGCGCGCGGGCGCCGGCGTTGTAGATGTTCGCGGAAATTTCGGTCCACGGCGTCAGCTTCGGCTTGCGTGCGATCGCGAGCAGATCAAGCACGACGCGTCCAAGCATCGTGACGCCGCCCTGCATATGCTCGAGGAACGAGAAGAGTCCGAGCCCGAGACGTGTGAACGGATCGAGGCGCGTGACCGGCTCGGCGCTCTCGCGCACCGAGTCGAGCAGCGCGATGCGCTCGAAGATGTCGCGCTGCGTGTCGGTGAGCGCGGTGCCGGGCGGCATCTTGCGGCCCCACACGCGCCACAGCGCCTGGCCGCCGACGTGGTCCATCCGGTCGACGCGCGACAGGTCCCACTCGCCGATGCCTTGCGCGCCGGTCAGCGAACGCAGCAGCGGAATCACCTGCCCGGTGTCGCGATCGCGATCGCGAGCGAGCGCGAGCGCCGTCCACTGGCCCGAGAGACGGACGATCTTGCCTTGCCTGCCGGCCGCGACTTCAAGGCCGGGCGGAGTGTCGTGGTTCAAGGATCGTGTGAATCTGGTTATAGGATTACGGGCCATTGTAGCGAAGGCTCGGCCGCTGGTCCGCACTGATCCAAGTTGGTCCGCGTCAAGTCCCGATCATCTTTGCTGTCGCTACAATATGAGACATGAATGCCTCCAAGATTCCCACCTCCCCGCCCGCAGTGGCAAGCGCCAGCACTGACTGGCGCATCGATCGCGAACGCGCGGTCAAGCTGTTCGGTGCGCACGCGCACGACTGGCCGATCGAAATCGTCGAGGAAACCGGCTCGACCAACGCCGACCTGATGGCCCGCGTAAAAGCACTGCCGCGCCGCGCCAACGCACTGCCGCGGCCGATCGTGCGCGTCGCGTATCTGCAGACGGCCGGGCGCGGCCGCCGTGGGCGTCCGTGGTACGCGGAGCCAGGCAACGCGCTGCTGTTTTCGGTGGCCTGCGTGTTGCCGCGACCGCTCGAGGGGCTCGCGGGCTTGAGCCTCGCGGTGGGCGTCGCGCTCGTCGACGGGCTGCGCTCGCTGCCGGTCGCCGGTCCCGGGCAGATTGCACTCAAGTGGCCGAACGACGTGCTGCTCGAAGGCGACAAGCTCGCCGGCATCCTGATCGAAACCGCGTGGAGCACCGACGACGCGAGCGCGGTCGTGATCGGCATCGGCACCAACGTGAAGGGCGCCGACGAACTTGCGGCGCAGGTCGGCGCGCTGAACGCCGAGGTGCCGCCGCAGGCACGCGGCACGGCGCCCACCGCGTTGCAGCGCGCGCTGCCGAACGCGAATCTGACCGACACGCTCGCCGCCGAGCTGAACGCGCTCGAGCCGATGCTGCAGCGCTTCGGCGCCGAAGGCTTCGCGCCGTTCCAGCCGCGCTGGAACGCGGTGCATGCGTACGCGGGCCGCGACGTCGTGCTGCTCGAACAAGGAGAGGAGCTCGCGCGTGGCGTGGCGGCAGGCGTCGACGAACGAGGCCTGCTGCTGCTGGACACGGCCGACGGCCGCCAGAGCATCGCGACCGGCGACGTGTCGCTGCGCCTAGCCGACGGTGCCGCATGACAGGGCACGCGCCTTATCTGCTGATCGACGCGGGCAATAGCCGGATCAAGTGGGCGCTGATGCAGCCGGATGGGACGCAGTTGGCGACTGGTGCGCTCGCGCATGACGACGTTGCCGCACCACGCACGCGGTCTGGTTCGCAGGCCGATTGGGCTGACTGGCCGACGCCATGCGGCGCGTGGCTCTCCAACGTCGCGGGCACGGAGATGGCGAGGCACATCGCCGCGCTCGTCGAGGCGCACTGGCCGCAACTGCCGCTCACGACGATCCGCGCGAGCGCCCAACAATGCGGCGTGACGAATTGCTACACGACACCGCACTCGCTCGGCAGCGACCGCTGGGCCGGCATGATCGGCGCACACGCGGCCTTTCCCGGCGAGCATCTGCTGCTCGCGACCTTCGGCACCGCGACGACGCTCGAGGCGTTGCGCGCGGACGGCGCGTTTATCGGCGGATTAATTGCGCCGGGCTGGACGCTGATGATGCGTTCGCTCGGCGAGCACACCGCGCAACTGCCGACACTCGACGCCGCGCGCGCGCGCGGTCTGCTCGACGCGGCCGAGGCGGCCCGTCGGGGTCCGTTCTTCGCGACGGATACGCCGCATTCGCTGTCGGCGGGCTGCACACTGGCGCAGGCGGGATTGATCGAGCGGATGTGGCGCGATCTGCAGGACGAGTGGCAGGTGCCGGTGCGTCTTGTGGTCAGCGGCGGCGCCGCCGACGAAGTGGCGAGCGCGCTGAAAGTGCCGCATACTCGCCACGATTCGCTGGTGCTGTCGGGGCTTGCGCTGATCGCCGCCGAGGATGCGGCGCGGCAGCGTGTCTGATTGCCTGGCGCGTGACGTACGTGTGACACGCGCCCCCAGCTCAACTTCTTCCTGGATTGGAAACACCCACAATGATTCGCTGGCCGATCGCGATACTGATTGTTGTCAACGTGCTGGCTTTCGTCGCGCTGCGTGGCGCCTTCGGCCCGGCGCCCATCGCCGGCGGACGCCAGCCGAATCTTCTGAACCGCCAGATTCATCCGGACTGGCTGAAGGTGCAGCCGGTCAGCGCCGCCGATACGGCCGATCAGGCGGTGGTCGGCGGACCCGCGCCGCAGGCGCCGATTTCGACCTCGGAGTTGCCGCAGTAACGAGGTGAGCGACGAGTGTGGTTAGATGTTCTGTTCAGCGCTCCGCCGCGCTTTGCCGCGGCAATCAGCAGCGTCAACCTTGTGCCCGCACCTTCTTCAACAGCGCGGTCGTCGAGCGATCGTGCTCGAACGCAATCGCGAGCGCCTTGCCGCCCCAGCCGCGCACGAGCGCAGATTCGGGCAACGCATCCATGTCGTAGTCGCCGCCCTTCACGAGCACGTCCGGGCGCAGCGCGGCAATCAGCTCGACCGGCGTTTGCTCGCCGAAGCCCACCACGTAGTCGACGCTTTCCAGCGCCGCAAGCAAGGCCATGCGGTCGGCCTCGTTGTTGATCGGACGGTCGTCGCCCTTGCCGAGCATCCGCACCGACGCGTCGCTATTGACCCCGACGATCAGGCACGCGCCCAGCGCCTTCGCGTCGGCCAGATAGGTCACGTGACCACGATGCAGGATATCGAACACGCCGTTCGTAAACACGACGGGCGCGCGCAGCGAAGGACGCAGTTTCACCAGGGCATCGCGCGTCAGAATCTTGCGTTCAAAGATAGCGGTCATCGCACAGTCACAGAGTTGCGGAGTTACGGAAAGAGGAATGCAAAGTGCCGTCACGATACACGGTGGACGGCGCAAAGCAAAACGGTCCGGCAAGCTCGCGCCTGCCGGACCGCCTTTTGAAACTGTACTGAAACCGCCGGATCACGGCGCCGACGTTGATGTCAACGCCCGAGCCGTTACGCGGGCTGCTGATGCGCCGGGTTCTGATCCGCGGCTTGCAGGCGCGCGACCACTTCCTTGCGATAGCGGTTCAGTTCCTGCGCGGTGTTGAACGTGCGCTCGAACAGCAGCGACAGGTTGTGCAGAATGCGCTCGACGACCTTCTTTTCCCAGCCGTCGTCGAAACGGATCTGCTCGTCGAGCCAGCGCTCGAGCCATTCCGGATCCGGCAGACGCGACTGGATCGTGTCGCGCGGGAACAGCGCCTGATTCACGTGCAGGTTGGTGGGGTGCAGCGGCTTCTCAGTACGACGCGCCGACGCCATCAACACGCCGATCTTCGCGAACGCAGCACGCGCGATGTCGCCGGTTTGCACCATCGCCTTCTTCATGTAGCGCAGATACGCGCCGCCGTGGCGGGCTTCGTCGCGCGAGATGGTTTCGTAGATGTGCTTGATGACCGGCTCGGTGTGCCATTCGGCAGCGCGGCGGTACCAGTGATTCAGGCGGATTTCGCCGCAGAAGTGCAGCATCAGCGTTTCGAGCGGCGGCGCGGGGTCGAACTCGAAGCGCACCGCGTGCAGTTCTTCTTCGGTCGGGACCAGTTCCGGCTTGAAGCGGCGCAGATACTCCATCAGCACCAGCGAGTGCTTCTGCTCCTCGAAGAACCACACGCTCATGAACGCGGAGAAATCGCTGTCGTGATGATTGTCACGCAGAAACATTTCCGTGGCGGGCAACGCCGACCATTCGGTGATCGCATTCATTTTGATCGTCGCGGCCTGCTCGTCGGTCAACAGCGACGCGTCGAATTTGTCCCAGGGGATGTCCTTCTCCATGTCCCATCGAACGGATTCGAGCGATTTATAAAGTTCCGGATAAAGCATGGTGTTCATAGTCCCACCCCTGTTCTGCACATACTGTGTGTGTCTGTTGCTGCTACGTGTAGCCGTTTTTACCTACGACGAACGGGCGTGCCGTTTATCGGCCAAGCATTCAATTTTACGCGCCAACCGGCCGCCCAGAAGCATCGGGCAACAAAGAAGTCCGGGCTTTTGAATTGGCGCCTGAAGCGTGAATCAGGTGCCGCAGCCAACCATGTGTGGGGGATACCCTTTGCCTGAGGTCGAGCCAGTTCGGCTCCACAACCGCACCGTCCAGCCCTGCGCCGGTAGTACCGGCGGCAAATGACGCGAGGGCAGCGGGATTGGTTCTTCTCAGCGCACGCCCCAAAGCCTGATCAAGCTTACACAATCATAGCACGCGCACCCCACGGAACCCGTGACAGAAGCGGTGCGAACGTGCTGTGGTGTTGACTTCTCTCAATAAAGTCGGCCATACACGCGGACGGAAATCGCCGGCGCCGGCATGGGGGCAAAAACGGGGGACGATGCGTCGCTATCGCACCCGGTGCGAGCGAGCTGCCCGCACCGCCCGTTCAGGACGACTTTTTCGGCGTTGCCGCGCGCGTGGCTTCGCCGGCCGCACGCTTCGTTGACGTCGCTGGGCGCTTCGCGGCCGGCCGTTTGGCGGCAGCCTTCGCGTTTGGCGCTTCGGCGCCCGGCGTGCCGACGCCAGGCGCTCCGGCGGCGTTCGACTGTCCCGGCTTGCCCTGCGTGCCCCCGCCCGCCGCGGCGACCGCTACGGACGGCTGCGTCATCGCGAACTGCGCGATCTGGTTGAACTGCGATTGCAGCAGATTCCACCACGCGGATGCATCGAACGCGGGCGCCGCGGGCGCTTCCTCTTCGTCGCTATCCGCTGCCGGGATCTTGTCGGGCGCGGGCTCGGCCGGCTTCGCCCAGCTCGGCGTGGGCGCGGGGCTCGAAGCAGGACTCGGTGCGCCACTCGCCACGGAGCTCGACCCAGCAGCCGCGGGCTGCGACATCGACGATTGCGCGAACGCGCCGAACGCGCGCAGCGTCGCGAGCGTGGCGCGCTGCACTTCGAGCGCCTGGATCGCCGACTGCAGCATGCTCAGATTCAGCTTCAGCCATTGCTCGACCGCGCGCATGTCGGTGATGCGCTTGTCGAGCTCTTCGACGCTGGTGAGCGGCGCCATCATGTCGGACATCATCGATAGCGACGGACTCGTGTCGCCACCCGGCTGCGCGCCCGTCATGGCAGCACCGAACGGCGACAGCCGAATCATGCTCCACATGCGATCGAGCATTTCAGCGGGCGGAAAACCGGGAAAGCCGGAAAAGGGCGGCGTACCGCCAGTGGTGTCGGTCATGCTAGTCGCCTCGGTGCTTGAAGATATGGGGGATGCGCGCAGCCGCGCGCGTTGATTCGATCATACCGTGCGGGGCGTGGCATCACGATCGTTTGGGCTGTTGTGGATCGCCCGCGCCAAAATCCGGCGCACGCCGCTCGCGCAACGAGTTCAGGCCCTCGCGCACATCCGGCCCCGCGAAGCCCATGAATTCGAGCGCGAGCGACGTATCGAACGCCGGGCCCGCCGAGCGCAGCCAGTTGTTCAGCGCGTACTTGGTCCATCGGATGGCGGTCTGCGAACCGTCGGCGAGCTTGCGCGCGACTTCGAACGCCTTCGGCAGCAGAGCGCTTTCGTCGACGGCGAGCGAGACGAGCCCGATGCGTTCCGCCTCCTCGCCGCTCACCGGCTCGCACAGCAACAGGTAGTACTTCGCCTTCGCCATCCCGCACAGCAGCGGCCAGACGATCGCCGCGTGATCGCCCGCGGCGACCCCGAGGCGTGTGTGTCCGTCGATGATGCGCGCCGTCTTCGCCGCGATCGAGATATCGGCGAGCAGCCCCGCGACGAGCCCCGCGCCGACCGCCGGACCGTGCATCGCCGACACGATCGGCTTGCCGCAGTTGATCACGTTGTAGACAAGGTCGCGCGCTTCGCGCCACACGCGCGTGCGCACGTCGAAATCGTTAGCCATGTCTTCGACGAGCTGCAGGTCGCCGCCGGCCGAAAAGCCCTTGCCCTCGCCGCGGATGATCGCGACGCGCGTGTCGGGATCGCGATCGATGTCGCGCCAGATCTCCGCGAGTTCGTAATGCATGCGCTCGTCCGCGGTCGCAAGCCCGCTTTTATTCGCGCCCTCGCCGCTCATCACGACTTCGAGCACGCCGTGCGGATGACGCTGCAAACGCAGCGAGTGGTAGTGCGCGTAGTACGCGTCGTTCTGTTGCGATGACTGAGACATGATGAGCAGTCCGTATGAGATTCATTCAGTCGCGCGAGGGAATGCCGAGTGCCGTGCACAGCGTCGCGGCACTCCGCGCGAGCCGCGTTGACACAAGCCGCGCGCGTGAACGGACGACGCGCAAGCGCGCCGATGTTCATCGGCGGGGAAGTCCAATCGCGGCATTCTGTCTCCTCACGTCGGGTTTTCGTTGTGATGTATTGCCGATGTGCTACCGATGCGTTGCTGCACGCTACGCGCTTTTCGCACCGTCCCAGCCGGTGCGCGCAAGTCAGTGTAGCCGCGCCCGCAGGCGGCGGCATCGGGCGAAACCCTTTCGCGGCCGGTGCTTCATTCGAGCGGCGCGATGCTCTGCTCGATCGCACCGAAAATCGACTTACCCGCCTCGTCGAACATTTCTATCTTCACGGTGTCACCGTACTTCATGAACTCCGTTTGCGGCGCGCCGTGTTCGATCGTCTCGAGGCAGCGCTTCTCGGCGATGCAGCAGTAGCCGCGCTTCGCGTCCTTGTTCGACACCGTGCCGGAGCCGACGATCGAACCGGCACGCAGATTGCGGGTTTTCGCCGCATGCGCGATCAGCTGACCGAAGTGAAACACCATGTCGGTGCCCGCGTCGGGCTGGCCGACCTTCCTGGCGTTCCAGTGGACGATCATCGGCCGATGCACGCGGCCTTCGCGCCAGTGTTCGCCCAGTTCGTCGGGCGTCACCGCGATCGGCGCGAACGACGTGGCCGGCTTGCTCTGGAAAAAGCCGAAGCCCTTCGCGAGTTCGGCGGGAATCAGGTTGCGCAGCGACACGTCGTTGACGAGCGTAACCAGCCGCACGCCGCGCAGTGCCTGCTCGGGTGTCGCGCCCATCGGCACGTCACCCGTGATGACCGCGACTTCGGCCTCGAAGTCGATGCCGTACTCTTCCGATGCGCACACGACGTCGTCGCGCGGACCGATGAAGTCGTCGCTACCGCCCTGGTACATCAGCGGGTCGGTCCAGAATTCCGGCGGCATTTCCGCGCCGCGCGCGCGCCGCACGAGCTCAACGTGGTTCACGTACGACGAGCCGTCGGCCCACTGGAACGCGCGCGGCAGCGGCGCCATGCACTCCTTCGCGTCGAACGAAAAGCTGTTGCGCGCGCGGCCCTGATTGAGCGCGTCGTAGAGGTCATGCAGTTGCGGCGCGTAGAAGGCCCAGTCGTCGAGCACGCGCTGCAGCGTGGGCGCGATCGTGTCGGCGATGGCCGCGGTGTGCAGGTCGCGGGACACGACGATCAATTGACCGTCGCGCGTGCCGTCCTTCAGCGAAGCAAGTTTCATAGAGCTGTGAACCGTGTGTTAGTGACGATGGAGGGAATCTATTCTACGATGGTGAATCGGCGCGGCCCAGTATCTGCGTGTTCGTCGTCGTTGTCAGTGAAACCGCCGCCATTACGATTACCGAATGCGCTGCCCGCGCCTATTGCACATGTCCGCCAACGCCCGCTCCGGTTCGATCCGCACCCGCACCGCCCCTGCGTCCGCCGACGCTCTGCTCGACCCCGGCCATGCCGCCGACGCAATCAGCGCCGACGACGAAACCGGCGAACCCGGCGAAGAAAAACTGCGCTCGGGCATCCAGTCGATCGAGGTCGGTTTCAGGCTGCTCGACGTGCTGACCCACGAACCGCGCGCGATGATGCTGCGCGATCTCGCGCACCGCGCGGGCATGAGTCCGGCGAAGGCGCATCGCTATCTGGTCAGTTTTCTGCGGCTCGGCGTGGTCGCGCAGGATCCGCTGTCGGGTCGCTACGAACTCGGCGGCTTTGCGTTGCAGTTGGGACTTGCGCGGCTTGCGCGCGTCGACGGTGTGAAGCTCGCGCGCATCGCGCTCGCCGAACTGCGCGACCGGCTCGATCTGACGGTCGGCATCGCCGTGTGGGGCAATCAGGGACCGACGATGGTGCATTGGATGGAATCGAGCCATCCGGCCAAGGCATCATTGAAACTCGGCGACGTAATGCCCTTGCTCAGCTCCGCGAGCGGTCTGCTGTTCGCGGCCTACCTGCCGTCCGGCAAGACCGCTGCGATGCTCGAGCGCGAGCTCGCCGACTCGCGGCGCTCGTCGTATAGCGGCGCGCCGCGCACCCGCGAAGACGTCGACAAGGTGCTCGCGGAGGTGCGCGAGCACGAGGCCGCGCGCGTCGAAGGTATGCTGCTGCCGACCATCCACGCGTTCTGCATGCCGGTGTTCGATTCGACCGGCGAACTCGCGCTCGGTCTCGTCGCGCTCGGCCATGAAGGCGCGTTCGATATTCGGTGGGGCGGCGAGATCGATACCGCGTTGCGCGAATGCGCGCACAAGCTGTCGTACGAACTCGGCTATAGCGCCACGCCGCGTAGCGAAAACGGCTGATACACGGGACGGTCCGTTCAACCTCTCACAAATTCAAGCGCCAATGGATTTTGCTTCCGCCACCCGCCGTCAAGATCGCCTGCCGCCGTTTGGCAGCGGGCCGCGACGCGGTGCGCGTGCGTGGCGCTGGATCGCGGTGCTCGTGGCCGTGGCGGTCGTGCACTGGATCGCGGCGCAATGGTTCGAGCGCACTCGCATGAATCTGACTTCGGGGGATCATGAGCATGTGCCCGTGCAGGTTGCGCTGCTGACGCCCGAGAGGGTCGAGCGTCAACCGGCGCAACAGCCCGCACCGGCGCCGCGTGCGCCCGCGCCCGCACATAAATCCAAGGCAAGCCCGCCGCGCGAGCGGCATGTGTTGAGCGCGTTGCAACCCGCCAAACCGAACGAGCCGGCGCTCGCGCCCGCCTCGGAAGTGGCGGCGAGCGCACCGCCCGCCGCCGCGAGCGCGGATGCATCGCCCAGTGCGAATGCGGGCGGCACCGCCGCGAGCGCGCCTGCCGCAGCCAGCGCACCGCAAGCGTCGACGGGCGTGAAGTTTTCGGTACCGCCGTCCGCCGAACTCGACTACGACACGTTCTACAACGGCGTGCGCAACGCGCCTGGCACGATCCATTGGGCGAGCAACGCACAAGGCTACGAAATGATCGTGTCGGTGCCGCTGCCGTTCGTCGGTCCGTTCATATTCTCGAGCCACGGCGGAATAGATGCGTTCGGCCTTGCGCCGGCGCAGTACAGCGAAAAGCGCGGTCGCCGCGCGGAAGACATCGCGATCTTCAATCGCAACGACAACAAAATCGCCTTCACGCGCACGCCGGCCACGTTGCCGTTGCCCGACGGTGCACAGGACCGCTTCAGCGTCGTGATGCAACTCGCGAGCCTCGTGCGCGGCGATCCGGATGCCTATAAGCCTGGCGTGACGCGACAGTTTTTTGTCATCGATACCGATAGCGGCGAAAACTGGCCGATCGAGACGATCGGCGACGAGACGATCCGCGCGGCGCAGGGCTATCTGGAGACGCGTCATTTCAAACGTCTGCCGCGGCATGACGGCGATCAGCGCCGCATCGACGTGTGGCTCGCGCAGTCGCTCGGCTGGCTGCCCGCCCGCATCCTGCAGACAGAACCCAACGGTACACAGTTCGAACTGGTGTGGCGCGGCAAGCTGAATGTCGATGAGGCAGCGCCGCATGACGGTGGCAATGGCGGCAATGCTGGCGCGGCGACTGCGGCTGCCATGCCGGCGGCGCCCTCTGCTGCCGCTCCTACAACGCCCGCGCCCGCCGACGCATCGGCAGCAACGCCCGACGCCGCTCCCGCCGCGCCGGTCGATTCGACCGCTCCCGCCATCATCAAACCGTGACATGTTTCGTGACAGACTGGCACGAGCAAATCCTCACGATATCGGCGAAACTTCCTTTGCAACGCTGACTCGCACGTCATTGGCGCCCCCGTTCGCGCGAACGAGGCGACCCACCGCGCTATTTCACTGCGTTTCCTTCGAAGGAGTCCGCATGCAAGTGAACATCAACGGTATCGAAACACGCTACGTGCTGAGTAACGAAGGTGGCGGCCCGTGGCTCACGTTCATCCATCAGTTGGGCGGCGATCTTTCTATCTGGGATCAGATGGCCGGCTATTTCCGCGACGATTACACGGTACTGCGCTACGACGTACGCGGTCACGGCCACAGCGCGGTTGCGCGCGAGCCGTTCGCCATGCGCGATCTGGCCGACGATCTCGCCAATCTGCTCGATGCGCTCGGCGTGCGGACGACGCACGTGGTCGGCCTGTCGCTCGGCGGCATGATCGCGCAGCAATTCGCGCTCGATCATTCATCGCGGATCGACACGCTGACGATCGCCGACAGCACCGGCGGAACCCCACCCGAAAACCGTGCAATATGGGATGAGCGCGCACATACGGCGCGCAGCGACGGCATGGCGGCGCTCCTGCCGTCGACGATCGCGCGCTGGCTCACCCCCGGCTTTCAGACTGCGCATCCCGAAGCAGTCGAGCCGATCAGCGAGACATTTGCACGCACGCCGTCTGAAGGTTTTGCGATGGCCTGCGAGGCGCTGCGCGATTTCGACCTGCGCGGCCAGCACGGCGTGATCCGCTGTCCGACGTTGACGGTGGCCGGACGGCACGACACTGGCACGCCACCTGCTGCTACACAGGCGATAGCGGAGGCAATCGAAGGCGCCCGCTTCGAGATGCTGGACGCCGCGCATCTCGCGCCAATCGAGCAATCTCACCGTTTTGCCGCGTTGCTTGAATCGTTTCTGGAGCGGCGAGTCTAATGGTCAGGTCCGGAGTTTTTTTACTAGCGTCGTCCGGACCCACCCCTTGAATTCCATCTCACATGCTCCACCTAGGATGCAGAGCAGGGCAGGAGCCCAACGGAAATAAGGAGTGTCGCCATGCAAATGATCTATAACAGCCCTAACTACTGTGTCGTCGAGTTTCCGCCACAGGAAGGTCAGCTGGCCATGAAGTCGGGCGGCTACGAGATTGTCGACAAGAACATGCAGCGTGAAATCTACCTCGACGGTGCAATGGCGGCGCAATTTCGCGAGCATGTGCAAAAACTGATCGAAGGCGCGCCGACGCTGGACGAGGTCGACGAATTCCTCGGCCAGTTCGACAGCCTCATGCATCAACCTGTGATCCTTCATTAACCGGAGGAGGTTGAGCACACGCTCTGGCGACATCGAACGACCGCATCGCGCGGCTTTCTCGGCGCGTTTCATCAGGCGGTCGGCGGCAGCGAAACGGCCCGGCAGGCTTCGGCTTGCCGGGCCGTTTTTTTGCGTCGCTTTTTGGTTCGTTTGTTAGCGCATTTCTGAATTCTTCGTGCGGCGCGTCTTTGTCGGTCGATCCTGCCGTTCGCGCTCTGCCCGGCCCGCGCGCCGGGCGGATCCGTCCGGCAGCGGCTACAATGACAAGTTTTCCGCAAACGCCGGCGCAAGCCCTCGTCCGCCATGACCCAGCCTGCTCAAACCGCCACGCCAGTCCGCTCCGAACCCGCCTACACGCGCGGCGCAGCGCTGCCCGCGCTGCTGAATTCACGCATCCTGATCCTGGACGGCGCGATGGGCACGATGATCCAGCGCTACAAGCTCGACGAAGCCCGCTATCGCGGCGAGCGCTTCAAGGACTACGCACGCGACATCAAGGGCAACAACGAACTGCTGTCGATCACGCAGCCGCAGATCATCACCGAGATTCACGAGCAGTATCTGGCGGCGGGCGCGGACATCATCGAAACCAACACGTTCGGCGCGACCACGGTCGCGCAGGCCGACTACGGCATGGAGTCGCTCGCCGTCGAGATGAACCTCGAATCGGCGAAGCTCGCGCGCGCTGCGTGTGACAAATACTCGACGCCGGACAAGCCGCGCTTCGTCGCCGGCGCGATCGGACCGACCCCGAAAACAGCGAGCATTTCGCCGGACGTCAACGATCCGGGCGCGCGCAACGTGACCTTCGACGAACTGCGCACGGCCTACTACGAGCAGGCGAAGGCGCTGCTCGACGGCGGAGCGGACCTGTTCCTCGTCGAAACGATCTTCGACACGCTGAACGCGAAGGCAGCGCTGTTCGCGCTCGACGAACTGTTCGAGGACACCGGCGAGCGCCTGCCGATCATGATCTCGGGCACCGTTACCGATGCGTCGGGTCGCATTCTGTCGGGCCAGACCGTCGAGGCGTTCTGGAACTCGCTGCGTCACGCGAAGCCGCTTACGTTCGGCCTGAACTGTGCACTCGGCGCGGCGCTGATGCGCCCGTACATCGCCGAACTGGCGAAGCTCTGCGACACCTACGTGTCGTGCTATCCGAACGCCGGCCTGCCGAATCCGATGAGCGACACCGGCTTCGACGAACTGCCCGCGGATACCTCGGGATTGCTGAAGGAATTCGCCGAAGCGGGTCTCGTGAACATCGCGGGCGGCTGCTGCGGCACGACGCCCGAGCACATCGCGGCGATCGCGAAGGCACTGGCCGAACTGAAGCCGCGCAAGTGGCCGACACAGTATCGCGACGCGGCCTGAGCCGGCCTGACGCACTTCACCCCGACGCTCGCACGCCCCTGCCCGCCCCTTAACGCACGCACCCGACTCGCACTCACGCCATGACCGATCACACCATGCGCCTTGCCGGCCTCGAGCCGTTCAACGTCACGTCCGGGACGCTCTTCATCAACGTTGGCGAACGCACCAACGTGACAGGCTCGAAGGCGTTCGCGCGAATGATCCTGAACAATCAGTTCGACGAAGCATTGGCCGTCGCGCGCCATCAGGTCGAAAACGGCGCGCAGGTGATCGACGTGAACATGGACGAGGCGATGCTCGACTCCAAGGCGGCGATGGTGCGCTTCATGAATCTGATCGCGTCGGAGCCGGACATCGCGCGCGTGCCGATCATGATCGACTCGTCGAAGTGGGACGTGATCGAGGCGGGCCTGAAGTGCGTGCAGGGCAAGGCGATCGTCAACTCGATCTCGCTGAAGGAAGGCAAGGAGCAATTCGTTCATCACGCGAAGCTGATTCGCCGCTACGGCGCGGCCAGCGTCGTGATGGCGTTCGACGAAAAAGGCCAGGCTGATACCTTCGCGCGCAAGAAGGAAATCTGCCAGCGCTCGTACGAGATTCTCGTCAACGAAGTCGGCTTCCCGCCTGAAGACATCATCTTCGACCCGAACATCTTCGCGGTCGCGACCGGCATCGAGGAGCACAACAACTACGCGGTCGACTTCATCGAGGCAACGCGCTGGATCAAGCAGAACCTGCCGTATGCGAAGGTGAGCGGCGGCGTGTCGAACGTGTCGTTCTCGTTCCGCGGCAACGACCCGGTGCGCGAGGCGATTCACACCGTGTTCCTCTATCACGCGATCCAGGCGGGGATGGACATGGGCATCGTCAACGCGGGGCAGCTCGGCGTGTATGCCGAACTCGATCCGGAACTGCGCGAGCGCGTCGAAGACGTCGTGCTGAATCGCCGCGAAGACGGCACCGACCGCCTGCTCGAAATCGCCGACAAGTTCAAGAGCGGCGCCGCGAAGAAGGAAGAGAACCTCGAGTGGCGCAACCAGCCGGTGGAAAAGCGCCTCGCGCATGCGCTCGTGAGCGGCATCACTACGTTCATCGTCGAAGACACAGAGGAAGTGCGCGCGAAGATCGCCGCCGCCGGCGGCCGTCCGATCAACGTGATCGAAGGTCCGCTGATGGACGGTATGAACATCGTCGGCGACCTGTTCGGCCAGGGCAAGATGTTCCTGCCGCAGGTCGTGAAGTCGGCGCGCGTGATGAAGCAGGCGGTCGCGCATCTGATCCCGTTCATCGAGGAAGAAAAACGCCAGCTCGCGGCGGCCGGCGGCGACGTGCGCGCCAAGGGCAAGATTGTCATCGCGACCGTGAAGGGCGACGTGCACGACATCGGCAAGAACATCGTGTCGGTGGTGCTCCAGTGCAACAACTTCGAAGTGGTCAACATGGGCGTGATGGTCCCGTGCAGCGAGATCCTCGCGAAAGCGAAGGTCGAGGGCGCGGACATCATCGGGTTGTCGGGCCTCATTACGCCGAGTCTCGAAGAGATGGCCTATGTCGCGGCGGAAATGCAACGTGACGACTACTTCCGCGTGAAGAAGATTCCGCTCCTGATCGGCGGTGCGACGACCTCGCGGGTGCATACCGCGGTGAAGATCGCGCCGCACTACGAGGGACCGGTAGTCTACGTGCCGGACGCGTCGCGCTCGGTGTCGGTCGCGTCGAGCCTGCTGTCGGACGAGGGCGCCGCGAAGTACATCGACGAACTGAACGCCGATTACGACCGCATCCGCAATCAGCACGCGAACAAGAAAGCGCAGCCGATGGTCACGCTCGCCGAAGCGCGCGCCAATAAAACAAAAATCGACTGGACGGGCTACCAGCCGGTCAAGCCGAAGTTCATCGGCCGTCGTGTGTTCAAGAACTACGATCTGAACGAGCTCGCGAACTATATCGACTGGGGTCCGTTCTTCCAGACGTGGGATCTCGCCGGCCCGTATCCGGCGATTCTCAATGACGAGATCGTCGGTGAATCGGCGCGGCGCGTGTTCTCCGACGGCAAGTCGATGCTCGCGCGCCTGATTCAGGGCCGCTGGTTGCAGGCCAATGGTGTGATCGCGCTGCTGCCGGCCAACACGGTGAACGACGACGACATCGAAATCTACACGGACGAATCGCGCACCGAAGTCGCGCTGACGTGGCGCAATCTGCGTCAACAGAGCGTGCGGCCGGTGGTCGACGGCGTGATGCGGCCGAACCGCTCGCTTGCCGACTTCATCGCGCCGAAGGACTCGGGCGTCGCCGACTACATCGGCATGTTCGCGGTGACGGCGGGTCTTGGCGTCGACGTGAAGGAACGCCAGTTCGAGAAGGATCACGACGACTACAGCGCGATCATGTTGAAGGCGCTCGCGGATCGCTTCGCCGAAGCATTCGCCGAAGCGATGCACGCACGCGTGCGGCGCGATCTGTGGGGCTACGCGAACAGCGAAAACCTGTCCAACGACGAGCTGATCGCCGAAAAATACCGCGGCATCCGCCCGGCGCCCGGCTATCCGGCCTGCCCCGACCACCTCGTCAAGCGCGACATGTTCGACGTGCTGCAGGCGAACGAAATCGGCATGAGCGTGACCGAATCGCTGGCGATGCTGCCGGCGGCGAGCGTGTCAGGCTTCTACCTCGCGCATCCGGACAGCACCTATTTCTCGGTCGGCAAGATCGGCACGGATCAGCTCGACGACTACGCGCAGCGGATGTCGCTCACGAAAGCGGACGCCGAGCGCGCGTTGGCGCCGTTGCTATAAGCGTGAGACGGCACGTGGCGCGGGCCGCGCGGCCCGCGTTCGCCACTATATCGAGTCCGAAAGACTGAATATTTGCGGCCACGGCAATTTCGGCTTTGTAGACTAAGTCGGCTTTCATCCCGTCAGGCGCGGCCGCAACGCGCCGGCTCACCGAGATTGCAACCGTCACCGGAGAAAATCGTATGAAGAAGCTGACGCTGTTATTGACCGCTGTTTCGCTGGCCGTCGGCACGTCCGTGGCACTCGCGCAACCCGCCGCGCCGACCGGCTCGAGCTCGGTCAGTTCCTACTCGCCGCCGACCGAGGCGCACGTCAAAAAGGCGAAGAAGCAGAAAAAGAAGCCAGGCGCGGCAGCGCCGGCGGACTCGGCGAGCCAATAAGCGGCACAGCGCAGACGCCTTCCGAATGACAAAGAGCCCGCGGCGAGCGGGCTCTTTTCCTCATTGCGCCAAAACGCTGACAACCCGCTCCGATGGGGCCGCAGCGCTCGGGATCCAGCAGAAATCAAAGCCCCCAGACGATATCCGCGTTTTCCTTCTGCGCCGCACGCAGCATGTCGAGGAACGGATACGCGCGCTGCGCGAGTCCAGGCGGAATCTCATGACGATCGTGGCCGTCCTCGCCCTCGTGGAAATGGCCCTCGTGCTCGGCACGCTCCTGCTTGTCGGAGATGATCGCCGCTTCGAGCTTCTCGATGGCCGGGCCCAGTTCGTCGTGAGTGATGACGCCCCGCTGCCCAAGGCGTTTGCCGACAATGCCGACCAGATATTGCGCCAGATTCTCCAGCATCATCACGTCCGGGCAGGCGCGGCACTTGAAAGTAATCAGCATGACTGTTCCCTTTTTCGTTATGGCGGGTTGACGCACGAGTCTCCCGCGGGCGGCAACAGCGCGCGCCTGACGTGGCGCCGACAAGGCGCGCGGCGGCCACAGCCCCTCGCGGGCATCTCATTGAACATATTAGCACCTGCTAAAATCCGTCTGAACGGAAAAGCGCGCCGCCCAGCGCCGCGTACGGCGAGGCTCGACGAGCATTGCGCACGGGTATGACCGGGGGCGTCGAATCATCGGTCGCAATCCGCATGCCGCGCGAGGTTGCCTAACGGCGCCCACCGCGTTGCGCAGTCTGGGTTGGGTTTCGTCGCACCGCCCTCGGGGGCAGTCTGCCGGCGGCGCCAGCAGCGCCGCAAAGCGCGCGGCCGCGTTCCACGCTTCCGACACCGGCCGCGGCCGGCGCCTCTTCCGCCTTACCGGATTGCCTCACTGGACTCGCAACAAGCATGCTGCCCGCACATAAACACACACTCGAAACACTGCTCGCCGAGACGGTGAAGCAGGTCGCGATTGCCACCCAAGGCGCGACCGAAGCCGCTTTCGTCTCGCCCGCCATCGCGCTGGAGCGCCCGAAAGTCGCCGCGCACGGCGACGTAGCGTGCAACGTCGCCATGCAACTCGCCAAGCCGCTGCGCGCCAATCCGCGCCAGCTCGCGCAACAGATCGTCGATGCGCTGCTCGCCAATGTGCAGGCCAAAGGCCTGATCGACACCGCCGAAGTGGCGGGCCCCGGCTTCATCAACCTGCGCCTCACGGCCGCGGCCAAGCAAGGCGTGATCGCCGCCGTGTTCGCCGAGCAGGGCGCATACGGCCGCTCGCAGCGCGACGCCGGCAAGCATGTGCTGATCGAATTCGTGTCGGCCAACCCGACCGGTCCGCTACACGTCGGTCATGGCCGCCAGGCCGCGCTCGGCGATGCGCTCGCGCACGTGCTCGCGTCGCAGGGCTGGGACGTGCACCGCGAGTTCTACTACAACGACGCCGGCGTGCAGATCCACACGCTCGCGCTGTCGACCCAGGCACGCGCTCGCGGCCTCGCCCCCGGCGACGAAGGCTGGCCCGCGTCGGCCTACAACGGCGAGTACATCGCCGACATCGCAAAGGACTATCTGAACGGCGTCACGGTCGAGGCGAGCGACGGCGAGCCCGTCACCGGCGCGCGCGATGTCGAGAACCTCGAAGCAATCCGCCGCTTCGCTGTGACGTACCTGCGTCGCGAGCAGGACATGGACCTGCAGGCGTTCGGCGTGAAGTTCGACCAGTACTATCTGGAATCGTCGCTGTATACGGAAGGCCGCGTCGAAAAAACGGTCGACGCGCTGATCGCCGCGGGCAAGACCTACGAGCAGGAAGGCGCGCTGTGGCTGCGCACCACCGACGACGGCGACGACAAGGACCGCGTGATGCGCAAGACCGACGGCACCTACACGTACTTCGTGCCGGACGTCGCCTATCACGTCGCGAAGTGGGAGCGCGGCTTCACGAAGGTCATCAACGTGCAGGGCTCGGACCACCACGGCACGATCGCGCGCGTGCGCGCAGGTCTGCAGGGTCTCGGCATCGGTATCCCGAAGGGCTACCCCGACTACATCCTGCACAAGATGGTCACGGTCATGCGCAACGGCGAAGAAGTGAAGATCTCGAAACGGGCGGGTAGCTACGTGACGGTGCGCGATCTGATCGAATGGTCGGGCGGCGCGACGCCGGGCTCGGAAGCGGCCATCGATCTGATCGACGAGGAAACCATTCGCCGCGGCCGCGACGCGGTGCGCTTCTTCCTGATCTCGCGCAAGGCGGACACCGAGTTCGTGTTCGACATCGACCTCGCGCTGAAGCAGAACGACGAGAACCCGGTGCACTACGTGCAATACGCGCACGCGCGCATCTGCTCGGTGATCGCCGAGTGCAACGCGCGCTACGGCCTCGACGAGAGCACGCTCGCGAGCGTGGACCTCGCGCCGCTCACGAGCGAGCGCTCAATGGCGCTGCTCAACAAGCTCGCCGAATTCCCGGACATGCTGCAGCACGCCGCAGACGAGCTCGCTCCGCACGCGGTTGCGTTCTATCTCCGCGAACTCGCCGGAGAATTTCACTCGTTCTACAATGATCGTGCCGAGCGCGTGCTGGTCGACGATGCGGCCGAACGCAACGCTCGCGTCGCGCTGCTCGCGGCCACGCGCCAGGTGCTGGCCAACGGTCTCGCGACGATCGGCGTCTCCGCCCCCGTCAAGATGTAACTCCTCCAGCGTAATATGCGCGCGGCCGTCGTTATAATCGACGGCCGTTCCTGGATTCTTTTTGCAGGTGATTCGTACGATGGCAAAACCACGCCGCACAACAAAGCAATCGAAGCAAACCGGGGGCACTTTTCTCGGGATCGTGCTGGGCCTGATCGTCGGCCTGGCGATCGCGGTCGTGGTGGCGCTCTATATAACCCGTGCACCTACGCCGTTCGTGTCGAAGGTCGCCCCGCCGGCGGCGACGGACAACGGCGCGAGCCAGGCGCAATACGATCCGAACCGTCCGCTGCAAGGCAAGACGCCGGGCCAGCCGGTGCCGCAGGCCGCGCAACCCGCACCGCCGAACACTGCGCCGGGTCAGACCAACGCGCAAACCCAGACGGGCATGCTCGAAGAACCGCAGATCGTCGAAGTGCCACCGTCGGCCGGCAATGCGAACACCAACGGCACGGCGGTTGCGCCGAATGCCGCGCAGGATAACGGCACCGGCGGCATCGTCGCGCCGGCGAAGAAGCCGCAAACGTCGAGCGCGCCGGCCGCCACCGCGGCAGGCTCCGCGCCGAAGGGCACGAGCGCGGCCATCGTGGCCAATGTCAAACCGGGCTCGGCCGCCGCGCCGGCTCCAGCGCCGGCCGACGCGAACACCGGCTACTTCCTGCAGGTGGGCGCGTACAAGACCGCCGCCGACGCCGAACAGCAGCGCGCGCGTCTTGCGTTCCAGGGCTTCGAATCGAAGGTCACGCAACGCGATGCCGGCGGCGTCACGTACTATCGCGTGCGAATCGGGCCGTTCTCGAAGTTCGAGGACATGAATTCGAGCCGTCAGCGTCTGTCGGACGCGGGTGTCGATACCGCAGTGATCCGTTTCACCAAACAATAAATAAACGGTAACGCCGGCTCGCGCGGCACGCCGAACTATCGGCGCGGCGCGCAGGTCACAAGCACGATGGCCGCTTCGAGCTGTATTGTGTCGGGCGGCCACGCCGAATCCGACCAGCGGTGACGGGCCTTTCGCGACGCGTCACCGCGCCACCGCCTTATCTGGGTCTACACAACATGAAAAAACTGCTGAGCATCCTGTTCCTCTCGCTGGGCCTGATCGCGGCCAGCGCGCATGCGTCGCCGTCCGCGCCGGTCGCCGGCAAGGACTACACCGTGCTGGCCACGCCGCAGCCGACCGACGTGCCGGCCGGCAAGATCGAAGTCACCGAATTCTTCTGGTACGGCTGCCCGCACTGCAATGAATTCGATCCGTTCCTCGAAGCGTGGGTCAAGAAGCAGGGTCCGGACGTCGTGTTCCGCCGCGTGCCGGTCGCCTTCCGCGACGACTTTATCCCGCACTCGAAGATGTACCACGCGCTCGACGCACTCGGCGTCGCGAACGAACTGACACCGAAGGTCTTCAACGAAATCCACGTCAACAAGAACTATCTGCTGACGCCGGAAGACCAGGCCAAATTCCTCGCGAAGTTCGGCGTCGATCCGAAGAAGTACATGGAAGCGTACAACTCGTTCTCGACGCAAAGCGCGCTGCAGAAGGACAAGAAGCTGCTCGACGACTACAAGATCGACGGCGTGCCGACGCTCGCGGTGCAGGGCAAGTATGAAACCGGCCCGGCCGCGACCGGCACCCTGCCGGGCACGACCCAGGTGCTCGACTACCTCGTCTCGCAAGTCCGCGCCAAGAAGATGTAATCAAGAGGCGCCGGTATGACCTCACCGCTGAAGGTTTTCATTACCGGCGCTTCGAGCGGCATCGGCCTCGCGCTCGCCGGCGAATACGCACGGCGCGGCGCGATTCTCGGCCTCGTCGCCCGTCGCGGCGAAGCGCTCGCCGCGTTCCAGAACGCCCATCCCCAGAACACCGTCTCGATCTATGCTGTCGACGTGCGCGACGCGGAAGCGCTCGCCGATGCGGCCGCGCGCTTCATCGCCGAACACGGCCTGCCCGACGTCGTGATCGCCAACGCCGGCATCAGCCGCGGCGCGCTGACCGGTCACGGCGATCTGCGCACGTTCCGCGAGGTGATGGACATCAATTACTTCGGCATGGTCGCGACGTTCGAACCTTTTGCCGCCCTGATGGCCGACGCGAAGCGTGGCACGCTGGTCGGCATTGCGAGCGTCGCCGGCGTGCGTGGCCTGCCGGGCTCGGGCGCGTACAGCGCGTCGAAGTCGGCCGCGCTCAAGTATCTCGAAGCGTTGCGCGTCGAGATGCGGCCGTTCGGCGTCGGAGTCGTCACGATCGCGCCCGGCTATATCCGCACGCCGATGACCGAGCACAACCCGTACAGCATGCCGTTCCTGATGGACGCCGAGCGCTTCGCGGCAAAGGTCGCGGGTGCGGTCGAACGGCAGACGGCGTTCGCGGTGTTTCCGTGGCAGATGCGCGTGGCCGCGATGCTGCTGCATGTGTTGCCGCGCTGGCTCTACGACCGCGTGTTCGAACGCGCGCCGCGCAAGCCGCGCGCCGTCACCGAGTAGACCATGCCACCCCGTGCGATCGACGCAGCCGGCGTCTCGCACGATTTCGCGGGCGCCGATGCGCGCATCGTCTCGCTGGTGCCGAGCCTCACCGAAACACTGTTCGCGCTCGGCCTCGAGCGGCAGATCGTCGGACGCACCGGCTTTTGCGTGCATCCGCGCGACAAGGTCCGCGCAGTACCGAAGGTCGGCGGCACGAAGGCCGTCAAGCTCGACGCGATCCGCGCGCTGCACCCCACCCACCTTCTCGTCAATGTCGACGAAAACGAACGCGACACCGTCGAGCAACTGCGCGCGTTCGTGCCGCACATCGTCGTCACCCATCCTCAGACTCCGCGCGACAACCTCGCGCTGTACGCGCTGCTCGGCGCGATCTTCGGACGCGAAGAGGAAGCGCAGCGTTTGAGCCGCGCGCTCGATGCGCGTCTGCGCGAAGCCGCCGCTCACACTTTCACCGCGCAAAACGTGCTGTATCTGATCTGGCGCGAACCGTGGATGAGCGTCGCGCGCGACACCTATATCGCCGCGATGCTGCGCCTCGTGAACTGGCACACGCTGCCCGACCTGCGCGGCGGCAGCGCGGGCGCCGCGCGTTACCCCACGCTCGACTTCGACGACGCGCCGTGGCTCGCGCAACTCGACCGCGTGTTGCTGTCGAGCGAGCCGTACCGCTTCACGGCCGCGCATCGCGATGTGCTCGCGCGCGATCCGCGTCTAGCCGGCAAGCGCATCGAGCTCATCGATGGGGAAATGACATCGTGGTACGGCGTGTGCGCGATCGACGGCATTGGCTATCTGCTACGCCAGGCCGCGGCCGCTTGAAGCGGCAACGTGGCCGCGCCGTTCCACATGGATATGTCGATTAAATGGTTGTCGCCATAATGGCCCTTCGATAAGCTTTCGCGAAGGCGCGGCGCCGGGAACGTATCACAATCGTGGCGACGCGCACGCGGGGACCGCTCACGCATCGCCGCCATAAACACAACCAGACGCACTGCCTGACTGCGCTCGTTACCGGAGATCCTATGCGCTTCAAACTGCTCGCTGCCGCCATCCTGTTCACGGCGCCCGCGCTCGTGCTTGCCAAACCATTGACCGTCTGCACCGAATCGAGCCCCGACGGCTTCGACGTGGTGCAGTTCAACTCGCTCGTCACGACCAATGCATCGGCCGACGTGATCTTCAATTCGCTGGTGTCGTTCGACGAAGCCGCCAAAAAGGTCGTGCCCGCGCTCGCCGAGAAGTGGGAAGTGAGCCCCGACGGCCTGACCTACACGTTCCACCTGCGCCCGAACGTGCAGTTCCAGACCACCGACTACTTCAAGCCGACCCGCACGCTCAATGCCGACGACGTGATCTTCACGTTCGACCGCATGCTCAACGACAGCAATCCGTGGCACAAGGTGGCGGGCGCGAGCGGCTTCCCGCACGCGCAGTCGATGGGACTGCCGAAGCTGATCAAATCGATTACCAAGGTCGACGACAGCACGGTCAAGTTCGAGCTGAACGAGCCGAACGCGACGTTCGTGTCGATCCTGACGATGGGCTTCGCGTCGATCTATTCGGCCGAGTACGCGGACCAGTTGCTGAAAGCCGGCCAGCAGGTCGACCTGAACGCGAAGCCGATCGGCACCGGCCCGTTCGTGCTGAAGAGCTATACGAAAGACGCGGTGATCCGCTACGACGTGAACCCGACCTACTGGGGGGTGAAGCCGAAGATCGACCGCCTGATCTACGCGATCACGCCCGACGCGACCGTGCGCGCGCAGAAGGTGAAGGCCGGCGAATGCCAGATCGCGCTGTCGCCGAAGCCGCAGGATCTCGCCGGTGCGAAGAATGACCAGTCGCTCGCGATCGTGCAGACGCCCGCGTTCATGACGGCCTTCGTCGCGTTGAACACGCAGCAGAAACCGCTCAACAATCAGAAGGTGCGCGCCGCGCTGAACATGGCGTTCGATCGCACGACGTATCTGAAGACCGTGTTCGACAACACCGCGACGCCGGCCGTGAACCCGTTTCCGCCTAACACATGGAGCTACAACCACTCGATCAAGGGCTGGCCGTACGATCCGGCGAAGGCGAAGAAGCTGCTCGCCGACGCGGGCTATCCGAACGGCTTTGAAACGACGATCTGGGTGCGTCCGAATGGCAGCGTGCTGAATCCGAATCCGAAAGCCGGTGCCGAACTGCTGCAGGCCGACTTCGCGAAGATCGGCGTGAAGGCCGACGTGAAGGTGATCGAATGGGGCGAGCTGATCAAGCAGGCGAAGCAAGGCCAGCATGACACCCTGTTCATGGGCTGGGCGGGCGACAACGGCGATCCGGACAACTATATGTCGCCGCTGTTCAGTTGCAACGCGGTGAAGTCGGGTATCAACTTCGCACGCTTCTGCGATCAGGATCTCGACAAGCTGATCGCCGATGGCAAGGCCACGGCCGATATCGGCAAGCGCACGAAAGCGTATGAAGCCGCACAGCAGATCATCCACGACGAAGCGCTGTGGATTCCGCTCGGCTATCCGACCGCTGCCGCGATCACGCGTACGAACGTGAGCGGGTATCACGTGAGTCCGTTTGGGCGGCAGAATTTTGGGGCGGTGGTGGTGCAGTGATTGCGCGGTGCGATTGCAGCAGGTAGGGCTATGCGCACAATAAAACTGATCTGTTTGGGCCTGGCCGCCTGCCTGCCAACAATGGTCCTCGCGGCCTCGACTGCCCCCGTTGCGAGCGAGCATGCTCTGCGAGAGGAATGCAGCGCGTTCTCGCAAGCAGGAATGCGGGACTGTCTGGCAGAAAAAGCAAAGAACAGTCAGACGGCCCTCAGGCAAGCCGAGGAGAAGATGGCCGGCGCCCTCTCCAAATGGGATGAAGACAGCAGGTACGTCAACGAGGCCAAGGCAAAACTCGTCACGTCAAACAAGAAATTCGTTGAGTACCGCGAGACTCAATGCGGATTTTCAGCTGCACCAAGTGGTGGCGGAGCCGGCAATGCGCACGAATCGGGCCGTTTGGCTTGCGTTTCGGAACTCAACAACCGACGAGCCGAGCAACTTCGCGATGCTGCATCCGACTTGCTGTTGAAGTAGTTCGCATGAGTAGACCCGGATCGTTGCGCTGCCCGCAGCTAATGGTGCCGAATCATTCAAAAAGCCCGGTTGTGCTGACGCGCAACCGGGCTTTTCCATCAGCGGAACGAATCGAAAAAGATCAATACATCAGGATCACACCACCGCAAACCGAATCACCCCATCGGCATCCTGCGTCCGCTTCACATCCCCCGCCCGCCACAGCAGATGCAAATGCGCGAGCGCCTCACCCATCGCAAACGTCATCTGATGGACATCGAGCTGGCGCCTGAACATCAGCGGCACGATATCGGCGGCGCTACGCGGCTTTTCCGCGCACGCTTCGCGCACTTCAGCAAGCCGTGCGTCGTGATGCTCCCGTAGCTGACGAATCCGCGTGCGCACACCGCGAAACGGCTTGCCATGCGACGGCAGCACCAGCGTGTCCTCGGGCATCGTCTCGTAGCGGCCGAGCGACTCCAGATACAGTTCGAGCGGCGAGCCCTCCGGCTCGATATCGAACACCGACACGTTGGTCGAAATGCGCGGCAGCACCATGTCGCCGGAAATCAGCGTGCCGGTTTCCGCGCAGTACAGCGCACAGTGTTCCGGCGAATGACCGAAGCCGGTCACCACGCGCCACGCCCTACCGCCGATCCTCACGTCCTCGGCTTCGCGCAAACGGCGGTATTGCCCCGGAATCGCCGGCACGAGGCTCGCGTAATAGCTCTTGCGATTGCGCAGTTGGTCGAGCGATTCGACGTCGTTCAGACCGTGCCGCGCGAAGTGCCGCGCCGCTGCCTCACCGCCCGCGTTCGAGCCGTCGCCGGTCGCCATCACGCGCGCCTGCATGTATTCGCCAAGCGTCATCCACAGCCGCGCGTCCCAGCGCTTCTTATCGCCGCCGCCGCACACCCAGTGCGCGAGGCCGATGTGATCAGGATGGCAATGCGTGACGATCACGCGCAGCACCGGCAGGCCGTCGAGCACCGAGTCGAACACGCTCTCCCAATTCGCCTTGATCGTGTCCGACGTGATGCCGCAATCGACCACGGTCCAGCCTTGCTCGCCGTCGATTTCATCGCGCAGCAGCCACAGGTTGATATGGTCCAGCGCGAACGGCAGCGGCATGCGCAGCCATAGCACGCCGGGCGCGACTTCTATCGTGCGGCCCGCGTCGGGCATGGTGTCGTTGAAGGGGTATTGGAGTTGATGTTCGAGTGCATTCATGGGGACTGTCTTCCTCCGACGACGCTCCAGCATGGCGAGGTGTGCGATGCCGGTCGGCCTGGTTGTGGTTGCTTTCCGCTCAGGTTGACGATAACGTAAACGTCGATTCTATCGTCCAATCCGGTTTTGTGCCCGGCCACGCGGCCACGAGATGTCCCGATGAATACGCAATACACCATCACCGAGCTTGCGCGCGAATTCGACGTCACGCCACGCGCGATCCGTTTCTACGAAGACCAGGGTTTACTCTCGCCGAGCCGCGAGGGTTCGAGCGGCTTGCGGCGCGTTTATTCGGGCCGCGACCGCACGCGCCTGAAGCTCACGCTGCGCGGCAAGCGGCTTGGCTTTACGCTGTCGGAGATCCGCGACCTGCTCGACGTCTACGAATCGCCGACCGACACCGTGCCGCAACTGCATGCGTTTCTCGCCACGGTCGTACGCCATCGCGAAGTGCTCGAACGTCAGCGCGAAGATCTCGACGCAACGCTCGAAGATCTCGCGCAGTACGAAGCGCAGGCGCGCGCGCTGCTCGACGGCGCAAGGCACGACGCGAAGCCTGCCTGAATTGGCCTGAAGTTGCCTGACTCTGACCGGCGTTTGCGGAGCGCGCGTGATGAATCACTTCCCCAAGCTGTTATCGTCGCAAATCGGTTTCGACGTCGCGCAGACGATGCTCGAAGGGTTCGACCGTCACTACCGGATCTTTCGCGACGCCGCGATCAACGCAAAGACGCTGTTCGAAGCCGGCGACTGGCATGGCCTGCAAAAGCTCGCGCGCGATCGCATCACGTCGTACGACGATCGCGTGCGGGAATGCGTGCAACTGCTCGAAGACGAGTACGACGCGGAGAACATCGACAGTGAAGTGTGGCAGCAGATCAAGCTGCACTACATCGGCCTTCTGACCACGCACCGTCAGCCGGAATGCGCGGAAACGTTTTTTAATTCGGTCTCCTGCAAGATTCTGCACCGCTCGTACTTCAACAACGATTTCATTTTCGTGCGTCCGGCGATCTCGACCGAATACATCGAGAACGACGAACCGGCCGCGAAGCCAACCTATCGTGCGTATTACCCCGGTACAGACGGACTTGCCGCGACGCTGGAGCGGATCGTCACGAACTTTCAGCTCGATCCGCCGTTCGAAGATCTGAGGCGCGACGTCGCCTGCGTGATGCAGTCAATTCACGAAGCGTTCGGCGTGTTCGACGAAGCACCGAACTTCCAGATTCACGTCTTGTCCTCGCTGTTTTATCGCAACAAGGCCGCGTATATCGTCGGTCGCATCATCAACGGGGACGCACTGCTGCCGTTCGCGGTGCCGCTGCGTCACGTCAAACCGGGCGTGCTCGCGCTCGACACGGTGCTCCTCAAGCGCGAGCAGTTGCTGATCATCTTCAGCTTCTCGCATTCGTATTTTCTGGTCGACATGGAAGTGCCGTCGGCGTATGTCGAATTTCTGCGCACGGTCATGCCCGGTAAGCCAAAGGCGGAAATCTATACGTCTGTGGGTCTGCAGAAGCAGGGCAAGAATCTGTTCTATCGCGACCTGCTGCATCATCTGAAGCATTCGAGCGACCGCTTCATCGTCGCGCCCGGCATCAAGGGGCTCGTGATGCTGGTGTTCACGTTGCCGTCGTTTCCGTACGTGTTCAAGCTGATCAAGGACAGCTTTCCGCTGCCGAAGGAAACCACGCGCGCGCAGATCCAGCAGAAGTATCTGCTCGTCAAACGTCACGACCGGCTTGGCCGCATGGCCGACACGCTCGAATATTCGAGCGTCGCTCTGCCGCTCGCGCGGCTCGACGAAAATCTGTTGCGCGAACTCGAAAGGGAAGTGCCGTCGCTGATCGAGTACGACGGCGACAATCTCGTGATTCGCCACATGTACATCGAGCGACGCATGGTGCCGCTCAATCTGTTCCTGCAGAACGGCAACGACGACGACGTCGAGCACGGCATCAAGGAGTACGGCAACGCGGTGAAGGAACTGATGCAGGCGAACATCTTCCCGGGCGACATGCTGTACAAGAACTTCGGCGTCACGCGCCACGGCCGTGTCGTGTTCTACGACTACGACGAGATCGAATACCTGACCGACTGCAACGTGCGCGCGGTGCCGCCGCCGCGCAACGAGGAAGACGAAATGTCGGCCGAGCCGTGGTACGCGGTCGGTCCGCACGATATTTTTCCGGAGACGTACGGCACGTTCCTGCTCGGCGATCCGCGCGTGCGCCGCTCGTTCATGCGGCATCACGCGGACATTTTCGAGCCCGAGTTGTGGCAGCGGCACAAGGATCATCTGTTGAGGGGCGAGTTGCCCGATTTTTTCCCGTACGACCAGAGCGTGCGCTTTTGCGTGCGTTATCCGGAGCGGTTCGCCGACGCACCCGATGCGCAGGCGGACGAACCTGATGTGCGCGTGGCCTGATGAATCCCACGAGGGTTCGCATCAGGCCACACGCGACAGTAGCCATCCAGCTATGACCAAGGAGCTCAAACATGAGTGACGCAAACTACAGTGGTATCCAATCCGATCCGATCGTGATCGTCAGCGCGGCGCGCACGCCGATGGCCGGCTTTCAGGGCGACTTCGCGTCGCTGACCGCGCCACAGCTTGGCGCGGTCGCGATCAAGGCGGCCGTCGAGCGCGCGGGTCTGAAGCCCGAACAGATCGACGAAGCGGTGATGGGCTGCGTCCTGCCTGCCGGCCTCGGCCAGGCGCCCGCGCGCCAGGCAGCGCTCGGCGCGGGTCTGCCGCTCGCCACCGGCTGCACGACGGTCAACAAGATGTGCGGCTCCGGCATGCGCACGGCGATGTTCGCGCACGACATGCTGGTCGCGGGCTCGCTCGACGTGATCGTCGCGGGCGGCATGGAGAGCATGACGAACGCCCCGTATCTGCTGCCGAAAGCGCGCGGCGGCATGCGCATGGGCCACGGCCAGGTGCTCGACCACATGTTCTATGACGGCCTCGAAGACGCCTACGACAAAGGCCGTCTGATGGGCACCTTCGCCGAGGAGTGTGCGGCGTCGTTCGACTTCACGCGCGAGGCGCAGGATGCGTTCGCGGTCGAATCGCTGAACCGCGCGAAGCGCGCGAACGAGGACGGCTCGTTTGCCTGGGAGATCGCGCCGGTCACGGTAGCGGCCCGCAAAGGTGACGTCACGATCGCACGCGACGAGCAGCCATTCAAGGCTAACCTCGACAAGATCCCCACTTTGAAGCCTGCGTTCAGCAAGACCGGCACCGTGACGGCGGCGAACTCATCGTCGATCTCGGACGGCGCCGCCGCGCTCGTGATGATGCGCGAGTCGACCGCGAAACGGCTCGGCGTGACGCCGCTGGCGCGCGTCGTCGGTCATTCGACGTTCGCGCAGGAGCCCGCGAAATTCACCACCGCACCGGTCGGCGCGATCCGCAAGCTGCTCGGGAAAAACGGCTGGCGCGCCGGCGACGTCGATCTGTACGAGATCAACGAAGCGTTCGCGGTCGTCACAATGGCCGCGATGAGAGAGCACGATTTGCCGCACGACAAGGTCAACGTGAACGGCGGCGCCTGCGCGCTTGGCCATCCGATCGGCGCCTCGGGCGCGCGCATTCTCGTTACGCTGATCGGCGCGCTCAGAAAGCGCGGTCTGAAACGCGGTGTCGCGTCGCTGTGTATCGGTGGCGGCGAGGCGACCGCGATGGGTATCGAACTGATCTGACACATCCCCAAAAACTTCGAGGAATACGATGAAAACAGTGTTGATTATCGGTGCGTCACGCGGCATCGGCCAGGAATTCGTCCGGCAGTACAGGAAGAGCGGCTGGCGCGTGCTCGCGACCGCGCGCGACGGCGCCGCGCTCGACGCGCTCAACGAACTCGGCGCCGAAACCTTCGCGCTCGACGTCACCGCGCCCGAAGAGATCGCGGCGCTCGGCTGGAAGCTCGACGGCGAACGGCTCGATGCGGCAATCCTGGTGTCGGGCGTGTATGGCCCGCGCACCGAAGGCATCGAGACGATCACCGCCGAGGACTTCGATCACGTGATGCACACGAACGTGCGCGGCCCGATGCAATTGCTGCCGATCCTGCTGCCGCTCGTCGAGGAAACGGACGGCGTGCTCGCGGTGATTTCGAGCCGCATGGGCAGCATCGCCGATGCGAGCGGCACGACCGGCTGGCTGTATCGCGCGAGCAAGGCGGCATTGAACGACGTGCTAAAGCTTGCGTCGCTCGATGCGCAGCGCGCGACCTGCGTGTCGCTGCATCCGGGCTGGGTGCGCACCGACATGGGCGGCGCGCAGGCCGCGCTCGACCCCGCGCACAGCGTCGCCGGCATGCGCGAGGTGCTGGCACAGGCGGCGGCATCGCGCGACGAATTCCACGGCCGCTTCTTCCAGCACGACGGCACGCAGCTCGACTGGTAAGGAGACGTTCATGGTGCTTGATCAGGATCACCTGATGGTGCGCGACGCGCTGCGCACCTTCGTGCGCGAAGCAATCACGCCATACGCCGCGCAATGGGACCGCGAGCGCACCTTTCCACGCGATGTGCACCGGCAGCTCGCCGAGCTCGGTGCTTATGGCGTGCTGGTGCCCGAAGCGTATGGCGGCGCCGGCATGGATGCGCTCGCGCTCGCGCTGATCCTCGAAGAAATCGCGGCCGGCGACGGCGGCACATCGACCGCGATCTCGGTGAACAACTGCCCGGTCTGCAGCATCCTGCTGACTTACGGCAACGACGCGCAGAAGCGCGACTGGCTCACGCCGCTCGCGCGCGGCGAGATGCTCGGCGCGTTCTGCCTGACCGAACCGCAAGCGGGCTCGGATGCATCGGCGCTGCGCACCACCGCGGCGCGCGACGGCGACACGTACGTGCTGAACGGCGTCAAGCAGTTCATCACGAGCGGCAAGAACGGCGACGTCGCGATCGTGATGGCCGTCACCGACAAGACCGCCGGCAAGCGCGGCATCAGCGCGTTCATCGTGCCGACCGCTACGCCCGGTTACGTGGTCGCGCGCGTCGAAGACAAGCTCGGCCAGCATTCGTCGGATACCGCGCAGATCGTGTTCGAGGAGTGCCGCATACCGGCCGAGAATCTGATCGGCGCGGAAGGCGAAGGCTACCGGATCGCGCTGTCGGGGCTCGAAGGCGGGCGCATCGGCATCGCCGCGCAAAGCGTCGGCATGGCGCGCGCCGCGTTCGAAGCCGCGTTGACTTACTCGAAGGAACGCGAGAGCTTCGGCGCGCCGCTGTTCTCGCACCAGGCGGTGCAGTTCCGTCTCGCCGACATGGCGACGCAGCTCGAAGCCGCGCGTCAATTGATCTGGCACGCGGCTTCGCTGAAGGACGCGGGCCTGCCATGTCTGAGCGAAGCCGCGATGGCGAAGCTGTTCGCATCCGAAGCGGCCGAGCGCATCTGCTCGGCCGCCTTGCAGATTCACGGCGGCTACGGTTATCTGAGCGACTTCCCGGTCGAGCGGATTTACCGCGACGTGCGTGTGTGCCAGATCTACGAAGGCACGAGCGACATCCAGAAGATCCTGATCGCTCGCGCGCTCAACTGAAATTTTCATGAACAAGCCATTGTTGTCACTGCAAAGACCTGTCGACTGTCCGTGCGGCGGCGCCACGCCCGACGCACGCGCGGGCGCCGCAAACAAAGCGCCGCGTTTTGCGCAATGTTGCGGCCGTTATATCGATGGCGGCGAAGCGGCGCCGCGCGCGCTCGAACTGATGCGCTCGCGCTATAGCGCGTACGTGCTCGGTGCAACCGACTACCTGCGCGCGACGTGGGACGCCCGCACCTGCCCCACCGATCTCGACGCCGACCCCGCCGCGCCCGGCGCACCGCGTTGGCTCGGACTACAGATCAAAGCGTTCGCCGAAAGCGATACTGATCACGCGACCGTCGAATTCATCGCCCGCTACAAAGTGGGGGGACGTGCGCATCGGATGCATGAATTGAGCCGTTTCTTGCGCGGCGAGGATGGCCACTGGCGTTATGTCGATGGCGACGTCAACGAGTGATTGACGAGTAGATAGCGATTAAATAATCGCTGCGTTACACATCGAAACTTTCTCGCGTCTTTCGCCACCTCACAGCGAAATTCATCAAAGGCCCTCGTACAGGGCCCTTTTTTTGCGTCTTCTCACGAGGGCTTTTTCTGTTGGCCTCGCGCCACAGCACTTACACGACCTTTACTCGCCGCTGCCCGCCACACGTCTGCAGCCTTTGCACCGCAAGGCTTTGAAGCCTTGTCAGCGCAGGCGGCAATTTTTTCGACGCGGGTTCTCCTTGATTGCACAAAACAAAATTGTCGTGCGACGATCAGTCCGTAGTTCATGACGTCACATTGCGAGGGCAGGTCGTACCGGCTCCGCAAATGCGCAGGAAGCTTGACCGGCCGCTGATCGAATGCGGGCCGCGCGGGCTCAGGCAGCATCGAGTGACGCTCATCCTCGGCGCGTGGGGTCGCGTCGGCCGTTGGGTTTATCCCGTGCGATCTCGATTGGCGTGCGTGCGCTTCCCGCACAACGTACGCGAGTGAGTCTTTTTGTGTCGAAAACGCGATTGAAAGCTGAATGTCAGCAGTGTTTTTCACAACCGGACAGCGCGGAGTTCAGGACAGGTCTTTCAGGCAGGTGCGTCAATGGTGTTGAGTAAGGTTCTAACGAAGTGTGCGGCGATCTGCGCCGCGGCCACGTGTGCTGTCACGATCGCGCACGCCGATCCGCTCGCCTATTCGTCTCTTACGGCACAGAACGCGACGCCGCTCAGCGACACCCAGGGACCTCTGTCGCGCGCCCGCGTGCCGCGTATTGCGCTTGACGATGACGCCTATCTGCCCACGGCGCACCTGAACGAAAAGATCATCCGCGTGCCGGCCGACGCCGCCGGCACGGTCACGCTCGAAACCACGATCTACAAGCCGGACGGTCCCGGCCCGTTCCCGATGATCGTGTTCAACCACGGCAAAATCCCGGGCGACCCGCGCACGCAGGAACGCAGCGACCCGTTGCCGTTCGCGCGCGAATTCGTGCGCCGCGGCTACGTGGTCGTCGCGCCGAACCGCCAGGGCTTCGGCCACTCCGGCGGCGTGTACGAGCAGGACGGCTGCGACGTCGAGCGCAATGGCCTCGGCCAGGCCGGCGACGTTGCCGCGACGATCGATTACATGTCGAAGCAACCTTATGTCGACGCCACGCACATCGCGGTGGCCGGCACCTCGCATGGCGGTCTCGCGACGATTGCATACGGCACCGAAGCGGCACCCGGCGTGCGCGCGCTGATCAATTTCTCGGGCGGCCTGCGTCAGGACGCCTGCGAGGACTGGCAAGGCAATCTGACGCGCGCATTCGGCGCGTATGGCGAGAAGACCAACGTGCCGTCACTGTGGCTATACGGCGATAACGATTCGGTGTGGAACGCGCCGCTCGTCGCGGGCATGTACACCGCGTATGGCGCGCACGGCGCGAGCGTGAAGATGGTCGACTTCGGCAACTACAAGAACGACGCGCATCGGCTAGTCGGCGACCGCGACGGCGTGCACGTGTGGTGGCCGGCCGTCGAAGCGTTCCTCGCGCGCGCCGGTATGCCGACGGCCGTGCAGTATCACGTCGCCGATCCGGCCGCGCCGAAGGCGACCGACTTCGCCGCGCTCGACGCGGTCGACGCGGTACCGTACCTCGACAACGAAGGCCGCAATGGCTATCGCAACTTCCTGCATCAGTATCCGAGCCGCGCGTTCGCGGTGTCGAATTCGGGCGCGTGGTCGTGGGCCGAGGGCGGCGACGATCCGATGTCGGTGGCGGTGGCGAATTGCCAGAAGCAGAGTTCCGATCCGTGCCGGCTGTATGCGGTCGATAACGCGGTCGTGTGGGGCAGCCAGAATTCGCAGACCGCGGATGCGGGTGGTGCCGATGCCGATGCCGATGGCCGGCGCGCGATTGCGAGCCGGGAGTGAAGTACGAATAGAGGCGTGAATCGCGCCTGGTTCTGATGTGCCGCAAGCCCGCCGAATCGGCGGGCTTTTTCTTGCGCGTTAAGTCTTCCATTTTTGATGTGCAAAAACTCGGCGAGGATTGATCGCCGGACCGTTCACCTACCCGCTGAGCCCAAAAGCCAGCGGTTTTTTTGTTCGCGTCGAATGAGCGCGTGAACCTGCGTTCGCGCCCCACGCCCGCAAAAACACTTCGTCACCGCAAATTCTCGCCAGTAATAGCCCATTACTTTGACGTCGCTATCTCCGTCGATTAGCGATCTTCCATCCCGAAGTCGAACGAGCTGCACCGAACAGCGCCAAACCTCGACGCCGCCGCGAAAAACGCCCGTCTCGTCGCTGATGCGCACGACGAAATAAACCGCTAATCTCGACCCCGCGCGCTCGCCGAGACTCGTCTTTCGCGACTGGAAAAAGTCTGCGGAACAGCGAAAAAGCCCTCCCAAAGAGGGTTCAAAACCGCCCTCGCGCGTGCGCGGCAAAAAAGCACCTTGGAGTACCTCTTTGGAAAAATCAGCAGCTCACCCGGTCGCCCATGAGGATTGGGTCGCCCGCAGTCTGCGCGCGGTGTGGCATCCGTGCACGCAGATGAAGCACCACGAACGTCTGCCGCTGATCCCCGTCGCGCGTGGTCAAGGCGCGTGGCTGTACGATCGCGCGGGTCATCGTTATCTCGACGCAATCAGCTCGTGGTGGGTCAATCTGTTCGGTCACGCGAACCCGCGCATCAACGCGGCGCTAAAGGATCAGCTCGATACCCTCGAACACGCGATGCTCGCCGGCTGCACCCACGAGCCCGCCGTCGAACTCGCGGAACGTCTGCACGCACTGACCGGCAACACGCTCGGCCATGCGTTCTTCGCCTCGGATGGCGCGTCCGCCGTCGAGATCGCGCTGAAGATGAGCTTTCACAGCTGGCGCAACCGGGGCTACGCCGACAAACAGGAATTCGTCTGCATTGCCAACAGCTACCACGGCGAGACGATCGGCGCGCTCGGCGTGACCGACGTCGCGCTGTTCAAGGACGCGTACGATCCGCTGATTCGTCACGCGCACGTCGTCGCCTCGCCCGATGCACGGCTCGCGCAAGCGGGCGAAACCGCCGCCGACGTGGCCCGCCGCGCGCTCGACAATGTGCGCGCGCTGTTCGATGCGCGCGCAAACCGCATCGCCGCACTGATCGTCGAGCCGCTCGTACAATGCGCGGCCGGCATGGCAATGCACGATGCGTCGTACGTCGCGGGATTGCGCGCGCTGTGCGACCAGTACGGCGTGCATCTGATCGCCGACGAAATCGCGGTCGGCTGCGGCCGCACCGGTACGTTCTTCGCGTGTGAACAGGCAGGCGTGTGGCCGGACTTCCTGTGTCTGTCGAAAGGCATCAGCGGCGGCTATCTGCCGCTGTCGATCGTGCTGTCGCGCGACGAAATCTTCGCGGCCTTCTATCACGACGACACCGCGCGCGGCTTCCTGCATTCGCACTCATACACCGGCAATCCGCTCGCATGCCGCGCGGCGCTCGCGACGCTCGATCTGTTCGCGAGCGACGACGTGCTCGCCGCCAACGCACGCAAATCGGCGACGCTCAAGGCCGCGCTCGCGCCGCTCGCCAAGCACGCGCAGGTGCGCAATCTGCGTCAGCGCGGCACGATCTTCGCCTTCGATGCAGCGATCGACGATCCTCAGCAGGCCAGAACATTCTCGCGCCGCTTCTTCGAAAACGCCCTGCAACGCGAACTCCTGCTGCGCCCGATCGGCACCACCGTGTACCTGATGCCCCCGTACATTCTCAATGACGAAGAACTCGCGCTGCTCGCCGGGCGCACACGCGACACCTTCGACGCCACGCTCGCGGAGGCCCGCTGATGCATCTGCTCGACACCCTGGCCGAAGGGCTCAAGGAACTCGACGCGCGCGGCCTGCGCCGCCGCCGCCGCACCGCGGACACGCCGTGCGCCGCGCACATGACGGTCGACGGCCGTGACATCATCGGCTTCGCGAGCAACGACTATCTGGGCCTCGCCGCGCATCCGCAACTGATCGACGCGATCGCCGAGGGCGCGCGCCTGTATGGCGCGGGCAGCGGCGGCTCGCATCTGCTCGGCGGCCATTCACGCGCACATGCGCAACTCGAAGACGATCTCGCTGAATTTGCCGGCGGCTTCGTCGGCGATGCACGCGCGTTGTATTTCAGCACCGGCTATATGGCGAATCTCGCGACGCTGACCGCACTCGCGGGCCGCGGCACGACGCTGTTCTCCGACGCGCTCAATCACGCCTCGCTGATCGACGGCGCGCGGCTGTCGCGCGCCGACGTGCAGATCTATCCGCACTGCAACATGGACGCATTGAGCGCGATGCTCGATGCGTCGGAGGCGGACGTCAAGGTGATCGTCTCCGATACGGTGTTCAGCATGGACGGCGACATCGCGCCGCTGCCGCGTCTTCTCGAACTCGCGGAGCGGCACGGCGCGTGGCTGATCGTCGACGATGCGCACGGCTTCGGCGTCCTCGGCCCGCAAGGCCGCGGCGCGATCGCGCAAGCCGCGCTGCGCTCGCCGCATCTGATCTCGATCGGCACGCTCGGCAAGGCGGCCGGCGTGTCGGGCGCGTTCGTCGTCGCGCACGCGACCGTGATCGAATGGCTCGTGCAGCGCGCGCGTCCGTATATCTTCACGACCGCGTCGGTGCCGGCGGCCGCACATGCGGTGTCGACGAGCCTGAGGATCATCGGTGGCAAGGAAGGCGATGCGCGCCGCGCGCATCTTCGGCAACTGATCGAGCGCACGCGCGCGATGCTGAAGGCGACACCGTGGCTGCCCGTCGATTCGCACACGGCCGTGCAGCCGCTCATCATCGGCGCGAACGATGCGACGCTCGACATCGCCGCATCGCTCGATCGCGCGGGGCTGTGGGTGCCCGCGATCCGTCCGCCGACCGTGCCGACCGGCACGTCGCGCCTGCGCATTTCGCTGTCGGCCGCGCACTCGGATGCGGATCTCGACCGGCTCGAAGCCGGCCTGCAAAAGGTCGGAGCGCGCGCCGCATGAGCAACATGATTAACCATGATGGCGCGCTGTCGCTGTTCGTCACCGGCACCGATACGGAAATCGGCAAGACGTTCGTGTCGTCGGCGCTATTGCGCGGCTTCGTGCGCGAAGGCCTGCAAGCGGCTGCGATGAAGCCGATCGCGGCGGGCGCTTTCGAAGTGAACGGCGTGCTGCACAACGAGGACGCGGATCAGCTCGATGCTGCGTCCAGCGTCCCGCTGCCGCCCGCCATGCGCACGCCGTATCTGCTGAAGGAACCGGCCGCGCCGCACATCGCGGCCGCGCTGGAAAACGTCTCGTTCGATCTCGGGCACATCGTTGCGTGCCACGGCCAGGCGCTGAAGCTCGCCGATGTCGTCGTCGTCGAAGGCGTCGGCGGCTTTCGCGTGCCGTTGACCGCGACACAGGACACCGCCGATCTCGCCGTCGCGCTGAAGCTGCCGGTCGTGCTGGTGGTCGGCATGCGGCTCGGCTGCATCAGCCACGCGCTGCTGACTGCCGAAGCGATCGCCGCGCGCGGTCTCACGCTCGCGGGCTGGGTCGCGAACCGCATCGATCCGGACATGACGTTCCCCGACGAAAACATCGCGTCGATTCGCGCGCATCTCGCGCACGCATACGACGCGCCGCTGCTCGGTATCGTGCCGCATATGAGTCCGCTTTCACCAGAGCTTGCGGCCGAACAGCTAGACATTCGACGGCTTCTGCAAACGCTGCGCCAATTGCGCGCGACCTAGCGCTGCCCCGCAGCGCCGAACCCATTTCATCCGTACACGAGGATCGATCACATGACACAACTGAACATCGCAGCGAGCACCGCCGAGGCGAGCGCCACCAACAGCAACCCGGCTGCTGCCGCCACTGAAGCCAAGCCGCTCGCGCGCTGGCGCGTCGCCGATATCGTCGCGTTGTACGATCTGCCGTTCAACGACCTGCTGTTTCGCGCGCAGCAAACGCATCGCGAGCATTTCGACGCGAACGCGGTGCAATTGTCGACGCTGCTGTCGATCAAGACTGGCGGCTGCGAAGAGGATTGCGCGTACTGTCCGCAGTCGGTTCATCACGACACGGGCCTCGCCGCCGACAAGCTGATGGCCGTCGACGACGTGCTCGCCGCCGCGCAGGTCGCAAAGCAGAACGGCGCGACGCGCTTCTGCATGGGCGCCGCGTGGCGCAATCCGAAGGATCGCCACCTCGAGCCGATCAAGGACATGATCCGCGGCGTGAAGGCAATGGGCCTCGAAACCTGCGTGACGCTCGGCATGCTCGAAGATCATCAGGCGAAGGCGCTCGCCGACGCGGGGCTCGATTACTACAACCATAACCTCGATACGTCGCCGGAGTTCTACGGTCAGATCATTTCGACGCGCACGTATCAGGACCGTCTCGATACGCTCGAGCGCGTGCGCGATGCCGGCATCAACGTGTGCTGCGGCGGCATCGTCGGCATGGGCGAGTCGCGCCGCGAACGCGCAGGGCTGATCGCGCAGCTCGCGAACATGGAGCCGTATCCGGAATCGGTGCCGATCAACAATCTGGTACAGGTGCAAGGCACGCCGCTGACCGGCACCGAAGCGATCGATCCATTCGAATTCGTGCGCACGATCGCGATCGCGCGCATCACGATGCCGCGCGCGATGGTGCGTCTATCGGCCGGCCGCGAGCAGATGGACGAAGCATTGCAGGCGATGTGCTTCCTCGCCGGCGCGAATTCGATCTTCTATGGCGATCAGTTGCTGACCACGAGCAACCCGCAGGCGGAAGCGGACCGCAAGCTGCTCGCGCGTCTGGGCATTCGCGCTGAAGCCGCGCAGCAGATGCCGGTTGAGCAGAGTGGGTGCGAGCATGGGTGTGGGCATGGGGATCATGCAGTGACGAACTGAGCCGACGAACCGCTCAGTCGCATGCGCTGCGCCAGCGCGAATAAAAATGGCTGCGTCGCTGCGCAGCGACTAAATTGCACCCCGAAAGTTGGACATTGATCCAATCTTCGGGGTGCTTTTATGGCGAAGCGTTGCTCACCAGTTCAAGGAACAGATTCAATTGCAAATCTCGTCAAATTCAGAATTGTCGCAATCAGTCTGATTTTAGAAATGCCCTGGCACCTGTAGGATGACTCGCCTGAGCCCGTCGGGAGAGCGTAAATGCGTAAGGCAGCGGTACGGCATGGTGACCCAACCACGACTCACGGATTCGTCATAGCCTACTCGTCGAAGATCTCCGACAAAGGCAAAAAGGTAGCCCTTAGCGGAGACGAAGCGACATGCGGCACCTGCGAGGGCGCGTTCAAGCTATTCGGCACCGGCAAGAGCATGTCCGAAAAAGGCCGGGCTGTCGTTCTCGACGGCGATCGAGTGCTATGTCCGTGTGGCAAAAACCGGGTGATCGTGGGCAGTCATCCAGGTGTCTTCATCGAAACTGATCATGGCCCGTCGGATAGCCGACGTATCGCCGCATCTACGGCGGCTACATCTACGGCGGCTACATCATCTCCGACTACGCTCGTATTTGACGAACAGGTCTGCGCAAGCGTGATGGGTGTCCAGCTTCCTGGCTACCCGTATTACATGGAAACCGCAGACGGACGCATAGAGTTCGGTCGCCTCGACGCTAGCGGTAGATTGCCACGCATCGCAAGTGGCGCAAGCGCCGCCGAGTACACCGTATATTGGGGCGACGAAGCGCTAGCAAAACAGGTGGGAGGCTCTGGCTAATGCCGAACAGAAGCACCGTAGTCAGAACCAATCCGACGCCAGGCTCCAGCAAGTCGATCCAGTTGAATGCCGTCACATTCCAGCAACTGTGGGACAACTATCCGTCACACGATCCGTACGATAATCTCGACTATCCCGACCAGTGCGCAATTCGCATGAGTGTGACTTTCCATCGTGCCGGCGTCCCGATGAAGTCGTTTTCATCAAGGCTGATCAGACCGCTTGGTGGACAGCCCAGCATTGGGCGTATCATGCTCGACGGAAAAGTAACAGCAACACGAGCCAATGAACTTGGCGAGTGGCTAAAGCTTCAGCCAATTGCCGGAATCGGAAAACCGGAGGACATTACCGGAGCCGATTGGGTTACTAAAGTCAAAGGCCGCACCGGCATCGTCATGTTTGACGGGTACTGGAGTCGGGACACCGATTCGACTGGTAGTACAAGCGGCGGTCACATCGATCTATGGAACGGCAACAAGCTGACGGGTTTCGGCACCGGACTCAGAATCAGCTGGAACATTGTCATTCCAGGTATCTGGTCGGACTTTCGAAATTCAAAAACGGTTCTGTTCTTTCCTGTGAAATGAGCCTTCCAAGGATACTCGTCGGCGTCACGCTGGGAGCAGTTAGCGGCACCCTATTGTCGTGGCTCGGGCTCTACCTGTACGGTGCTTTTCTGCTGCACGGTAAAGGAAGTCTCTTCGACACTTCTCGTACAGCAGAAAACACCTTTCTGCTTCTCTGGTCCGCGCTGGCATCCGTGAGCTCGATAGTCGGCGGCTATATCGGCTACTCGAGCAAACGCCTCTAAAAGATCTGAGGCCAGGTCCGCGGCAGGACCAGGCGGGGCATGAACAAAGTCATGCCCCCGCAACGTCACGAAGCTCCTTCCGAAGCAAAACTTCGACTCTACTTCCGGTCCACAATAATCTGATCGAACGTCCCCCCATCGGAGAAGTGCGTGTCTTGCGCCTTTTGCCAGCTACCGAACATCTCCTCGACCGTAAACGTCTTGATCGGCTTGAACTCGGCCGCGTGCTTCGCGAGCACGTTCTTGTCGCGCGGACGCAGATGATGCTGCGCGATGATCTCCTGCGCGGCCGGCGACCACAGATAGTCGAGATACGCCTGCGCTTGCTTGCGCGTGCCACGCTTGTCGACGACCTTATCGACGATCGACACCGGCGGTGCCGCGAGCAAACTCACCGATGGATAGACCGCTTCATAGCTGCCCGCGCCGACACCCGTGTTGATCAGCGACACTTCGTTCTCGAACGTGACGAGCACATCGCCGATGTCGCGCTGCGTAAACGTCGTCGTCGCGCCGCGGCCGCCGGTATCGAGCACCGGCACGTTGCGGAAGATCGCCTTCACGAAGTCGAGCGCCTGTGCATCGGTGCCGCCGTGCTGCTTCCGATAACCCCACGCGGCGAGATACGTATAGCGTCCGTTGCCCGAAGTCTTCGGATTCGCAATCACCGCCTGGATGCCGGGCTTCGCGAGATCGTCCCAGTCCTTGATGTGCTTCGGGTTGCCCTTGTGCACGAGGAACACCATCGTCGTCGTATACGGCGCGCTGTCGTCAGGCAGCCGCGCACGCCAGTTCGCGGGGACCAGGTGGCCCTTTTCGGCGAGCAGGTCGATGTCGTTCGGCTGGTTCATCGTTACCACGTCGGCCTGCAAACCCTGCAGCACCGACAGCGCCTGCGCGCTCGACGCGCCATGCGACTGCCGCACCGACACCGTCTCACCGCTCTTCTGCTGGTATGCCGCGATGAAGCTCGCGTTGATGTCCTTGTACAGTTCGCGCGTCACGTCATACGACACGTTCAGAAGCGACGTGTCCGCGTGCGCCGTCGAGACGACGCCGAACCCGAGCGAAATAACCGTGATGCAAGCCGCAAGCCAGCGCGATGTCCCCGTGTTGCCCTTCATTGTGTCCCCGCCTGTCGATGATAAAAACCTGTAGCCGCGCTTGCGCGGCGTGAAGCGGGATTCTAACGGATTGCTTACCTTGCGCGCGGCGCCGCCGGGCGCTCACACGAGCGCATGCTGCGCGGCTTCGATCGCCTCATCGCGAAAGCGCAACGGCGCCGCGCAATGCACGAGCGTATCGATGAAATATTTTGCGCGCGGCCACGGCCCGAAGCCCGCCGCCGTATTGATATGTCCCGCGTCGCCAAGATTGACGAACGCGCTGCCGAAGCGCTGCGCGAGATCGCGCGCGTCGCCGAGCGTCATCCACGGATCGGTTTCGCTGCCGATCAGGATCGACGGCACGCCCAGACGTCGCGCGTCGAACGGCCCCGCGAACGCGAACTTGCGCGGACTCGCGGGCGCGACGAACAGCACGCCGGCCACGTCGCTCGTGAGCGTGCCCTGCTGCAACGCATGCGCGGTCGCGAGGCAGCCGAAGCTATGCGCGGCCAGCACGAACGGGCCGCGTTCGCGCGCGAGCAGATCGCGCAACGACTTCGCCCATAGCGTGAGATCGGGCGCATCCCAGTTGGCCTGCTCGACTCGCAGCGAGCGCGCGAACTGCCGCTCCAGCCATGTCTGCCAATGCGCGCCTTCGCTGCCGTGCAGGCCGGGAACGGTGACGAGCCGTGGCGGCCAATTCGATCGGGTGCATGAAAGCATGTGCGTGCCTCGCTGCGAACGGAATTCGGGCAATCATTGTCCCGCTGTGTTGCGCGTCGACGAACCAAGTTTTTGTGCTTTCGTTATGGGTCAAACGAGGAAATGCGATGGTATGCGCGCGATTGGCGTCGAAAACGTAGAATGAAGCCTATCCATAACGGGAGGAGACCCGATGCCGCACGCGTCGTCCCATTGCCGTGGCGCGGTCCGGGTCCACTGCCCGCATGCTCACATCAACGCCGACGCATTCCGGATCGCATGAAAATCCTTTTCTACGCACCGCATACCGAAGCCGCCGCGTGGCTGGACGACTTCGCGCGCGCACTGCCCGCGGCCGAGCTGCGCGAATGGCAGCCCGGCGACACTGCCCCAGCCGATTTCGCGGTGGTCTGGCGTCCGCCGCCCGAGATGCTGGCCGGCCGCCATACGCTGCGCGCGATCTTCAATCTCGGCGCGGGCGTCGATGCGATTCTCGCTCTCGAACGCGCGCACCCGGGCACGTTGCCGCCCGAGGTGCCGTTGATTCGCCTCGAAGATACCGGCATGGGCGCGCAGATGACCGAGTACGTGACGCACGCGGTGCTGCGCTATCTGCGTCGCTTCGACGAATATCAGATGCTGCAAGGCGAGCGCCGCTGGAAAGTGCTCGAACCGCATCCGCGCGCGACGTTCACGGTGGGCGTGCTCGGACTCGGCGTGCTCGGCACGCAGGTCGCGCAAACGCTCGCTTCGTTCGGCTTGCCGGTGCGCGGTTACAGCCGCAGCGCGAAGCAGATCGACGGCATCGCGACGTTCGCCGGCGACGCGCAGTTCGACACGTTTCTCGACGGCGTGAAGGTGCTCGTCAATCTGCTGCCGCATACGCCCGACACCGAAAGTGTGCTGAATGCACGAGTTTTCGCGAAGCTCGCGCGCGGCGCGTATCTGATCAACGTCGCGCGCGGCGCGCATCTGGTCGAAGCGGATCTGCTCGCTGCGCTCGCGAGCGGCCAGCTCGCAGCCGCGACGCTCGACGTGTTTCGCAACGAGCCGCTGCCCGCCGATCATCCGTTCTGGCGCGAGCCGCGCATCACGATCACGCCGCATACGTCGGCGCTGACGTTGCGCGCGGATAGCGTCGCGCAGGTCGCGCGCAAGATCGAAGCGCTGATGCGCGGTGAGCAGGTGAGCGGCGCCGTGCAGCTGGAGCGCGGCTACTGAGTGAAACCCGCGCTCGCGCGCGTCGTTGGCGCGCGGGCTGAATTGAATTGCAGCAACGCGGCAGCACCCATCCTCGATGGGACAGCGATCAACCGCATGGGATCGGAGACACATCATGGCCTTACCGAAACAAGTGAAAATCGTCGAAGTCGGTCCGCGCGACGGGCTGCAGAACGAGAAGGAATTCGTGCCGACCGCGACCAAGATCGAGCTGATCAACCGTCTGGCGTCGGCCGGCTTTCAGAACGTCGAAGCGGCCTCGTTCGTCTCGCCGAAATGGGTGCCGCAGATGGCCGACGGCGCCGACGTGATGGCCGCCATCGAGCGCCGCGCGGGCACCATCTACTCAGTGCTGACGCCGAACCTGCGCGGCTTCGAAGGCGCGCTCGCCGCGCGCGCCGACGAGATCGTGATCTTCGGCGCGGCGAGCGAGGCGTTCTCGCAGAAGAACATCAACTGCAGCATCGCGGAGAGCATCGAGCGCTTTGCGCCGGTTACCGCAGCGGCGAAAGAACATGGCCTGCGGATTCGCGGCAGCGTCTCGTGCGCGCTCGGCTGCCCGTACCAGGGCGAGGTGCCGGTCGAGTCAGTCGTCGACGTCGTGAAGCGCTTCGCGGCGCTCGGCTGCGACGAGATCGACATCGCCGACACGATAGGCGTCGGCACGCCGAAGCGCACCCGCGAAGTGTTCGAGGCGGTGACCGAAGTGTTTCCGCGCGAGCATCTGTCGGGACACTTCCACGATACATACGGCCAGGCGCTCGCGAACATCTACGCGGCGCTGCTCGAAGGCGTCGAAATTTTTCATGCGTCGGTCGCGGGGCTCGGCGGCTGCCCATATGCGAAAGGCGCAACCGGCAACGTCGCGACTGAAGACGTGCTGTATCTGATGAACGGCCTCGGCATCGAGACAGGCATCGATCTCGCGCAAGTGGTCGAAATCGGCGACTTCATTTCGAGCGCGATCGGCCGGCCCAACGTGTCGCGCGCCGGCAAGGCGTTGCTCGCGAAGGCGCGCAGCGAAGCGAATACCTGCGTATAAACGCTCCATCCATTTTCATTCAGGATCCCCAACGATGAACAACCTCGCATCCTTCGACTCCGACGATCTCGCCGCGTTGCCCGACTCGGCACGCCGCGTCGCGCTGCTGCTGCGCGAACGCGGTCACGCGGGGCGAATCGTGATGCTGCCGGAAACCGGCAAGACTTCCGCCGAAGCGGCCGCCGGACTCGGCTGCTCGGTCGCGCAGATCGCGAAGTCGATCCTGTTCCGGCGCCGCGAAGACGACGCGCCAGTGCTGGTGATCGCGAGCGGAGCGAATCGCGTCGATGAAAAGAAAGTGGCCGCACAGGTCGGCGAGATCGGCCGCGCGGACGCGAAATTCGTGCGCGAAAAAACCGGCTATGCGATCGGTGGCGTGTGCCCGGTCGGACACGCCACCGAGCCGGTCACGCTGATCGATGCCGATCTGCTCGAGCTACAGAGTCTGTGGGCCGCCGCCGGTCATCCGCACGCGGTGTTCAATCTGACCGCGCAGGAACTGATCGCCCTGACGGGCGCACCGGTCGTCGATGTCGCGTTGCGCGAGCCGGCCTGAACACGATGACGAGCAGCAACGACTACGCCGACAGGAACCACGACGGTTCCGTGCCGTCACCGTGCATTAGCGTGTGCAGGATGGATGCGTCGACGGGCTGGTGCGAAGGATGCCTGCGCACGATCGACGAAATCGCCGGCTGGTCGACGTTCGACGACGACGCGAAACGCGCGGTGTGGGATGCGATCGAAGCGCGTCACGCGCAGCACATGGCGAGGCACCTAACATCGAACACGAAGGAGAACCAATGAACGCCGCGCCGCGCATCGTGACGCCCGGTGAGACGTTCCACTCGACGCTCGAGTTGTCGGTGGATTCGATCAAATCATTCGCGACGCTCGTCCACGATCAGAACCCGCTACATCACGACGAAGCGTATGCCGCGCAAAGCCGCTTTGGCGGTTTGATCGCGTCGGGCACGCAGCCCACCGCGTATTTCATGGCGCTGCTCGCGACGCATTTCTCGACCTATGCGCAGCCACTCGGCCTCGAATTCGACATCAAGCTCAAGCAGGCGGTGCAGGCGCACGACACGCTTACGATCACGTGGCGCGTGCGCGACGCTCACTGGAAGCCGAGTCTGAATGGCGATCTGACCTATCTCGAAGGCTCGGTGGTCAATCAGCGCGGCGAGCTGATGTTGACCGGCACGTCGACGATCCTCGTCATGCCGAAACCCGACGCAGTCGTGCACGCGCAAGCGAAAACGGCCACGCCATGATCGCGCTGCCCGCGTCGATCCAGGTTTTCGAGCGCGGCTGGCTGTCGTCGAACAATGTGCTGCTCGTCGACGACACGTGCGCCGCGCTCGTCGATACCGGTTATGCGACGCACGCATCGCAAACGGTCGCACTGGTACGCAATGCATTGCACACGCGGCCGCTCGATCTGATCGTCAACACGCATCTGCATTCGGATCATTGTGGCGGCAACGCGCTGTTGCAGGCCGCATGGCCGTGCCGCACCCTGATCCCCGACGCCGAAGGCGATGCCGTGCGCACCTGGGATGAAACGCGCCTCACGTTTCGCGCGACGGGTCAAACCTGCGAGCGCTTCTGCTTCACCGGCACGCTTGCGCCCGGCGCGCACTTGCGGCTAGGCGCGCTCGACTGGCAGGTACTCGGCGCGCCCGGCCACGATCCGCATTCACTGATGCTCTATTGCGCGGACGAACGCTTGCTGATCAGCGCGGACGCGCTGTGGGAAAACGGCTTTGGCGTGATCTTTCCCGAACTCGAAGGCGAAAGCGGCTTCGCCGAGCAGCAGGCCGTGCTCGACATGATCGCGACACTCGACGTGCGGGTCGTCATCCCCGGCCACGGCGCGCCGTTCACGCAGGTCGATTCGGCGCTCGAACGCGCGATGTCGCGCGTCGCCTGGTTGCGCGCCGATCCCGCGCGCAACGCAAGGAACGCGCTCAAGGTGCTAATCGTATTCAAGCTGCTCGAAGTCCGCGAGATGAATGTCGACACGCTGCAACGCATGCTCGACGACGCGGCCGTGATGCGCGCTGCCGCGTCGATGCTCAAGCCGCGCGGCGAATGGCCCGCGTTGCTGAAGGGAATGATCGGGGAGTTGGCTGCGAACGGTGGACCGCTCGAAGTGGACGGCGCGCGCATTTTCGCGCGGCGTTGAACATACAAAAAAGAAAGCCGCTCGACGAAGCGAGCGGCGCAACATCTGTGTGGACGTGATCAGCGTCGCGATCAATGATACGCGTGCGGATTTTCGCAACGCATCGGTGATTTCCCTACAGAAAATTACGTGATGTTTCGTCAAGCGGCGTTAGGCGCTTGAATGCCCACACTTTACTCTGGAATCCGTAGCAATTTCCGATCGAACGTCCCTTCGACATCACGTGGACGATAAGCACTTCTTCTGCGGCACGATCCGCCATCCGAGGTTGACGCCCGCCGCCGCCAGCAGAATCAGCGCGGCACCGAGCACCTGGATCCACGCGAGCGTCTGTCCGAACGCAATGCGATCGACGATGATCGCGACGACCGGATAGATGAACGACAGCGCGCCCGTCATCGACGTCGGCAGCTTCTGGATCGCGCCATACAGCAGCACGTACATGAGACCGGTATGGACGACGCCGAGCACGACCAGTTCGAGCCACTGCGCGCCGCTTGCCGGCAACGCGTCGAAGCGCACGAACGGCGCGAGCAACAGCACGCCGAGCGCCACCTGGATCAGCGCAAGCAGATGCGGTGGCGTGCCCTTCAATCGCTTCGTGATGATCGACGACACCGCATACATCGCCGCCGCGCCGACCGCATAGGCGACGCCGATCAGATACTGCCCCGGCACCGCAAGCACCGCCGGCTCGACCTTCACGACGAGCACGAGGCCGACGAACGCGACGACGAGCCACGCGAGCGTCGATGCGCTGATGCGCTCGCGAAACACCAGCGCGCCGAGCGCGACCAGCATGAACGGCTGCGTGTTGTAGACGGCTGTCGCCATCGAGATCGACGCACGCGAATACGCGGCGAACAGCAATACCCAGTTCGCGACGAGCGTCGCGCCGCCGAGCAGAGCGAGACCGAGCATCTTCCACGAGAACAACTTGCGGCGAAACAGGCCAAGCACGGCGCACACGAGTGCGAGCGTCGCGCCGCCGAAGATGCAGCGGAAAAACACCACGTTAAAAGGACTTTGCTGCGACGAGACGACGGGCCAGCCGATCGTGCCCGACATCAGCATTGCGATGCTCATCTCCGCCGCGCCGCGGCGGATGTCGCTCGACGTAGCGCTTGCGGTCGTTGCTGAAGCCTTGTTCGAAGCCATGATTCGATTCCGGATTGATGACTGCATGCTTGGCAGTGTAATTAATCCGCCCGCGCGAATACATGGCTAAACTTAAGCGTTACCGCGTTTTCACCTCGTAAACGAAGGCCATCATGAGCAAACGCCTTGCATCGATTGCGCCGGTCGCACTCGACGACACCGACCGCGCGCTGCTTGCCGCGCTCGCGCAGGACGCGCGCCAGCCGGTCAGCGAACTCGCGCGCGTCGTCGGTTTATCGGCGCCGAGCACGGCCGAGCGGGTGCGACGACTCGAAGCGCAGGGCGTGATCGAGCGCTTCACGGTGCAGATCGATCCTCGCGCGCTCGGCTTCACGCTGCAGGCGATCGTGCGCGTGAAGCCGCTGCCGGGCCAGCTGCATCTGGTGGAGGATGTGATCCGCCGTATTCCGGAGTTCGTCGAATGCGACAAGGTGACCGGCGACGATTGCTTCATTTGCCGCCTATACCTGCATTCGATCGAGCAGCTCGACGAGATCCTGTCGAAAGTGACCGAGCGCGCGGAGACCAGCACCGCGATCGTCAAGTCGACGCCGGTTGCGCGGCGGCTGCCGCCGCTCGGCTAGGGAAGGTCAAACGAAGGCCGCGCAAGGCGGCCCATCGTTTATTGTTCGACCGCTTCGAAAAACGACAGCATCTCGGCGACCAGCTCGTCCGGCGCTTCCTCGGGCAGATAGTGTCCGCACGACAGCGCGCGGCCGCTCACGTCGCGCGCGACGTGACGCCATTCGGCGGGCGCATCGAAGCATTTTTCGATCACGCCCTTGTCGCCCCACAGCACACGCAGCGGACAGCCGATCTTGTTGCCGCGCTCGATATCCGCGCGGTCGTACTCGAGGTCGATGCTGGCCGACGCGCGGTAGTCCTCGCACATCGCATGCACGGCGCCGGGTTGCGCGAGCGCCGCACGATAGGCGTCGAGCGCGGCGGGGTCGAACGGTGCAAGGCCCGCGTGACGCCCGCCCATCACCGCGTCGACATAGGCGGCCGGATTCGCGCCGATCAGCGTTTCGGGCAGCGGTTCGGGCTGGATCAGGAAGAACCAGTGGAAGTAATGCGTCGCGAACGTGCGGTCGGTGGCTTCGTACATCGCGAGCGTCGGCGCGATATCGAGCAGCATCAGACGCTCGACCGCGTCGGCGTGATCGAGCGCCATCCGGTGCGCGACGCGCGCGCCGCGATCGTGCGCGCAGACGAGGAAGCGCTCGAAGCCGAAGTGGCGCATCACCGCGACCTGGTCGGCGGCCATTACGCGTTTCGAATAAGGCGTGTGCGCGGCATCGCTGGGCGGTTTGCCTGATGCGCCGTAGCCGCGCAGATCGGTCGCGATCACCGTGAAGTGCTTCGCGAGCGGCGCGGCGCAGCGCTCCCAGATCAGATGCGATTGCGGATGGCCGTGCAGCAGCAGCAGAGGCGGCCCGGCGCCGCCCTTCACTCCGAAAATATCGACATCGCCCACGGCGACGCGAAAGGGCGTGAAATTCTCGAAGGCCATGACGTCTCGTTGGTCGTTTGGGGTCTGTGCATTGTAGAAGGCCGGGAGGTCCGTGCGCGGTGGGATAGCCCACGCAAGCATGGAACCTGAATACTCCTTCGAACCGTTCCAAACGGGCCTGCCAAGCGCGGGTCGCGCGCTTCGCCTATAATCGAACGATCGTTCTTAAATTTTGGAGCGGCTGCGGCGTGCCGCAAGCCGTGTGCCGCTAAACTCATTAAAGGCCGGGCGTAAGTCGCTCCGGTTGGCCCAATTTGGAGACTCGCACCATGGCACTGCCTGCCGTTCTGCAAAACCTCGCGCTGCCCGTCGTCGCTTCGCCGATGTTCATCGTCAGCTATCCCGAACTCGTGCTGGCGCAGTGCAAGGCCGGCATCGTCGGCTCGTTCCCGGCCCTCAACGCGCGCCCGGCCGAGCTGCTCGACGAGTGGCTCACGCAGATCCAGGCGCAGCTCGCCGAGCACAAGGCCGCGAACCCGGATGCAGTCATCGGGCCGATTGCGGTCAATCAGATCGTCCATCAGTCGAATGCGCGCCTCGAACACGACGTGCGCGTGTGCGTCGAGCACAAGGTGCCGATTTTCATCACGAGCCTGCGCGCGCCGGCGCGCGAGATCGTCGATGCAGTGCATAGCTATGGCGGCATCGTGCTGCACGATGTGATCAATCTGCGTCACGCGCAGAAAGCGCTGGAGGCCGGGGTCGACGGGCTGATCCTCGTCGCGTCGGGTGCAGGCGGCCATGCCGGCACCACCTCGCCGTTCGCGCTGGTCGGCGAGGTGCGGCGCATTTTCGACGGCCCGATCGTGCTGTCGGGCTCGATCGCCAACGGCGGATCGATCCTCGCGGCGCAGGCGATGGGCGCGGACCTCGCGTACATGGGCACACGCTTCATCGCGACAAAAGAAGCGCACGCGGTCGACGCCTACAAGCAGGCGATCATCAACTCGAAGTCCGCGGACATCATCTACACGAACCTCTTCACGGGCGTGCACGGCAACTACATCCGCGAGAGCATTCTGAACGCGGGGCTCGACCCGGACGCGCTGCCCGAATCGGACAAGACCAAGATGAACTTCGGCAGCGACAAAGCGAAGGCGTGGAGGGACATCTGGGGCGCGGGCCAGGGCGTCGGCCTGATGGACGACGTGCCGGACGTCGCCGAACTCGTCCAGCGTCTGAAGAAGGAGTACGACGACGCGAAGGCGCGCCTCGGCATCGGGCGTTGAGGCATCGAACGCGGCGGGCTGGCCCGCCGCCGCGTCCTACATATTGCGCCGGTACTGCCCGCCCACTTCAAAGAGCGCGTGGGTGATCTGTCCGAGCGAACACACGCGCACCACGCCCATCAGCACCGCGAAGACGTTGCCGTCGTCGATCACCGCGCGCTTCAGGCGTTCGAGCGCTTCAGGCGCCGCGTCGCGGTGGCGCGTCTGGAAGTCGCGCAGCCGCCGTAGCTGGCTCCGCTTTTCCGCATCGGTGGAGCGCGCCAGCACGATCGGCCGTGGCGCTTCATGCGGATGCGCGCTCAGGAACGTGTTCACGCCGACGATCGGATACGAGCCATCATGCTTGCGATGCTCGTACAGCATCGACTCGTCCTGGATCCGACCGCGCTGATAGCCGGTTTCCATCGCGCCGAGCACGCCGCCTCGCTCGGTCAGCCGCTCGAACTCGGCGAGCACCGCTTCCTCGACCAGATCGGTCAACTCGTCGATGACGAAGCTGCCCTGATTCGGATTCTGGTTCTTCGCGAGCCCCCATTCGCGATTGATGATCAGCTGGATTGCGACCGCGCGACGGACCGATTCCTCGGTCGGCGTCGTGATCGCTTCATCGAACGCATTGGTGTGCAGCGAGTTGCAGTTGTCGTAGATCGCGATCAGCGCCTGCAGCGTCGTGCGGATATCGTTGAAATCGATCTCCTGCGCGTGCAGGCTGCGGCCCGACGTCTGCACGTGATACTTGAGCTTCTGGCTGCGCTCGTTCGCGCCATAGCGCTCGCGCATCGCGATCGCCCAGATGCGTCGCGCGACGCGGCCAAGCACCGTGTACTCCGGGTCCATGCCGTTCGAGAAGAAGAACGACAGATTCGGCGCGAAGTCATCGATCGACATGCCGCGCGCAAGATACGCCTCCACGTACGTGAAGCCGTTCGCGAGCGTGTACGCGAGTTGCGAGATCGGGTTCGCGCCGGCCTCGGCGATGTGATAGCCGGAGATCGACACCGAATAGAAATTGCGCACGTTGTGTTCGACGAAATACGCCTGGATGTCGCCCATCACCTTCAGGCTGAATTCGGTCGAGAAGATGCAGGTGTTCTGCCCCTGGTCTTCCTTCAGGATGTCCGCCTGCACGGTACCGCGCACGTTTTCGAGCGCGGCGCGGCGCGTCGCGGCGAGTTCGGCTTCGGTCAGCGGACGGCCTTGCTCCGTTTCCTTGCGCGCTATCTGCTGGTCGATCGCGACGTTGAAGAACATCGCGAGGATCGTCGGCGCGGGGCCGTTGATCGTCATCGACACCGACGTTTCCGGCGAACACAGGTCGAAGCCGTCGTAGAGCGTCTTCATGTCGTCGAGCGTCGCGACCGACACGCCCGAATTGCCGACCTTGCCGTAGATATCCGGGCGCTCGTGCGGCTCCTCGCCGTACAGCGTCACCGAGTCGAACGCAGTGGATAGCCGCCTGGCCGGCATGCCTTCCGACAGCAGCTTGAAGCGGCGATTGGTGCGCTGCGGATCGCCCTCGCCCGCGAACATGCGCGTCGGGTCCTCGTTCTCGCGGCGAAACGGAAACACCCCGGCCGTGAATGGGAAATAGCCGGGCAAATTGTCGAGCATCAGCCAGCGCAGGATCTCGCCTTGATCGACGAATTTGGGCAGCGATACTTTGCGCACTTCGGAGCCGGACAGCGTCGTTACCGTCAGCGCGGTGCGGATTTCGCGCTCGCGGATGCGCACTACGTGTTCATCGCCGGAATAAGCTGTCACCGTTTGCGGCCACGCGTCGAGCAGCTTGCGTTCGCGCTCGCCGAGCGCGGCGCTGCGTTGGTCGATCAGCGCGTCGAGCGCCGCTGCGTCGCCGCCCGCCTCGCCGAGCATGCGGCGCGTCTCGACGAGTTGCCAGCGCTCGCGCGCGATGTGCGCCTGCGCATCGGCCCGCTCGCGATAGCCGCGCACCGTCAGCGCGATGTCGGCCAGATAGCGCACGCGCGCGGGCGGCACGATCGCATGCAGGTTGCTCGAAAAGCGCAGACCGGCGGGCGCGCTGAGCCGTGCGCTGCCCTCGCGCAGGCCGTGTGTGCGCAACGCATCGGCGATGTGCCGGTACAGCGCGGTCACGCCGTCGTCGTTGAAGCGCGACGCGATCGTGCCGAACACCGGCATCGCGCCGGGCGGTGTCGCGAAGTCCGCGCGGTTGCGCTGCACCTGCTTCGCGACATCGCGCAGCGCATCCTGCGCACCCTTGCGATCGAACTTGTTGATGGCGACGAAGCTCGCGAAGTCGAGCATGTCGATCTTCTCGAGCTGGCTCGCGGCGCCGAACTCCGGCGTCATCACGTACAGCGATTCGTCGACGAACGGCACGATCGCCGCGTCGCCTTGCCCGATCCCCGACGTCTCGACGATGATCAGATCGAAGCCCGCAACCTTGCACAGCATCAGCGCAGCGGGCAGCGCGTCGGAGATTTCGCTCGATGCCTCGCGCGTCGCCATCGAGCGCATGTAGACGCGAGCGCCGCCGCCCCAATCGCCGATCGCGTTCATGCGGATGCGGTCACCGAGCAGCGCGCCGCCGGATTTGCGGCGCGATGGATCGATCGCGAGCACGGCGATGCTCAGCGTGTCGCCGTGCTCGAGCCGGAAGCGGCGGATCAGCTCGTCGGTCAACGACGACTTGCCCGCGCCGCCGGTGCCGGTGATGCCGAGCACGGGGATCCGCGTCGCCTGCGCGAGCGTCGCTAGCTGGTCGCGGGCGGCGGCGTCGACGGTGTTCGTTTCGAACGCGCTGATCAACTGCGCGAGGCGGCGGAAGATCGGCGCGTCGGGATCGGCCGGCTGTGAACCAGGCGCCGTGCCGGCGTGCGACGCGACGGCATCACCGCGACGCGATGACGACTGCGCGGCCAGCTCGGCGAGCCATTCGCGCACCGGCGCCGGCCGCGCCGCCTCGGCCGCGCGCGCGCCTTCGACGCAGCGGGCGATCATGTCGTCGATCATGCCTTGCAGGCCGAGCCGCTGGCCGTCGTGCGGCGAGTAGATTTTTTCGACGCCATCGCGTTCGAGCGCGGCAATTTCCTCGGAGACGATCACCCCGCCGCCGCCGCCGAACACCTTGATGCGCTCGCCGCCGCGCGCACGCAGCATCTCGACGAGGTAGCGGAAGTATTCGTTGTGACCGCCCTGGTAGCTCGACACGGCGACGCCGTCAGCGTCCTCGTTGAGCGCTGCGGTCGCGACTTCGGCGACGGAGCGGTTGTGGCCGAGGTGGATCACCTCGACGCCGCTCGCCTGCAGGATGCGCCGCATGATGTTGATCGACGCATCGTGGCCGTCGAACAGCGCGGCGGCGGTGACGAAGCGCAAGCGCCGGCGCGTGGGCAGCTCGTGGCTGTCGGCACGCTGCGGCGTGGACAGATCGGTCATGTCTCCCCCAGATCATTTAACTGATGGGTGTTGACAGTCAGTATATAGAAACGGGGTAAGACGGCGGCGGCACGCGGGGCGCGCAGTTCGGGGCGGTTGCCGATGGCCCGCTACCGCACCGCCAACGCCCTGATCTCGTCCAGCGACGGCCAAAGCGATTGGTTCGCGAACCGCGCCACCAGAAAATCGACGAACGACCGCACCTTGGCCGACAGATGTCGACGGCTCGTGTAGATCACGTGGATCGGCAGCTCGCGCGGCGGCACTTCGTCGACGAGCAGCGGCACGAGCCGCCCCTCGGCGAGATCGTCGCCGATCACCTCGGTGCCCAGCATCGCGATGCCCGCGCCGTGCAGCACGACCACGCGCTGCGCCTCCAGCTGATTGACGACCAGGTTGCCCGACAGACGCACGCGCGAGGCCGCGTCGCCGGTCGCGACTTCGAGCGCCGACACGCCCGCGTACTGCAGATAGTTGTGGCGCGCGAGATCGGCGACGCTCTTCGGCGTGCCGTGCTTGCGCAGATAGGCGGGCGACGCACACAGCACCAGATGCGCGGTCGCGATCTGCCGCGCGATCAGGGAGGACGACTTGAGCCCGCCAGGCGACGCGCGAATCGCAACGTCGAAGCCCTCGTCGATCAGCTCGACGACGCGGTCGGACAGCGTCATATCGACGGTGACCTGCGGATACTGCGCGGCGTAGTCCGCGACCGCGGCCATCACGTGATTCAGGCCGAACGCCGACAGCGATGAAACCCGCAGCCGCCCGTGCGGCACGACGCTCGCCGCGCCGACCGCCTGGCCGGCTTCGTCGAGTTCCGTTAGCGCCTGACTCAGCCGCTCGTAGTATTCGCGGCCCGCCTCGGTCGGTGCGACGCGGCGCGTGGTGCGGTTCAGGAGCCGCGCGCCGAGCTGCTGCTCCAGATGCATCACGTGCTTGCTCGCCATCGCCGCCGACATCTCCATCTTCTCCGCCGCGCCGACGAAGCTGCCGGCTTCGACCACGTGGCGAAACACTTTCATGCTGACGAGGGTGTCCATCTCAGTCACTCGCTTCAGGAATCAATCGACGCCATTCTGCCGGGTTTATCAAAGGATCGGCAGCAAAGTTTGTATTCGACGGCGCCCGGAAGCGACAAAGCCCGCGTTCCGGGCAGAACGCGGGCTTTGCGGTGAGACTCGGGCGTCGCTTAGAACTTCGCGCGCAAACCCGCGCCGTACGTATTGCCGCTCGACTGTCCCGTGATGTGGTCATACAGGTAGGCGGCATAGACGTCCGTGCGTTTGGACAGCGGATAGTCGTAGCCGACCGCCGCCGTCTGGCGGGTCTGGTTCGAGCCGCCGCCGTTACGCGAATACGCATACGACGCCATCACCGAGCCCGGCCCGAACGGCACCGTGACACCGCCCTGTCCGGTGTTCACGTGCCAGCTCGTGACCTGCTGGTCGTTGTACGTGTACATGTACTGGCCGTACAGCTTCACGAACTTCAGGTCGTACGACACGCCCGCCTGCGCGACGCTCTGGCTGCGCAGACCCGGCACGCCGGAGGTCTCGAAGCTGCCAAGATCGCCCGGCACGTTGTTGAAGTTCACGTACTGATACACGGCGGTCGCCGCGAACGGGCCGTGGAAGTACAGCACCTGGCCGCTCCACTTCTTCGCGCCGTTCTGAGTCGTGTTGCCGAGCGCGTACATCGCCGTCGCCGACAAACCGTTGAAGTTCGGCGTCGCATACGACACCGCGTTGTTCCAGCCAGAGTCGCCGGTCACGCCCTGGTCGGTCGTGTAGGTCGGGAACGTGCCGAGGCCGAGGTACGTGTGATAGACCATCGGCGAGAACACGTACGAATCGATGAACGGGTTGAACAGGATCGTCGACACGAACAGCGGCGTGGTCAGACGGCCGGCGGTCACCGTGCCGTACGGCGACTCGATGCCGACGTACGCGTTGCGTGAGAACGTCGTGTCGCCGGTGAAGCGGCCGAACTCGCCGGTCTGCGCACGGAAGAAGCCTTCGACCGTGAAGATCGCCTTGTAGCCGTTGCCCAGATCCTCGGTGCCCTTGAAGCCCCAGTACGACGTCGACATGCCGCCGCCCGACACCACCACCGCGGTCTTGCCGCCCGGAAACTTCTGCGAGCCGACCCATTCGTCGACCTGTCCGTAGAGCTGCACGCTCGATTGCGCGAATGCGGACGATGCGCTCGCCAGTACAGCGGCGCATGCAGTGGCTTTGAGTGTGGTCTTCAGCGCGCTGCTGAGGCTTGTGTTCATGGATTCTCCAATCTTTGTCAAAAGGGTGCGGCTGTGCGAAAGGGGGGCGCTCGCGCGAATCGTTCTTGTTATCCGTTCGACCGTCGAGTCAATCTGGGCTCGACAATCTTTGCGGATCATTTCTATAAACAAAAATATCGCGGCTTATCGCAGGTATATCGGTCTGATTAGTTTGGTCAGATATCGGCTTGATAGGGCGCTTTGACGGGACCGCCATGGGCGGTTCCGACGCAATGCGGAATGCGGCGAACGGCGCGCCACAGCGCGCCGGACCCCGTTAAATGACAGGCCGATGACGCGACGCAGCAGAATGCCAAGATTTGACGCCGACCGGAACTTCGATGCCGAATGTTTTCAAAAAAGTGTGGCGTCGAAACGTCAGATTAGCGGTTCAGGCGCAGAGGAAGGCGCACGAAGCTGCGCGAAGGCTCGTGGGAGGGGATCTGGAGAATGGATTCCGCGAGCGCGGTTCTGGCGATGCGGTGGCTCGCGTCGAAGTGAAGCCGGCGGCGCGCTCACCCGGTCCGGTCGTGGCCAAACTGCTCCACGTGACGCGAAACGATGGGGTGAATCGCGCTCAGCTAATTTCGATACGGCGAACCTTCCGGAGGCCGCGGATCGTCGGATGGGCGTTGGATCGGGCGCGCCGCGCCGCGCTCTTCGTTGTAGCGGGCGACGTCGGCGCGGATCGAGCCGTTGCGCACCGGCATGTTGGGCGGCGGATGCGGCACCGGACGCGACTCCGTGCCGACCTGCATGATCACGCCGGGATAGCCGGACAGATCGCCGACAGGGCGCATGCCGGACTTATAGCCGCCGAAGCCATAGCCAAAATTGGCGACCGCGATATTCGGGTTTCCGCGTTGCGCGTGCGAGTCGCGACGAGCCATCGCATTACGCGAAGCGTGAGGAGCATGCACGGCGCCTGCAGCGGCACCGCCGCCATGCGGCATAGCCGGCCCTTTTGCATAGGCGAACGAACACAGCACGGCGATGACCGCGCCCCACGCCAAGCGCCTCGTTCTCGACAACCCGTCCACCTTTGTGACTCTCACGCCCGAAGACTTGCCTGAAATCCACCGTTCGAGCTTGCGATGGACCTGTTGCGGGAAGGAAGAAAAGCACCGCGTTCCGCTCGCGGCGCAGGGCATCCCTGCGGCCTTTGATCGGGTAATTTATGGTCGGCGGCAGAGGGTGTCGAGCCAAAAAGTGTTAGGTCTCGTCGGTGGATGTAACACCTTGTTACTGCGACGTTTTTCCTTGGCGCAGCCCCTGCGCGAGCGCGCCGCGAGGGCTTGCTGGCGGGCGTTTTTAACCGCGCCGTGCAAGCCCCGTCTATTGCAAGATAAACGGCGCTGGCAACGTCAATGGTTAAACGGTTTGTCGCGAACAAGCGCGCCGCCAATACTGAAACGTGCCGCGTCGCACGCAAGAGGCGATGTATGACCGGGCGAGCCAATGCGCGAACCTCATTAATCGATTCGGCAAATGAATTTGCGTTTTCAATCGACTTTCGACAACAATAGCCGCTTTCCATTACCACAGACCGCGCCCTGACTGGCGCGTCGCGTGTTCACACCGCGTTATTGAATCGAGATTCCCACATGTCCCGCCCGAAATACCTGCCCGATAACTTCACCCTGTGCCTCGTGGGCACCGTGATCCTCGCCAGCATCCTGCCCGTTCACGGGCAAGCCGCCGTGGGGTTCAACTGGGTGACGAATATCGCGGTCGGCCTGCTGTTCTTTCTGCACGGCGCCAAGCTGTCACGCGAGGCGATCATTGCGGGCGCGACGCACTGGCGCCTTCATCTCGTGGTGCTGCTGAGCACGTTCGCGCTGTTTCCGCTGCTCGGCCTCGCGCTTAAACCGGTCCTTTCGCCGCTGGTCACTCCGTCGCTCTACGCCGGCGTCCTCTTCCTCTGCACGCTGCCGTCGACGGTCCAGTCGTCGATTGCGTTCACGTCCATTGCCAAGGGCAACGTGCCGGCCGCGGTGTGCAGCGCGTCCGCGTCGAGCCTGCTCGGCATCTTCGTCACCCCAGCACTCGTCAGCGTCATCGTCACGAATCAGGCCGCGAGCGGCGGCACCTCGCCGTGGCATACGATCGGCAACATCGTGCTGCAATTGCTGGTGCCGTTCGTCGCCGGCCAGTTGCTGCGCCCGTTGATCGGCAAGTGGATCGAGAAGCACCGCGGCGTGCTGAAGTTCGTGGACCAGGGCTCGATCCTGCTCGTCGTGTACGGCGCGTTCAGCGAGGCCGTCACCGAAGGCCTGTGGCACACGATTCCGTTGTCCGCGCTCGGCGGCCTCATCGTGGTGAGCGCCGTGCTGCTCGCGCTGGCGCTGGCCGTGACGATCTTCGCCAGCAAGCGGCTCGGCTTCAATCGCGCGGACCAGATCACGATCATTTTCTGCGGCTCGAAGAAGAGCCTGGCCGCCGGCGTGCCGATGGCCAAGGTGATCTTCGCGTCGCACGCGGTCGGCGCCGTGGTGCTGCCGCTGATGCTGTTCCACCAGATCCAGCTGATGGTCTGCGCCGCGCTCGCGCAGCACTGGGGCGCCCGTGACATCAGCGGCGAGAGCGAGGCTGCGACGCGGCAACCCGCCGCCGTCGCGCGCCGTTGAAAATACGCGCAATGCAAACAGGACATTCATAACCGCCCTCCCTGAGCGTCGTTTTGATCGTGTGAAGAAAGCCGCCTGCGGGCGGCTTTTCCTTTTGGCTTTTGATTGGCCTTTATTTGTTATTTCACGCGCAAACGCTCGCGCTGTCGCCTCGGCCGGATGGCATAGGAAGATTCCTGCCATGTCTTGAGAACAGCTGCCCAGCTATTGTTTAGTTGTTTTTACTAAACAATTCAACTGCTAATAACTCCATAAAATACGGGTATTTACGGGTACGACGCGCGCGTTTTCCGGGCTGTTCTTGCGGCGTTTTACTATACAATCGCCCGACCTGAACCCGTGATGCCGCGCCTCGCGCGGCAGCTTCATTCGATGGCCACAACCATCCGCGACGTCGCCCGCGCGGCCAGCGTTTCGATCGGCACCGTATCGCGCGCGCTCAAAAATCAGCCGGGCCTTTCCGAGGCCACGCGCGAACGCGTCGTCGAGGCGGCACGCCAGCTCGGCTACGATCCGGCGCAGTTGCGTCCGCGCATCCGCCGCCTGACCTTCCTGTTGCATCGTCAGCACAATAACTTCGCCGCAAGTCCGTTCTTCTCGCACGTGTTGCACGGCGTCGAAGACGCGTGCCGCGAGCGCGGCATCGTGCCTTCGGTGCTGACCGCCGGCCCGACCGAGGACGTCATTCACCAGATGCGCCTGCACGCGCCCGACGCCGTTGCGATCGCCGGCTTCGTCGAGCCCGAAACGCTCGCCACGCTGGTCGCGATGCAGCGCCCGCTGGTGCTGATCGATCTATGGTCGCCGGGCCTGCGCTCAGTGAATCTCGACAACGCCGCCGGCGCCACGCTCGCGATGCGCCATCTGTTCGAGCAGCAGCGCAAGCGCGTCGCGTTCATCGGCGGCTCGCTCGCGCATTTCAGCATCGCCGAGCGCGCGCTCGGCTACCGGCGCGCGTTCTTCGAAGCGGGGCTGCTGTTCGACCCGTCGCTCGAAGTGAACATCGACGCCGGGCTTGATCCCGACACCGGCGCCGCGCGCGCGATGCAGCGCCTGCTCGACGCGCCGGGCCCACGCCCCGACGCCGTGTTCGCGTTCAACGACGCTGCCGCGCTCGCCGCGCTGCGCGTGTGCCTCGCGCGCGGCCTGAGCGTGCCCGACGACATCGCGATCATCGGATTCGACGACATTCCCGCCGCCGCGCACGCCACCCCGCCGCTCTCGACGATCGCGGTCGACAAGGAAGCGCTCGGCCGGCGCGGCGTCGAACTACTGCTCGAAGACTCGCCCGCCGAACTCGAAGTCCGCTTGCCCGTTCAACTCGTTGTCCGTGCCAGTACTTTGGTGAAAACGCCATGACGCTAACCGATCCGATTCACCCTTCTGCCGGCGCCGCACAGGTGCCAGTCATCGCCAGTTTCCGCAGCCGCGAGTTCCTGCTCGCGCACATCGAGGACACGCTGCGCTTCTACGCGCCGAACGTGCTCGACCCGAGCGGCGGCTTCTACCATTTCTTCCGCGACGACGGTTCGATCTACAACCGCACCACGCGCCACCTGGTCAGCAGTTGCCGCTACGTGTTCAACTACGCGATGGCGTATCGACAGTTCGGTGACCCGAAGCACCTCGAATACGCGCGCCACGGTCTGCGCTTTCTGCGCGACGCGCACTGGGACTCGCAGCACGAGGGCTATGACTGGGAAATCGAATGGCACGACGGCAAAAAGAAAATGCTCGACGCGACGCGCCACTGCTACGGCCTCGCGTTCGTGCTGCTCGCGTACTCGCATGCGGCGATGGCCGGTATCGAGGAAGCGAAGCCGATGATCGGCGCGACCTTCGAGCTGATGGAACACCGCTTCTGGGACCCCGCCGCCGGCCTCTATGCCGACGACGCCTCGCCCGACTGGCGCGTCAGCTCGTATCGCGGGCAGAACGCGAACATGCACACCACCGAGGCGCTGCTCGCCGCGCACGAGGCGACCGGCCATCTGGTCTATCTCGATCGCGCCGAGCGCGTCGCGTCGAACATCACGCTGCGCCAGGCGAAGCTGTCGCAAGGGCTCGTGTGGGAGCACTTTCACGCGGACTGGTCGGTCGACTGGCACTACAACGAGGAAGACAGCTCGAACATCTTCCGTCCGTGGGGCTTCCAGCCCGGCCATCAGACCGAGTGGGCGAAGCTGCTGCTGATTCTCGAACGCTTCCGTCCTTTGCCGTGGCTGCTGCCGCGCGCGATCGAACTGTTCGACGCCGCGATGACGCACGCGTGGGACGAAGACCACGGCGGCCTCTACTACGGCTTCGGCCCCGACGGCACCGTGTGCGATCACGACAAGTACTTCTGGGTGCAGGCCGAGACCTTCGCGACCGCGGCACTGCTCGGCAAGCGCACCGGCAACGAGCGCTTCTGGGACTGGTACGACGAGATCTGGCGCTATAGCTGGACGCATTTCGTCGACCACAAGTACGGCGCGTGGTATCGCATCCTCACCTGCGACAACCGCAAGTACAGCGACGAAAAGAGCCCGGCCGGCAAGACCGACTATCACACGATGGGCGCGTGCTACGAAGTGCTCGCCCATGCGCTCGGCGACGACGCGTCGGCTGGATCGACCGCGCCCGCCGCAGCGGTTTCAGCGGAGAAAGCACAATGAGCGCGACGACCGACCTCCCCGTTTTCGTTTCCGCCGGTGACATCCTCACCGATCTCGTGCGCACCGGCGCATCGCACTGGCTGTCGCGTCCGGGCGGCGCGGGCTGGAACGTCGCGCGCTGCGTCGCGCGGCTCGGCCTGCCGACCGCGAGCGCGGGTTCGCTCGGCATCGATAACTTCTCCGACGAGCTGTGGGACGCGAGCGTCGCCGCCGGTCTCGACATGCGTTTTCTGCAGCGCGTCGAGCGCCCGCCGCTGCTCGCGATCGTGCATCAGACGCATCCGCCCGCGTACTTCTTCATGGGTGAGAACGGCGCCGATCTCGCGTTCGATCCGGCGAAGCTGCCGGCCGGCTGGATGAACGCCGTGAAGTGGGCGCACTTCGGTTGCATCAGCCTCGTGCGTCAGCCGCTCGGCGATACGCTCGCAGCACTCGCCGCCGAATTGCGTTCGCACGGCGTGAAGATCAGCTTCGATCCGAACTATCGCAATCTGATGGAGCACGGCTACGAGCCGACGCTGCGCAAGATGGCCGCGCTCGCGGATCTGATCAAGGTATCGGACGAAGACCTGCGCATGATCTTCAAGACCCGCGACGAAGCCGCCGCGCTCGCGCAATTGCGCGCGATGAATCCGGCCGCCACCGTGCTCGTCACACGCGGCCCCGAATCGGCGACGCTGCTCGACGGCGACGCGGTGATCGAGGCGAAGCCGCCGCGCGTCGCAGTGGTGGACACCGTCGGCGCGGGCGATGCGTCGATCGGCGGCCTGCTGTTCAGCCTGATGAGCGCGCCGCAACGCGCGTGGCCCGAGCATCTCGCGTTCGCGCTCGCGGCCGGCGCGGCGGCTTGCGGCCACGCCGGCGCGCACGCGCCGACTCTCGATGAGGTGGTCGCGTTGCTGTAAAGCGCGTCGCTGTAATTCTGTTGCCCTGGAGCGCTCGTAGCGTGACGGATGTCGAGCACGTCACGCTGTGCGAAGCCGCTGCGGCGGGGAACCGATCCCGCCACGCCGTGCTACGATGAAAACATCGAAACCTTTGGGAAAAGGAGCGAGGCCATGGAGGACGTCACCTACACCAAAGGGATCTACACGGCCACTGCGTCGATAAGAGAAGTCGCCCAGGATGCCTGGCAAGGTGTCGTCACCCTCGCGCGAGACGAAGGCGAACCCAGCGAGGATCAGGAAACCACGGTCTATGAAGTCGACGCGACGTCGTCGACTCCGGGAGAAGCGCTCGAAGAAGCGAAAGCGCTCGCACATCGTATTCTCGGGGAAATCGAACTGTAGGCCGAACCAGGGGCAGCGCGCCGCGCGCCCTCGTGCATCGGCGCGCCGCTGCCGGGTCGACCGGCTGGAGGCGATCATGGCTGAGCAGCTGTTCCAATACGGCGTGTATTCGATTCACGTTCGTCCGCTCGAACTGAGCGGCGCGCGCTGGGACGCGGAGTACGAAATCCGTCATCGCGAGAAGGCCGTCAAGGCGTGGACCACGGTCGGCGGCGACGCGGGCTATGCCGATCAGAGCGAAGCGGTGGCTAGCGCGCATCGGCAGGCAGTCGACGATATCGAGCACGGCGCGGGTATTCCGAAGCCGCGCGCGTTTCCGTGACCGGTGCTGCTTGAAGCAACCCGACCCAGCCTGAAATCCGGCGCGCCTCCAAGCACTTCGACGACGAACCGCGCCGACTTCGCAGTGCGCGGAAAATCCCCCAGCGCGCGCAACGCGCCATGCTACGCTGTGGCCGTTTTCATCCTCACGAGCGCGTGATGGCAAGCGAACCGTCAGACCGTTTTTCCACGCTCGGCGATACCGACACCGATACCGATACCGACGCGAGCCCATCGAAGCGCCGCGCGCGCGGCAGCCGCGAATTGCGTCTGGACGATCGCGTGGTGATCGCGCACGGTATGCCGACGCCGCTTTGGCAGGACCTGTATCACCGGGCGCTCGGGGTGCGGTGGCCGGTGTTCTTCGTGTCGCTCGCGCTGCTGTTCCTGCTGCTCAACACCGTATTCGCCACGCTCTACATGCTCGGCGACGCGTCGATCGCGAATCAGTTTCCCAAGGGCTTCGGCGGCGCGTTCTTCTTCAGCGTCGAAACGCTCGCGACCGTCGGCTACGGCGACATGCATCCGCAAACCGTCTACGCGCACTGGATCGCCACGCTCGAAATCTTCGTCGGCATGTCGAGCATCGCGTTGGCGACCGGGCTGATCTTCGCGCGCTTTTCGCGGCCGCACGCGAAGATCATGTTTGCGCGCTACGCGGTGATCCGGCCAATCGACGGCCGCATGACGTTGATGGTGCGCGCAGCCAACGCACGTCAGAACGTAATCGCCGAGGCGCGCGCGCGGCTGCGCATCATGCGTCTGGAGACCTCGGTCGAAGGCTATACGCTGCGCAAGCTCTACGACCTCACGCTGGTGCGCGACCAGCATCCGGTGTTCAAGCTCGGCTGGACGCTGATGCACATCATCGACGAAGCGAGTCCGCTGTTCGGCGAAAACGCCGAATCGTTGAAGGGCAGCGACATGTCGCTGCTGCTCACGCTCGAAGGCATCGACGAATCAACGTCGCAAACCATGCAGGCACGCCACATGTGGAGCTGCGACCAGATCGTCTGGCAGCACCGGTTCGTAGACATCATGAGCGAGCGCGGCGGCGTGAGCCATATCGACTACGCGCACTTCGACGAGATCGTGCCGCTCGATGCCGCGCCGCTCAAACCGGACATCGCGGCAAACACGGCGCAATAGGCAAAGGCGTATTCGGCGCCCCCTCACTCCCCAGGGCATACCCGAAGCGCGCCGCCGCGTGGCAAATCCGGCTCAAAAGCCGGTCAAAACGCGCGACTCTTCGCGCCCGTTCACGCACGCCCGATTAAAGAAGAAATAATTCACTCCCACAAGCGCTAAAAAATAGAGTCTCTTTCGCTGCGCCGCATCCGTGCCCCCACCACCGCGCGCGAAACCAGAACAATGGAGACTCGCCCATGACCGCCCGCCAGCCCATCGACGACACGCCCGCCCTCGCCGACTACAAGCTGTCCGACAATCTCACCGCGACGCACGGCCGGATCTTTCTGACCGGCACCCAGGCGCTCGTGCGCCTCGCGTTGATGCAGCGCGAACTCGACAAAACCCGCGGCATGAACACGGCCGGGTTTATCAGCGGCTATCGCGGCTCGCCGCTCGGGATGGTCGATCTGCAATTGTGGAAGGCGAACAAACTGCTCGCCGCGAGCGACATCCGCTTTCTGCCCGCGATCAACGAAGAACTCGGCGGCACCGCCGTGCTCGGCACACAGCGAGTCGAAGCCGATCCGGAGCGCACCGTCGATGGCGTATTCGCGATGTGGTACGGCAAAGGCCCGGGCGTCGACCGCGCGGGCGATGCGCTGAAGCACGGCAACGCATATGGCTCATCGCCGCACGGCGGCGTGCTGGTGGTCGCGGGCGATGATCACGGCTGCGTGTCGTCGTCCATGCCGCATCAAAGCGACTTCACGATGATCGCGTGGCATATGCCGGTGGTGAATCCGTCGAACATCGCGGACATGCTCGAATTCGGCCTGTACGGCTGGGCGTTGTCGCGCTTCTCGGGCGCGTGGGTCGGCTACAAGGCCATTTCGGAGACCGTCGAATCGGGCTCGAGCGTCGATCTCGACGCGCTGCAAACCGAATGGACGCTCCCTCAGGAGTTCGAAGCACCGGCGGGTGGTCTGCACAACCGCTGGCCCGATCTGCCGAGCCTGACGATCGAAGCGCGTCTGCACGCGAAGCTCGACGCGGTGCGTCACTTCGCGCGCACGAACAGCATCGATAAATGGATCGCGCCGAGTCCGCACGCGAACGTCGGCATCGTCACGTGCGGCAAGGCGCATCTCGATCTGATGGAAGCGCTGCGCCGGCTCGACCTGACGCTCGCCGATCTCGACGCGGCCGGCGTGCGCATCTACAAGGTCGGACTGTCGTTTCCGTTGGAGATGACCCGCATTGACGCGTTCGTGTCGGGTCTGTCCGAAGTACTCGTGATCGAAGAGAAAGGTCCCGTCATCGAGCAACAGATCAAGGACTATCTGTACAACCGCACCCAGGGCACGCGGCCGGTCGTGATCGGCAAGCACGCCCAAGATGGCACGTTGCTGCTGTCGTCGCTCGGCGAATTGCGGCCGTCGCGCATCCTGCCGGTGTTCGCGAACTGGCTCGCCAGGCACAAGCCCGCGCTCGATCGGCGCGAACGCGTCGTCGATCTGGTCGCGCCGCAGATCCTGTCGAACGCGGCGGACAGCGTGAAGCGCACGCCGTACTTCTGCTCCGGCTGTCCGCACAACACGTCGACGAAAGTACCGGACGGCTCGATCGCGCAGGCGGGTATCGGCTGTCATTTCATGGCTTCCTGGATGGAGCGCGACACGACCGGGCTCATTCAGATGGGCGGCGAAGGCGTCGACTGGGCCGCGCATTCGATGTTCACGAAAACGCGCCACGTGTTCCAGAATCTCGGCGACGGCACCTACTTTCACTCCGGCATTCTCGCGATTCGCCAGGCGGTCGCCGCGAACGCGACGATCACGTACAAGATCCTCTATAACGACGCGGTCGCGATGACCGGCGGCCAGCCGGTCGACGGCAGCATCTCGGTGCCGCAGATCGCGCGCCAGGTCGAAGCCGAGGGCGTGTCGCGCTTCGTCGTGGTCAGCGACGAGCCCGAGAAATACGCTGGCCATCACAGTCAGTTTCCGCGCGGCACGACGTTTCACCACCGCAGCGAAATGGACACCGTGCAGCGCGAATTGCGCGATACCGACGGCGTGACCGTGCTGATCTACGACCAGACCTGCGCGGCCGAAAAACGCCGGCGTCGCAAGAAGGGCGAATATCCCGATCCGAACAAACGGCTCTTCATCAACGAGGAAGTCTGCGAAGGCTGCGGCGATTGTGGCGTGCAGTCGAACTGCCTGTCGGTGGAACCGGTCGAAACCGCGCTCGGTCGCAAGCGCCGCATCGATCAGTCGTCGTGCAACAAGGACTACTCGTGCGTGAATGGCTTCTGCCCGAGCTTCGTCACCGTCGAAGGCGGCACGCTGAAGAAAGCCGCGGGCGCCGCGTTCGATCCGCAGGCGCTCGCCACGCACGTCAACGCACTGCCGCTTCCCGCGACGCAACTCGATGCCGCGCCGTACGACATCCTCGTCACTGGAGTGGGCGGTACCGGCGTCGTGACGGTCGGCGCGTTGATCAGCATGGCCGCGCATCTCGAAGGCAAGAGCGCGTCGGTGCTCGACTTCATGGGCTTCGCACAGAAGGGCGGCTCGGTGCTGTCGTTCGTCCGCTTTGCCGCCCGCGACGAATGGTTGAACCAGGTGCGCATCGACACGCAGCAGGCCGACGTGCTGCTCGCCTGCGACATGGTGGTCGGCGCGAGCGCCGACGCGTTACAGACAGTGCGGCATGGCCGCACGCGCATCGTCGTCAACACGCATGCAATTCCGAACGCGAGCTTCGTGCAGAATCCGGACGCGACGCTGCATGCCGACGCGCTGATCGACAAGATGCGTCATGCGGCTGGCGTTGAGCGCATGTCGACGTGCGACGCGCAAGCCCTGGCGACGCGCTTTCTCGGTGACACGATCGGCGCGAACATTCTGATGCTCGGTTTCGCGTGGCAACTCGGTCTCGTGCCGGTGTCGTTCGCCGCGATGATGCGCGCGATCGAACTGAACAACGTCGCAGTGCAGATGAACCAGCTCGCTTTCTCGATCGGCCGCATGGCCGCCAACAATCCCGCCGCGCTCGAATCGCTATGGCAGGCACGTCACACGCAGAAGCCGGGCGTGCGCGTCGATACGCTCGACGAGCTGATCGCGCATCGCGAAGAACGTCTGCTCGCGTATGGCGGCGCGGCTTATGTGAAGCGCTATCGCGCGCTCGTCGATACGGCGCGCCGCGCGGAAACCGCCGTCGACGCGACGAGCGAGCGCGTCGCGCGCGCGGTCGCGACGACGTTCTATCGGCTGCTCGCGGTGAAGGACGAGTACGAAGTCGCGCGTCTGCATACGGATGCCGGGTTCCGCGAAGCGCTCGAAGCGCAGTTCGAGGGCGTCGCCGGCAAGGACTTCACGATCCGCTTCAACCTCGCGCCGCCGACGCTCACGCGCGCGAAGCCCGGCGCCGTGCCTGCCAAGAAAACCTATGGTCAGTGGATGTGGCCCGTACTTGGCCTGCTCGCGAAATGGCGCGGCCTGCGCGGCACGGCGCTCGATCCGTTCGGCCGCACGCTGGAGCGCAAGATGGAGCGCGAACTCGCGAGCGATTACGAAATCACGCTGCAACGTGCGCTCGCGAAACTCGACGCGAGCCATCTCGACGACGTCGCGAAACTCGCCGAACTGCCCGCGCGGGTGCGCGGTTATGGGCACGTGAAGCTTGCGAATCTGGCGGGAGTGAAGCGCGGGGAGCGTGAACTTGCTGCGCGTCTCGGCATCGACGCGGCGACGGGTGCGGCGGTGAAGAAGTCGCTGGAGGAAATGAAGGGCGCCGGGCAGTTGCGCGGCATTCCGGTGGTGGTCGCGAAGTAGTTCGTTGCGCTGCTCACCGTTGGGTCGCGTCGAGCAGCGCCCTCACCTGCGTGACTTTCGCCGGATCGATCGGCGCGAGTCCGTTGCCGTTCACGCGCACGCCGGAGCCGAAATGCACGGCCTCGACGTGCGTTCTGCTTACGAAGTCCGCAACCGCATCGACTGTCAATCCGGCACCCGCGAGCACCGTGCAATGCGAGCCTGACGCTTGCCGCACCAGTTCGCTAATCATTGCTTGCGCGTGCAGCACCGACGGCTTTCCCCCCGACGTCAGCAGATTCGTCACCGCCTCGAAACCGAGCAGCACGTCGAGCGCTTCGCGCAGATCGCGCGCTTCGTCGAACGCGCGGTGGAATGTGATCGCGAGGCCATCGGCGGCCTCGCACGCACGCGCGAGGCCTTCGCGATCGATCCGGCCCTGAGTATCGAGCATGCCGATCACGATGCCGTTCGCGCCAGCCGCCTTCACGACACGGATGTCGCGCAGCATCACCGCAAGGTCGTCGGCGTCGTAGACGAACGAGCGGCTATGCGGCCGCACGATCACTCGCACAGGGACGCCAACCGCAGAAACCACCGCCTCGATCAACCCCACACTCGGCGTCAGACCGCCCTCACCCATCGCGGTCACGAGTTCGAGACGGTCAGCGCCGGCCTGCGCGGCAACGCGCGCATCGGCGACGGTCGTGGCAATCACTTCGAGCAGCACGGACATGAGGGCAACCCGGTGTCGTTGAAAACGACATCATGTCAGATGCGCGCGTCGCGCTCCTGCTCGACCCAGTCGATATCGCCGCACAGCACGCAGATCTCGCTGCCGACCCGCGTCGCCACCGACAGCGTCACGCACGGCAACGCCTCGTTGATCGACAGATACGGCCGCGTCACGTGCACGCGCTCCGGCGCATTGATCGCGACGCTGAAGTACGGACGACGCAGCCAGTTCGCGCCCTGCGCATCGGCGAGTGGCAGAAAGCGCGTTTCGCGCGCCGCGCGATCGGCGCGCAGCACGACGTTGCGGCCCGCCTGGCGCCCTTTCGCGTCGAGCAGAAAACAGCGCGCCGCGTGATCGAGCGCGAGGAAATTCCAGCACACCTCGTCGAGCGGCTCGCCTGCGGCGAGGCGCTCCGCGGCGCGCTCGAAGGCGCGCACATAGGGCGCGAGCCGAGTCGCGCTGCGCCGCTCGCGCGCCTCGGCCTGCTCGCGATAGCGCTCGGTGACTTCGCCGATGCAGGCGGCCGCGTGGATCGCATCGGCGACACCCGGACTCGGCCGGCCGAAGAAAAAGCCCTGCACGAAGTCGGCATTGCAGGCGAGCGCCATCTGCGCTTCGTGCTCGGTTTCGACGCCTTCGATCAGCACGAGCTTGCCCGCCTCATGCAGCAGCGACACGAGCCCCGGCAGGATCGTCGCCATGTCGGCACGATGCGCGGCGTGCGACAGCATGATGCGGTCGAGCTTCACGATGTCGGGATTCAGTTGCCAGATCCGCTCGATGTTCGAATGTCCCGCGCCGAAATCGTCGAGCGCGATGAGGAAACCGCGCTCGCGAAACTCGCGCACCGCGTCGGCGAGCCGATCGAGATCTTCGGCGCGCTGCTCGAGCACTTCGAGCACGACGCGTCGCGGCGACAGATCGAGCCGCCGCAGATTCGCGAGCAGCGCCGCCGAGAGATACGGGTCGGTCAGCACGCCCGGGTGCACGTTCAGAAACAGCCACTCGCGCTCGGCACCGAGCACCTTGAAGTTCTCCAGATGCAGCGTCTGTGCGAGCCGGTCGATGTGCAGCGCGTCGCCGATCCGCGCGGCCTCACCGAATACGTCGAGCGCCGACACCGCGCAATCGAGCGCGTCGTGCGCGCGCAGCAAGCCCTCGTAGCCGACCGCGCGCATGTGCGAAAGGCTGAAAATCGGCTGAAACACGCTCGTCAGCGTCAGCTCGCCATGCTGCACCGAATAGCGTTGAAGGCCCGAGGTCACCTCGACCTCGAAGCCGTGCGGCACGCTCGCCGCCCTGTCCTGTTGCGCAATCGTCATGCAATCCTCTCACGCAAGAATCGGCCGGTCCGAACGCGGGAGCAACGCGACCGATGCCGATTCTAAAAATGTGCGTCATCGTTGCAGGTTAAGCAAGGTCTATGCGCACGGTGGCGCACATTGCGCTGTGACTCCACCGGAAGATTGCACCGGCGACAAGGTTCATGCGCCGACCGTGGGCGCGCCGCGCACCGTTGCGGTGCGCGGCTCGTTGTGAGCTTCGCCGCGAAGCTTGCGGCAAGCGCGCGGGGCCGGGCTACACTCGACGTTTGACATCTGGCCCCTCCCCAGCACACCCCCTTCATCCGCCCGGAACACACGATGGAAATTGTCTTCACCGTCCTGATCCTGCTGCTCGCCGTCGCGGCGTCCGGCGTGCTGACCCGCACGTTGCCGTTCAAGTTGCCGCTGCCGCTCGTGCAGATTGCGATCGGCGCGATGCTCGCGTGGCCGCGCCTCGAATTGCACGTCGCGTTCGATCCGGAAATCTTCATGCTGCTGTTCATTCCACCGCTGCTGTTCGCGGATGGCTGGCGCATTCCGAAGCGCGAGTTCTTCATGGCGCGCCGCGCGATCCTGATGCTCGCACTCGGTCTCGTGTTCATGACGGTGCTGGTGGTCGGCTACTTCGTCCACGCGCTGGTGCCGCAGATCTCGCTGCCGGTCGCGTTCGCACTCGCCGCGGTGCTGTCGCCGACCGACGCGGTCGCGCTATCGGGCATCGCCGGCAAGGGCAAGATTCCTGGACAACTGATGCATATCCTCGAAGGAGAGGCGCTGATGAACGACGCGTCGGGCCTCGTCGCGCTAAAGTTCGCGATCGCCGCGGCGCTGACCGGCACGTTCTCGTTGCGTGAAGCGTCGGTGAGCTTCGTGATCATCGCGGTGGGCGGCCTCGCGGTCGGCGCGGCCGTGAGCGCGGTGTTCAGCTTCGTGTCCGCGCGTTTCCTCAATGTCACCCAGGAAGGCGACCCCGCCCCCGGTGTCGTCATGACGCTGTTGATTCCGTTCGCCGCCTATCTGACCGCTGAGCGGTTCGAACTGTCGGGCATCCTCGCCGCGGTCTCCGCCGGCATGATGATGAACTACGCGAGCATCGCGGATACGTGGCAGGTCGCCTCGCGCGTGCGGGCGACGAGCACGTGGACGATGATCGAGTTCGTCTTCAACGGCATGGTGTTCATCATGCTGGGCCTGCAGTTTCCGCACATCCTCGGCCGCGCGCTACTCGACGCGCACGAAACCAGCGACGCGCAGGTCGCGCTGCTGACCGGTTACATCGTCGCGGTCGCGGCCGCGCTGTATGCGATGCGCTTCGTGTGGGTGTGGCTGCTGCGCTGGTTCGCGAGCCGCGGCGCGGCGAAGCACGGCGTCGCCAACGCGGTGCCGGGATTGCGCATGGTGTCGGTGACGACGGTGGCGGGCGTGCGCGGCGCGGTGACGCTCGCGGGCGTGTTGTCGCTGCCGCAGTTGCTGCCCAACGGTACGCCGCTGCCGGGACGCGATCTGGCGATCTTCATCGCGTCGGGCGTGATCCTGCTGTCGCTGCTGGTGGCGGTGGCCGCGTTGCCGCTGTTGCTGCGCGGCTGGCGGCGCGGCAAGGACCCGCATGCGGCCGAGGAAGCGCTCGCGCGTACGCTCGCCGCACAGGCGGCGATTCGCGCGGTCGATCATCTGCACGACAGCGTGTCCGCGGATCTCGAGGAATCGGCGCAGGCGTATGCGACTGACGTGACGGCGCGCGTGATGGACCTATACCGCCGCCGCCTCGCGACGCTCAACGAAGACCAGGCGCCGCGCGAACTGGCGCGCCGCGCCGATGCGCTCGAATTTCGCATGAAGCTCGCGGCGATGCGCGCCGAACGCAAGGCGCTGCTCGATTTGCGCAACAGCCAGCGGATCAACGACGAGACGTTGAACAAGCTGATGCGCGAGGTGGATCTGTCGGAGACGGCGCTGACCGCGCGCAACAGGTAGGGGTTCGCTGCCGCATCAACAACGGCACCGGCGGGTGAGACGCCGGTGCCGATCAACGCTCAGGCCACCGGCCCTTGCTTCGGCCTTCTGCTCAACAGCGTGTACAGGATGATCGCGCCGAACGTCGCGGTGCCGATGCCGCCGAGCCCGAAGCTGCCGAGCTTCAACGAGAAGTCGCCGGCGCCGAGCACGAGCGTGACGGCCGCCACGATCAGATTGCGGTTGTCGGAGAAGTCGACCTTGTTGACGACCCAGATGCGCGCGCCGGTTACCGCGATCAGCCCGAACACGACGATCGACACACCACCCAGTACCGGGCCCGGAATGGTCTGGATCACCGCGCCGAACTTCGGCGAGAAGCCGAGCACGATGGCGATCAGCGCGGCGATCACGAACACCAGCGTCGAATAGATTTTCGTCACTGCCATCACGCCGATGTTCTCCGCGTACGTCGTCACGCCGGTGCCGCCCGCGAAGCCGGACACGATCGTCGCGAGCGCATCGCCGATAAACGCGCGGCCGATATAGCGGTCGAGGTTCTGGCCGGTCATCGCGCTCACGGCCTTGATGTGACCGAGGTTTTCGGCGACGAGAATCACCGCGACCGGCGCGAGCAGCGTCATCGCGTGCGGGTCGAACACCGGCGACATGAACTGCGGCATGCCGAACCACGCGGCGTTCGCGACGATCGAGAAATCGATCGGCTTGCCCATGCCGAGGCCGTTCGTGACGATCGCGTAAATGACGTAGGCAAGCAGCAGGCCGACCAGGATCAGCAGACGCTGCAGCATGCCGCGCGTGAACACCGCGACCGCGCCGACGCACAGCACCGTCACGAGCGCCATCCACGAATCGAAGTTGCTGCCGCTCACGCCGTGCACGGCGATCGGCGCGAGGTTCAGGCCGATCACGCAGACGATCGCACCGGTCACGACCGGCGGCATCAGCGTCTCGATCCAGCCAGTGCCGACCGCCGACACGATCAGTCCGATTACCCCGTACGCGACACCGCACGCGATGATGCCGCCCAGCGCGACCGGAATGTTCGGATTCGCGCCGTGTCCGCCGTAGCCCGTCACCGCGATCACGAGCCCGATGAACGCGAAGCTCGACCCGAGATAGCTCGGCACGCGGCCGCCGACGAGCACGAAGAACAGCAGCGTGCCGATCCCCGACATGAAGATGCACAGGTTCGGATCAAAGCCCATCAGCAACGGCGCGAGCACGGTCGCACCGAACATCGCGACGACGTGCTGGACGCCCATCGCGAACATTTGCGGCCAACCGAGCCGTTCGTCGATGCCGACGATGCCGCCCTCGGCGGCGGCAGGCTGGCGGCGCCAGCGGGGGAAATAGGATGCGGCCATCGCGGGATTCTCCTCAGGGTCGGCGTGGTGTGTATCGATCACGCACTGCGGCGTGGGTCCGGCAAAGTTACGCGCGAGTTTACGGAGAGCAATAAGGGCTGGCAAGCGGGCTGAGAAGCGGGCCGACAAGCGCGACTGGGAAGCGCGTCAATTCGCGACGCACGTGTACGCGTCCGTGTCCGCCGTCGCGCCGTACACCATCACCCGATTGCGGCCGGCATCCTTCGCCCGGTAAAGCGCCTGGTCGGCGGCGTCGATGAGCGCGCGGCTCGTCGCGATCAGCGCGCCGTGCGCGGTCGCCGCGCCGACGCTCACCGTCAGCACGTGATGCGCACTCGCCACGTGGCGGCATTGCAGCGCCTGCACCGCCGCGCGGATCTGCTCGGCGATCCGCTGCGCACCCGCCGCGTCGGTGTCGGGCAGCAGCACCGCGAACTCCTCGCCGCCGAAGCGCGCGGCCGTGTCGCCCGGCCGCCGCGCGTTCTGCGCGATACAGCGCGCGGCGCCGATCAGCGCCTCGTCGCCGGCCGAATGGCCATACAGATCGTTGAAGCCTTTGAAGTTGTCGACGTCGATCAAAAGCAGCGACAGCGGCCGGTCGTCGCGCTGCGCGCGGCGCCATTCGTCGTTCACGTGCTCCTCGAACGCGCGGCGATTGTTCAGGCCTGTCAGCCCGTCGGTGCGCGCGAGTTCGCGCAACTCGTCCTCGGCCGCGCGGCGCAGGCGCAACTGGGACGAGAACAGGAAAGCGAGAGCGACGATTGTCACATCGAGCGCGCCGATCAGCGTGCCGATGATCCAGGCGCGCCGCCGCCATTCGACGTAGATGTCGCGCGTCGAGAGCGCGACGTCGAGAATCAGCGGATAGGTATCGATATGACGAAACGCGTACCAGCGCTCGACACCATCGATCGCCGCAGTGCCGAAGAAGTCGCCGCTCTGCTGCGTGGTGAAGCGCGAGTAGTTGGCGGTGCCCGTCAGGTTGATGCCGATTATTTTTGGATCGTAAGGACGACGCATCAACATGGTGCCGTCGCTCAGCATCAGCGCCATCGAGCCGCTCGGCCCGAGCTTCATGCCGTCGAACAGCCGACGGAAATAGGTGAGGCGCATCGTGCCGACTACCACGCCGCCGAAGCTACCGTCCGGCCGGGCGATGCGCCGGCTCAGCGCGATGCGCAGGTCCTCCTCGGTGCCGCTCGGGCTGAACGGATGGCTGATGTAGAGGCCGACGCCGGGCGAATCGCGATGCACCTTGAAGTAATCGCGGTCGGCATGATTATTCGCACGCGGCGGCCACGCGCGCGAATCGAAACGCACGTTGCCGTTTTCGTCGAGCACGAATACCGAACCCATGTCCTTCGCGCTGATCGAGCCGTCGAACAGCACCATCTGACGGATCTGCGGCGGCAACTCGAGCGCGCCCGGCTGCTTGAGTCCGTTGATCACCGCGCGCAGCGACAGGTCGTAGATCTCCAGATTGCGCGACACGTCGCGCTCAACCAGCAGGGAAATGTTGGCGACGGAGTCCTGCGCGCGCCGCAACGCGTCGTCGTGCATCTGTGCGAGCAGGAAAACAGCGATCGCGAGAATCGCGCCAGCCAGCACGACGCTGATCGCAATTACGGCATTCGGTCGGCGCGTCACCATGCGTATTTCGTTCTGACATGCGCTGAAGGACGCGCGTGAAGGAGCGGCCGCGCCTCGGTGATTACCCTCAAAACACGACCTACGAATCGGTAGCGTAGCAGACCCGGCGGCCCGGCAATCCTTCGAATAAACAGGTTTTTTCCCGTCGGCGAGTCCCACCAGCGGGCATCCGCGCCCGATTGCGACGCTCTCCAGCCGCCGCCAAATTATTCGGATAGCGAATGCAAATTGGCTGGATAGTTCGCCTCGCCCCTTGGGTATTCAATCGAGTCTGTCGCGTTCAAACGATTGGACACAAGGAGAGACACATCATGAGCGAAAAGCGCAGCGCCTCCGAATGGCGCGAATTCGTTAGCGGCTGTCTGGACTTCCGCCCGGCGGAAGGCGTGTACCGGATTGCCCGCGAAATGTTCACGGAGCCCGAGCTGTTCTTGCTCGAGATGGAGTACATCTTCGAGAAGGCCTGGATCTATGCGTGCCACGAAAGCGAAATTCCCAACAAGAACGATTTCCTGACGATGCGCGCGGGCCGCCAGCCGCTGATCATCTCGCGCGACAGCGCCGGCAACCTGAACGCGATGATCAACGCGTGCCAGCACCGCGGCGCGACGCTCACGCGCATGACCAAGGGCAACCAGTCGACCTTTACGTGCCCGTTCCACGCCTGGTGCTACAAGAACGACGGCCGCCTCGTGAAGGTGAAAGCGCCGGGCGAATACTGCGACGACTTCGACAAGTCGGTGCGCGGCCTGAAGAAAGCGCGCATTGCGAGCTACAAGGGTTTCGTGTTCGTGAGCCTCGACGTCGACGGCACCGACACGCTCGAAGACTATCTTGGCGACGCGCGCATCTTCTTCGACATGATGGTCGCCCAGTCGCCGACCGGCGAGCTCGAAGTGCTGCCGGGCAAATCCACCTACACGTTCGATGGCAACTGGAAGCTGCAGAACGAAAACGGTCTCGACGGCTATCACGTGAGCACCGTGCATTACAACTATGTGGCGACTGTGCAGCATCGCCACGAGTCGAACGCGAAGACAGGCGGGAACGGTCACAGCGCGGGCGGCACGCTCGACTACAGCAAGCTCGGCGCGGGCGACAGCGAAACCGACGACGGCTGGTTCGCGTTCAGGAACGGCCACAGCGTGCTGTTCAGCGACATGCCGAATCCGCAAGTGCGTCCCGGCTACGAGAGCGTGATGCCGCGCCTCGTCGAAGCATATGGTCAGCACAAAGCCGAATGGATGATGCACCGTCTGCGTAACCTGAACGTCTATCCGAGCCTGTTCTTCATGGACCAGATCAGCTCGCAGCTGCGCATCGTGCGCCCGGTCGCGTGGAACAAGACCGAGATCATCAGCCAGTGCATCGGCGTGAAGGGCGAGTCGGCCAAGGATCGCGAGAACCGTATTCGTCAATTCGAAGACTTCTTCAACGTGTCCGGCATGGGCACGCCCGACGACCTCGTCGAGTTCCGCGAGCAGCAGCGCGGTTTCCAGGCGCGTCTCGAACGCTGGAGCGATATCTCGCGCGGGCATCACCAGTGGGTCAGCGGCACGACCGCGAACGCCACGCTGCTCGGCATCGCGCCGAATCTGACCGGCGTCGAACTGACCCACGAAGGGCTTTACGTGAACCAGCACGGCACCTGGCGCGACACGATCCTCAAGGGTCTCGACAAATCCATCGAATCGCAGGGAGAGCAGGCATGAGCCAACTCCAACACTCCATCGAGCAGTTTCTGTATCTGAAGGCCGATCTGTGCGACAAGCAGCAATGGGACGAATACGTCGAACTGTTCGATCCGCAGAGCGTGTTTCATGTGCCGCAGTGGGATTCGGAGCACGTCTATACGACCGACCCGAAGCAGGGCATGTCGTTGATTTACTACTCGGATCGCGCCGGTCTCGAAGACCGCGTGTTCCGTCTGCGCACCGGCAAGTCGGCCGCGTCGACTCCGCTGCCGCGCACGATGCATCAGATCAGCAACGTGCGTCTGAGCGAGCGCGAGGATGCGATCGTCGAAGCGAACGTGAACTGGTCGACGCTCTACACGCGCCACGGCTCGACCGACTACTTCTACGGCCGCGCGGTGTACGACCTGCAACCGTCGGGCGATAGCTGGAAGATCAAGCGCAAGCACGTGCTGCTGCTGAACGACCACATCAACGCGGTGCTGGATTTCTACCATCTGTGAGCCGGGAGCACGACGATGAAACACAAAGTCGCGTTGAGCTTTGCCGATGGCAAGACCGCGTTCTTCGATGTAAGCCCGAACGAGCTGCTGCTCGATGCGGCATTGCGCCATGGCGTGAACATTCCGCTCGACTGCCGCGAAGGCGTGTGCGGCACCTGCCAGGGCCGCTGCGAATCGGGCGACTACACGCTCGATTACTTCGACGAGGAAACGCTCAGCGAGGAAGACCTCGCGCAGCGCAAGATCCTGTCTTGCCAGACACGCGTGAAGTCGGATGCGTCGTTCTATTTCGACTTCGACTCGACGCTGTGCGAAGGCGCTGGCACGAGCACCGTGTCCGCCAGCGTGGTCGGCGTCGAACTGGTGTCGGCGACGACCGCGATCCTGCGTGTCGATGCGAGCGCGCATACCCGTCAGCTCGATTTTCTGCCGGGCCAGTATGCGCGCGTGAAGGTGCCCGGCACCGAAGACTGGCGTTCGTACTCGTTCGCGAATCATCCGAACGAGCGCAACGAGCTGCAATTCCTGATCCGCCTGCTGCCCGACGGCGTGATGAGCAACTATCTGCGCGAGCGTTGCAAGGCCGGCGACACGGTCGAGTTCGAGGCGCCGCTCGGCGCGTTCTATCTGCGCCAGGTCGAGCGTCCGCTCGTGATGGTCGCGGGCGGCACGGGGCTCTCCGCCTTCCTCGGCATGCTCGACGACATCTCGGTGAAACGCAATGTCGCGCATCCGGTGCATCTGTATTACGGCGTCACGAATGCGGCCGATCTGTGCGAGACGGAGCGCATCAACGGCTACAAGGCGAGCATCGATGGATTCGCGGTCGAGATGGTTGTGATGAATCCGGCCCCGGAATGGCACGGCAAGACCGGGCTGATTCCCGAGCATTTCGATCGCTCGTTCCTCGAATCGAACGGCTTCGACATGTACGTGTGCGGACCGCCGCCGATGGTCGAGGCGATCAGGATCTGGCTTACCGAGCAGGGTATTCAGGACTACAGGCTGTTTTACGAGAAGTTCGGCGAGAGCAACGCTCTATAAGGCGTCCTTCGCGGTTCTATCGCCGCGCCGCGCGCTTCAGCGTCTCGGACGGCGACTCGCCGAACAATGCCTTGTATTCGGTCGAGAAACGGCCGAGATGCGACATCCCCCAACCCAGCGCCACCGACGAGATATTGCGCACCGAGCGGTCTTCGAGAATATCGCGCCGCACCGACTCGAGCCGGTAGCGTTTCAGATACGCGATCGGCGCACAGCCGAAGTATTGCCGGAATCCGTCGAACAGCTTGAAGCGCGACACACCCGACGCGCGCTCGATGTCTTCGAGCGTGATCGGCTCGCGCGCGTTGTCTTGAATGAATTGGCGCGCGCGGGTCAGATAGTGCGGCGGTGTTAGCGCCGACGCGTTGGCCAACTGCTCCGAATAGTTATGCGGCTGTGACAGCAGCAGCCCCTTGAGCAAGGTCAGTTCGAGTTCGCTGGACATGTAGAGCTGCCCGAGCGACGGCCCCGAGCGCTCGATCTCGCCGGCCACGAACTTGACCATGCGCCACCACGAGGCCTGGTCGCCGGCGGTCGCATCCATGTCGGGCTGGAACACGAGTGGGGCTTCCACTGCCCGTTGCAGCATTGTCTGCAGCACTTGTTGAAGGGCTGAGCGCGGAATTGCGACGTGGAGCTTGCGGCAATTGCCGGTGATCGCGAGATCCTGGGATTCTTGCGGACTGACGATTAAACCGCGATCCTGATCCGAGAACCATTTCTTGCCGTGCGCGGCTAGCTCTTGCTGGCCGACCATCGGTAGGCTTACGCTGTAGCAGTTCAGCGGGCTGTTCTCGCTCACCGCGACTGTGACGTCGGTGCCGTACTCGACGTAGCCGATAGTCGTCGCCATTGAACGTAGTACGGTGCCTGACTGGTGAAAACGGAGCCGCTCCGGGTGACTGACCTGGAGGCCGTGTGGGCCGCAGATGGAGGCCATCCAGTTGCGCGCGCCGTCCAGGTCGCTTAGCGCGGCATGGAGATCGCGGTTGGTGGGGTCGGATGGTGATCGCATACGCAGAAATCGAACTACTGAGGCTGCGCGCCAAAGGGCATCCATCGGGACGCAAAATGGGGGCATTGCGGGATTCCGTAAGCCTACCTCAAGCTTGCTCGCCCCGGGCGAATGAATAAAAACATTGTGCGCGGTCAAACTACCGTTGCGCTTGCTGGAGTTTTCCGCGCCAAATGAGAGCATGCAAAAACGAAACGGAGAGCCAGCGCATCTGTCATGCATTTAAATGCGCGAAAGGCTGTGCAGGCTTCTGTTTTCTTCGATCATCGCATGCACATTTGCACAGAATCAGGCAATTTGTGCTAACTCTGCCGCATTCGCGGCCCCGAGGCCGATAAGACGCGCAACCCGACGATTGCCTCGGCGTTCGCTCGAAGAAGTCACGCATGGCCACGACTGAACCAGCAAGCTGTTGAGCGCGATGCGCGCGATGAACAACGGCTCACCGCGGTCACCACGCGCGGACGTGACAGCAGCATGAGCATCGTCGGCGCGTCGCTCGAGATTGCCGCGGGCAACCTGGAGCTGAGCCAGCGCACCGAGCGGCAGGCTGCGTCGCTGCGGGAAACACCATCGAGCATGGAGCTCGCTGACGTCGATCGTCAGGCAGAACGGCGACAACGCGCAGCAGGGCAGCCCGCTTCCAGCGAACGCGTCGTCGGTTGCGCAGAAAGGAAGCGCGGTCGTCGGCTAGGTCGTCAGCACCATGCATGACATCAGCGATAGCTCTACGAAGATCGCGGACATGACGGGGACATCGAAGGAATCGCGTTCCAGACCAATAACTGGTCATCCACAAGCACGGGAAGCGTGCGGCCGTTAGCTAGGTCTAGCGGCCGCTTCGCCCCTCGCTGAAATAGACAAGTTGCCGTCCATCGGTAACAGCCGACAGTAGGTCTGCCCTCCTTCAGCTCATGCCGCAAGGCTCAGCCGGCTGATTAAGCGAGGCATCGCAAAATGCTACCGCGTGATCAAAAGCACTCTGCCTCATTAAACGACCAGCACTTCCGCAGGGGAAGACGGTGGGTCAATTGCCTCGCTACCCTAAATTGACTTATTCTGATGCACAAATTTTTCATACACTTGGGAAGTGTGGAGGAAACCAGTGCCAATCCCGTTTTCAATTACGGTCTTTGCAACGGCCGGCGATCCGCAAGGTATCCGTCACGTTGACAAGTCGAACTGGTCAGGTTCCGGCGTTGTGTTTCCGAAGGAGCTGTTCGGGCAATTGAAGCACGAACCTGGCTTTAATCAGGCCGGGCTTTACATCCTCGTCGGCAATGCCTCCGAAGAAACGATCTACATCGGCGAGGCCGACCCCGTGGGAGAACGTCTTAAAAACCACGTCGCAAACAAGGAGGGTTGGGTTTGGGGCGTCTATTTCTTCGACCGGCTCCACAAGATCGGAAAAACTGAAGTTCAATACCTCGAATATGAGCTTATTGCACGCGCCAAGCAGTTCGATCGGGCCATACTGCTAAACAAGAACATCCCCACTTCTCCGACGATGTCGCTAGTTTCTAGAGCAACGGCGCGAGCATTTCTCGAAGACATGTACCTGATCCTGCCGATGCTTGGTATCAATGCATTTACCCCTCCGAAGCTTGGGGACGCGCCGGAGGAACAGGTTCAGGCTGTTGCGAATAACTCAGTCGCCGCGGAAATCTTCGACACGATCGTCGTACCCGCGAGAGAGGAGGGATTTCAGCAGGAGTTCGTCGGCCACAACTGCTGGTTCGCAATTCGCATCAATGCGAAACACATTCCCAAGCTCAAGTACATTGCTGCTTACCGAGTCGCCCCTGTTGGAGCGATAACGCATATCGCGGAAATTGCGTCAATCGAGCCTTATGGCGAGACCGGCAAATACAAACTCAACTTTAAGGGCCCAGCAGCAACGGTCGGACCAATCCCCCGACTTGAAGATAGCGAAGTGAACATGCAATCGGCCCGTTATGCTCTGCGGGGTAAGCTCGCAAAGGCTACCAATCTCGATGAAATATGGTGCTGAAACATGGTTTCGTTCGGCATTCATTCGATGTATGGCGCATGAGAGAGGTCTCGCAATTGTGGCGTCAATTGTGACCGAACTGTTTGGTGCAATGGTTGCCCGGCACTAAGCGCAGAGGGGGTGTTTTCCTTTGCGTCCGAAAACTTGCAGCAATCATCTTGGCCGATCGATGGAATCGCAACCGTCTGACGATCGTTGCGACTACTGGTAAGGAAGTAGATTTGGATAGTTGGAAAGCGGTTACAAAGCGCACAAGAACGGAAAAGGGTTACAGGCAAATCACCTGTAATCCTTTGATTTTATCGAGAGGAGGAGGATCGAACTCCCGACCTTCGCATTGCGAATGTAAAAACCTCGCTATACAGATCAAGCTCTATAGCGTTGGTCTCGATTATTTGCCACAATCTTGCCACACTCCGCTCGAGCGAACACCCAGAAATGTCCACCATACGAAAGCGTGGCCCCTACCAGTGGGAGGCCCAAGTCCGCCGGCGCGGCTACCCACCGCAGAGCAAGACTTTCAATACAAAGGCCGAGGCGGAAGCTTGGGCCAGCATGATCGAATCGGAAATGTCGCGCGGCGTATGGGTCAGCCGCAGTGAGGCCGAAGCAACGACACTCTATGAGGCGCTGAAACGCTACGAAGTAGAAATCTCGCTTCCAAAGAAGGGGGCCGCACAGGAATTGTCCGTTCTGAAGACGTGCAAGGCAGTCGACCTTGCGAAGCGGCCACTAGCAACGATTCGCAGCGCAGACGTAGCGAAGCTTCGGGATGAATGGCTGAAGGACTATAAGCCCGCGACGGTCCTGCGTCGCTTGGCGGTGCTGTCCCATGTATTCAGCATAGCCCGCAAAGAATGGGGCATGGACAGTCTGTCGAATCCAATCGAACTGATCCGCAAGCCGCAGCCTAACAACGCTCGCACACGGCGCATTGCTGTCGATACCACGTCGGTCAGCACGGTAAGTGGGGAAGAATCCGACTCGCGTCGTGGCGCGGGTGACGGCGAGCTCGAACGGGTAGCCAAAGCGAGCGGCTCGGCGCTGCTGCCGTCCATTATCTGGCTGGCCGTGGAAACCGCGATGCGCCGGGGTGAAATCGTGTCCCTATTGTGGGTGAACGTGGACCTAAATCGCCGCATCGCGCACCTGCCGTCGACGAAAAACGGAGACGCCCGCGACGTGCCACTATCTTCGCGCGCCGTTGCTGTGCTTCGGGCGCTGAAAGACGCGCGGGATCACGCCAAGGATGACGCAATAGAAGGTGACGAAGATGACGCCGGCCGCGTGTTCCAGATCCGCAGCGACGCGGTCACGACAGCTTTCGAGCGCGCAGTAGCGCGCGCACGCAAGCTTTACGTCGATGAGTCCAAGTCTATCAAGCAAAGACCGGATGGCAAATTCCTGACGGACCTTCGCTTTCACGATCTGCGACACGAGGCAACCTCACGCTTGGCATCAATTTTCCCAATGCATGAGCTGACAAAGATAACGGGCCACAAAGACCCGCGCATGCTAATGCGTTACTACCATCCGCGAGCCGAGGATCTAGCGAAGCGACTGTTGTAAACACGAAACAGCGGTGTGCGGGAGTCAAATCCCGGACGCATTCCGCTCCGTGTAATGCGAAACTGCAGGTCACTCTATTCACCAGGCAGGCGAATCAGCTCGAGCTGGCCTGTAAAGCCCCATAAAGCCGCAAATCGCTGTTCGAGCGCGATCTCGGCCATCTGCAGTCGGCGTTGCAATTGAATCACCATGCGTCCCGTCGCGACAACAAGCTTTGACTTTAGGTCCATAATTTCTCTGACGTTCTGCACAATCGCCGCATGGGTTCCTACATCCGCCGGGTTGCCGGCCAGATCGAGCGCCGGCACAGGAACGTCTGCCAGTACTGCACTTCCGCGGCTGTAATACCCGCCCCTGAAAGGACTACCGCGCTTACGAACGAAGTACTCAATGGCGCGCTGGTTTAGCAGGCCCATGATGAACTCAAGGGAGTAGCCATCCCTTGGGTTTAGAACCATCACTTCGCCGGCCGTTCCACCTGAAGCCACGGCCACCCCCACTGTATCGAAAGCGTACTTATTTCCAGTCTGGTTCACCGAGTAGATAATCTTCGGATGGGTAAAGACGGTCTCCAGCGCTTGGTGTCGACCGAAGGCATAGAAAACCCCACTTGGCGGTGGCGGGGAGACGTCTCGTTCCTCCAGAGCAACTCGATAGTGTGAAAGGTAAGCCCACCCAAGCGGATAGCTGTCGCGCAGCGCCTTTGGGCTGAGAACCTGCGGGGCTCCGTTCGCGCCGGCCCGGTAAGGGAAGATAACCAGAGCATCGGCGGCTAGTTCACAGAATGACTTGACCTGCCCCGAGTCGTCAACGTACGGCCTAGTCAGAGTTTTCTCCACCTCCCATTTCAAGCCCTCTTTGTTGAAGACAACAGTTGTGCCGGTGTCGGTATAGTTTGAAATGACGAACACGCTGTTCTTGCTCGTCTGAACGCCATTCTTGATATCAACGAGGTCACTCAGCTTTCGGCTGTTCGCGTGCAGCATCGTGAGCACCGCCTGCTCTTCGGATGTTCCCGGAAGCACCCACGCATCCTCACCGAAACCAGTCAAAACGACCGCAGGTTGGATGTAGCCCTTCCCAGCAGGGTCCACTTCAAACTCGGCTTGCTTATGGATGTCGCGGTAGCGGAAGTCGGTGGCACCCCGCTGCAGCACTAAAATACACACGTAAGCAGACTTGCCGGCGAAGAGAGACTCATTCCCGAAGTTCAACACTTCGCGAATAGCGGTCTGATCCGCCAACAGTTTCCGAAGCTTGGCGGCCGACTCGATGGTCAGCCATTTGTTCGGTACCAGTAATCCGACCGCGCCCCCGGGCGCCAGTGCACGCAGCGCGCGCTCGATGAAGACGAAGTACTTGTCAAACTGCTTGTGGCTGCTGCTGTAATTTTTCTTGTAGTAATCGAACTCACTCCGGTTTGCCTTTCGCATGTCGTCTGTGGTCACGTAGGGCGGGTTTCCGATGACAACGTCAAACCTCGCAGGTAGACCCGCCGCCTCCCAGTCGATGGGGATGGTTTTGTCCACAACTTCCTGTGGCGCGTGAAAATCCGTACCGACGACCGTGTTGCCCCACACGACATTCCCGTTCAGGTCCGGGAGAATCCTCTTAGCAACTGGTAGCGTATCGGCAGTTTCCTCTTCCAAGAGCTTCACGATAAGGCTGAAACGTGCGACCTCAACAGCGTTGAAGTCCACGTCGATTCCGAAAAGGCACTTCTCAAGCAGCTGTCGCTTGGCTTCGAAGCGCAACCGAACTTCGTTGCCAGATACCTTGTAGACGCGCGGATCCCTAGGGTTACTCTTGAGGATGCTAATAGCCGTATTCACCAGCTTATCAAGTGCGTGGACTAAGAACCGGCCCGAACCGATTGCAACATCGAGGACTCGAACCTCGCATAGCTTCTCGAAAGTAGTCACCGGTACTACGCTGAACCGGGCGTCCACAGCACGTTGAATCACCTCCTCCACCAGCGGCTGCGGCGTAGTCACGATTTCTCGATCTTCGTACGCAGGTTTCTGGACTAGGCCGATGACCCCGCCGCTCAACAATTCGAGGCGTTTCGCGAGAAAGTGCTCGTAGACCTGCCCCAAAAAATCTGCATCCAACACAGCAAAACTGTATGGGGATGTGGGCGAGTAAACCTCCTCCACAAACTCGTGGAACAGGACTGCATTTAATTCGTATTGGTCTTGGAAGCGGTCTTCTGCGACGTCGAACAGCCCAGTGTTGTAACGGTCATCGAGCTTCTTAAACAACGTCCGCAGCTCAATGCTGCTTCGCTGCCCAGCGACTTTGCGAAGCGTTTCGCGGGCCTCAATGCCTCGGTCTTCGCACATGCGCAAGAAGATAATGCGGTTCACCACATTTTGCGCAAGGTCACTCAGTTCCTCAATGGAGAGCTGGGGGTATCGCCCGTGGAGCTCGTTTGCGAGCCGTACACGCCAACCATTGATGCGCGCCAAGAACTTCTCACTGACTGCCAAGGTGCCTGCAGTCGTACTCCCGTAAAAGTCGTCAATTGAACCGCGCGCAACATTGTCTCGACCAAAGCGTGCGCAAAGGTCAGAGAACCGAGTGGGCAGATCCGAGTAGTGGATGCTGTCCAAAAGCCCGACGTCGGCGTCATCCCCCGACTTAGGCTCAAGTCGCGTGTCGTAGATACGCAGGGTGCGAAAGTTCGTGAGAATTGACACCGGCAAGCCGACCGTATGCCCGTAGCTCCGCACCTGGAATGCTGCCGCCTTGTTGCTCGTGATGTCGACAGACGGCTTTTTTGCCTCGACGAAGAACTTCTTGGATGAGGCGATACGGAAGGTGTAGTCAGGTCGCCCGCCATCACCTTCTTGCGACTCTTCGCGCAAGATGTCTTTCAAGTTGTTCGGAAGCCCCTGGGCGTTGGCCATGTCCCAGCCCAAAAGTTCAAGCAATGGGTCGATATACTCGACCCGGACCTCTGTCTCCTGGTAGGCTGAGGCCGAGACAATCAACCTTGCCTCATCGGCCGCGAAGCGCGCCACGAGGTCTAGAAGCGGTGTAAGTACAGTCACTCGCTATCCTCCGTCGCGGCTTCACCGAGGAGGCGCTGACGTCGACTCCGAATGCGTATAAGAGCTTGACGAAGGAGTTCGCCCTCTTCTTCGCTGAGCCCAGCGGCCGTGAGAACCTTGTCGTCCTGCAATTTCAGCAATTGCAGCGGACAGGTGCCGGCCCGAACAGCTCTATCAAGCTGTGCTAGGCGGGGACGAAGCGCCGGAAGTGGCACCAGCAGCTTTTCGATCTCGCTGGGGACAAGCTCCAAAACTCCACCGCCGTAGTGTCTTCCCTCCAGTTCCGCGGTCAGAGCCGTAAGGCTGTTGATGAAGCAGTAGACCAATTTCTCTGCATTGAGGGCGCTTGATAAGGGCGTAATTCGGTACGCCGTGTCCGTCGTGTACGCGCCCAATTGGTTGAAAATCAGGCGAGGAAAGTTGTGAGATCTTTTAAGCAACCCGATTGGGGTGGAGTAGACCGACGGAACGCTGAACCACGGGGAGCGAATGCGACACTTATACCGGGTGTGTAGCTTCTGCGACTCCCCGAGTTCGATGTACTCTAGGACCCGCTTCGGTAGTCGAGAGAGATTCGCATCCTTCTCGATGCAGAAGAAATTGGTTGGTAGTCCACGCTGGCGGTTGGCTTCGTGAAGAGCCTGATCGTAGACCACACCCGGGCAGTGTTCGCTGCGACCGAACATCGGCCTCACGAATTTCTCGAGGCCGAACTTAGCGACAGTGCTGTCGTCGACCAAGAAAAATTTATTGGCGCCGGTGACGATGCCGACGTCGACCTTTGCAACGTCTCGGAACTGCTTTACGGACGGAAGACCCTTGGCCTTCTCAAACACAGCAAGCTCAGTAGGATCGAGGAGGACCTTCATCCACTTACCGTTCAAAACATCACCGCTGACGTACTTCGCATCTTGGAACAGCCGCTCTGGATCTCCGTTCAAGAACGAGTTGTCGGGGGCCGCGTGAATGGCTACGCCCTCTGAGGCCTCCGCTGGGTTGCCTTTCTTCTCCACCATTAGGAGCACGGTCCCCTGCAGCGTCGCTTCGAAAAGCAGCTCATTCGGATCTACCATCAGCACTCGCTTCGAGTGCTGGAGCAGAAACTTCCGTAGCGAACCTGCGTGCAGTACGTGCATCAGCTCAGATGGGATAACCATTGCCAGACGCCCGCCGGGTGAAAGCAGCGCCATGCAAGCAATCACGAATGGCACCCAGGCGTTGGTGTGTTTCGTGAATGCCAGCGAAAAGCGGTCGAACAACTGCTCGGAGAGCTGCTGATCCTCTTCGTCTAAGTACTGGTAGCGGATGTACGGTGGATTGCCGGTGACCGCGTCGAAAGATGTCCCGGCGTCGAGCGTCTCTTGGGCCCATCGGAGAAAGTCTGCCTTCACGACCCGCGCTGTCCGTACGCCCAGATTTGTTGCTGCCTTTCGTGCCTTCGCAGCTTCGCCCCCAAGCCTCTCAACTCCGGTAACGGTGAGGCTTGAGATGGCTAAACCGTCGAGAGCACGGATGAACGCTCCGTCTCCGCAACTCGGCTCGAGAAGGCTTTGCGGCTCGGCGCAGAGCACCCACCGCGATAGGAATCGGGCAATTGCGGGCGGGGTGTAGTACCCGCCTCGGAGCTTATCTTCGGTCTCGTTCTCTTTGAAATTCATACGTGCTGACTAAAAACTAAATTGCGGAGGGGTGTGTTCCAGCTTGCGGGCATCAGTTCACCGCGCTTGCAATGAGCGGCCACGCCACCTATGGCTACGTTTCAACAAGGCTGTAGTCCGAGCCTCTCCAAATGTCCCGTCAAACTTGATCCATCGGCAAATACAGCGTCAGTGCCTCACCGGCTTGGCACGACGAAAGCTGAATCCCTCATAGAAGGCGGGCATCCAAGCATTCGTAGCATCCACTGGCTATTGATGGCGTGGTTGCACCACGCCACAACGCTTGTAAATCGTTGTGCGGGATACGCCATAGCGGCGAGCGACTTCAGCCACCTGAATGTCAGGATCGCTTAACAGAGCTTTGATCTCGCGCACCTGTTGATCATCTAACTTAGGCTTGCGGCCACCCGCGCGACCACGGGCCCGAGCTGCAGCCAGTCCCGCCTGCGTACGCTCCCGAAGCAAGCCTCGTTCAAACTCCGCGAGTGCCGCGAACACATGGAAGACCATTTTGCCCGCTGCGCTGCTCGTCTCAATCCTCTCCGCCAAACTCTCAAAACCGACGCCACGCTGCTCAAGGTCAGCCATGATCTGCATCAGCTCGGACATACTGCGGCCGAGCCGATCCAGCCGCCAAACTACAAGCGTATTTCCAGCCCGCAACGCCTTCCAGCACTGCTCAAGCTCTGGACGGGCGGCATTCTTAACACTGGCGGGTTCCTCGTAAATCGCCCCGCAACCGGCCCGCGTGAGTGCGTCGCGTTGCAGGTCTAAATGCGGGTCATCGGTCGATACGCGAGCGTATCCAATGCGTTGATTCATTGACGCGATCAGAACATTGAAAAATTGACGGGTATATTAACATCGTGGCCGACTTCGGTGACGTGAGAAAGGACCACCAAAAACTGTTCAGAAAAGCACTGCCTTCTTGACTAGCGGTCGACACATTTGCATGAAAGCACCCCAAGCTCGTCCCCCGTTCCAAGCAGCCACGATTCCCTTGAATAAATCCATCGTTGCTCCTGCGATGATTTTGCCCTAATTAATGAGGGCACTACTAACAAATGAGGTGACCATGGCAACAGGAAAGAAAGCCGCGTCCGACGCTGGCAAGCAACTGCGCGATCCGAAATCGACCAAGAGGGAGAAGGAGGTCGCCGCGTCGGATCTCGCGCAACGTAAGGGCGCGACGCCAAGCAAGCCCAAGAAGAAGTAGATTCGATGAGGCACGGCGCACCCGTTTTTCGGAGCCGGTGTGCCTCGCATTCTCGCTGCAAGAGCTATCGATAAACAGGGCGTGGCTGATGCATCGCCTATGCAGACCTTGACGGATCGATTGTAAGCCGTGTTTCCGGGGTTGCCAGTGACCACCAATAGGAAATAGACAAGCTCAAGTGTTTGCTGCCGCACGCGTGCTCAATTCGTCCGGACCTGCCGGCGTGCACTCACTAGCTTGCTGCGCTTTGCGTATCTTCCGGTCCAGCCGCCGGGCCTCCTTCTCCAGCGCGTCAATTTGCTTAAGGAACGGGTGTATCTCATCCAGAAGGTGGGCCTCCCGCTCCTGAAGTTTCGGGACCACGTACTTGTAATCCCACTCGTATCGTTTCAGGGCAAGCCGCGTATCGGACCACGCGCGATCGATTGGGCGCAGCTTGGCCCGCAGCTCGCGCAGCTCCTGCCAGATGGCTTTCTGCCGTCGTTGGTCGGCCTTGATCAGGGCCATCCGCCGCAGTTCTTGTGCCAATTCGGGGCTTATGGTCATGAGCCGTGTCTCTCGTGGAGGAAGGAGTGTCGAGCTCCCGAGTTCGGCGTTGCGAACGCCGTAGTCTCCCATCTGAGCTATCCCCCATCACCCTATCGGAGGCGCGCTGTTTATCGTTGTACTCGCCATGCTGATGCTCGTCATCGTAGTCGCCCGCCTCTCGGACTGCGCCACTCCAAATCGTCGTGACTAGGGCGCGCCGTCAGCTGAGCAGAGAAGCACAGCCAATTGCTATAAGCGGATCCGCTCCACCTCGTCCAGGCTGACGTCGTCGCGGTGCCGGTCATAGAGCTGCGTAGTACGCGTCGACGCGTGATTGGCCATCGCCGCGGCGTTCTCGAGCGTGCCGCCGTTTTTCAGGTAGGCGGTGATGCCGGTCGCGCGGAACGTGTGGTTGCCGATCGCCGTCGCGATGCCCGCAGCCGCCGCGCGCCGGCGCACCATGGCGTAGGCGTTCGCCTGCGGCAGCGGCCTCGTGCTGAGCCGCCCGGTGCCGCGCGCGACCGTCCGGAACAGCGGCCCCTTGGGATCGCCGGCGATGCCGGTGCCGTCGAGGTACGCATGCAGGTACGCCTCCAGCGTGTGGTGACACGGCATCGCGTGGCGCTTGCCGCCTTTTTCGCGCAGGCGTACCCACAGGCGCCGGTTCTGCACGTACACGTCCTCCACGCGCATCGCGAGCGCCGCGCCCACCCGCGCGAACGAAAACACCATCAACGCGATCAGCGCGCGGTCCCGTAGCCCGATCGGCGTGCTCACGTCGACGCTGTCGAGCAGCAGGCGCGCCTCGGTCACATCTAGCACTGGCGTCGTTCCTTTCTTGGCGGTGTGGGATGGACCCCGTACCGACGCGGCCGGATTGTGCGGCACGATCTGGCCGGTGACGAGCCAGTCGAACAGGTGGCGGATCGCGGCCAGGTACTGCCTGGCGGTCGGCGCCGACAGCGTTTGCGTCTGCCGTTCGATCCAGGTGGCCACGTGCAGCGGCTGCACCGCCGTGATCGACGTCACGCCAGCACTGGCGCACCAGGTCAGGAAGTCGCCGGCCGCGCGCGCATATGCGCGGCGCGTGTGCGGGTTGCGGATCGCCGACGCAAAAAATTCGAGGAAGCGGATGCCGGCACGTTCGCCGGCCGCCGTGACGAGTACAGGCGTTGTGATGCCATTGAGCGTGACGAGTTCACTCATGGCGCAACCTGCCTCGCTGCAGCCCGCGCGTCGACGATGCCAAGCAGATGGCTTGCAAGCATGATCATTTCAATCGCTTCGCGCGGGGTGTCGATCGCCACGTTGCGGTGCGAGTGCGGATTCTTGTACGAACCGATCGCCCCGGCAAACAGGGCGCAGAGCGCATCGCGCTCGCCTTCATCTGCATCCATGTCGGTCAACGGCCCGGTCGTGATGTGGAACGCCTTCCGGACCATTCGCACGCCGATCTCCGATTGCGGCAACCCGGCTGCCTCCCGAACGGCAATCTCGACGGGCCGCATTGCCTCGAATACAGCCGTTGGATAGGCGCCGCGCATGAACGACAGCCACACGTCGTTAGCGATCGCAGGATGCAGGAGCGCTTTGGGCAGCAGACGGGCGGTCTGGTAGTCAACGAAGGCCTGCGGATTCTCGAAACGCTGCGCACGTCGGCTCAGATGCCGGAATCCGTTGCTCCCGTTTGTACCTTCGGCCGGCACAACCAGCCCCTGTGCTTCGAGCCACGCAAATGCCTCGGCTACGGCAAGGTCGACGTCAACGAGTCTGTTTCGAGGATAGGCCGATTCGCGTGCACCCATCTCCAGCCCCATCCGAAGATTGCCAAAATGAATCAGGCGTTCCTGTCGTCTGCGCAACAGGAACAGGATCTTGGCAGCCAGCTCTTCGGGCTCAAGCGCAAGCAACACTTCAGCGTCTGGAATCTCGGTCAGAAGCTCCCGCATGCCCCTTCCATATATATTTGATAAAGGACATTGAACTAACCCGCTGACGCGGGAGGAGGCGGTCGGTCAGCGACTTCGACTCCGGGATCATCCGTAGGGCGCATCCGTTCGAGTGGGACGATGGCAGTGCAGTTTGCTGTCATGACCATTCAGAGCGGAGTCCATCATGACACCCCTACGTCGACGCATGATCGAGGATATGCGCGTGCGCAACCTCGCGGCCAATACGCAACGCGCGTATCTCCAGCAGGTGAACAACTTTGCCAGGCACTTCGGGTGTTCCCCTGAACTGCTGGGCCCGGAGGAGGTGCGCGCCTGGCAGGTGCACCTGATCGAAGTCCAGCGGCGCTCATCCAGCACCCTGGTGGTGGCGACTGCGGCGCTGCGCTTCCTGTATCACATCACGCTCAAACGCGAGTGGGCGGTCGAAGAACTCCCGATAGCGCGGACGCCGCGCAAACTCCCGGTGATCCTCAGTCAGGACGAGATCACCCGGTTCCTTGAAGCGATCCGTAGCGTCAAGCATCGGACCGTACTGATCGCCGCCTACGCCGCCGGCCTTCGCATTTCGGAAGCCACCCGGCTGAAGGTCGGCGATATCGACAGCCACCGCATGATGTTGCGTGTCGAGCAGGGCAAGGGGCGCGCCGACCGCTACGTGATGCTCTCGCCACGGCTGCTGGATATTCTGCGCAGCTACTGGTGTATCGGCCGGCCCCAGTACTGGCTGTTTCCTGGCCGCTTCCCGGATCAACCTGTGGGTGCCGACGTGGTGCGACAGGCGTGCCATGACGCACGTCGCCGTGCCGGTATCACCAAACCAATCACGCCGCACTCCTTGCGCCATGCGTTTGCGACGCACCTGCTCGAATCCGGCGCGGACGTGCGCCTGATCCAGTTGCTGATGGGCCATCGCAGCCTGGCCACGACGGCGCGCTACCTGAAGGTCGCGACCAGCACGATCTGCGCGACGACCAGCCCGTTCGACCGGTTGCCGTCAATGTCACCGCAGGCTTCACCCGAACCACAGGTTGACCACCTCTGAACCGCCATGAAGGCCCCGTTGGAGCTGGCGGACGTCCTGCGCCGCCACGGCCCGGCATACCGGCATCTGCACGCCGACTCGCTCGACCGCGAGCAGCGTCGCGTCATGCGCGCCATTGAACAGTGCCGCACGGCGGCCCTGGGCGGACACGTCGAGCAGCGCGACACCTGCGGCCATCAGCGCATCGCCTACAACTCGTGTGGCAACCGGCACTGCCCGAAGTGCCAGTCGCTCGCCCGGGCGCAATGGCTCGAGCGCCGTCAGGCGGATCTGCTGCCCGTGCCGTACTTCCACGTGGTCTTCACCGTTCCGCAGGAGATCGCGGCCATCGCATTCCAGAACAAGCGAATCGTGTATGACATCCTGTTCCAGGCCACCGCCGAAACGCTGCAGACGATCGCGGCAGACCCACGGCACCTCGGCGCCACGATCGGCTTCATCGCGCTGCTGCATACCTGGGGGCAGAATCTGGTCCACCATCAGCATCTGCACTGTGTCATCCCGGGCGGCGGCCTGGCTGCCGACGGCACGCGCTGGGTGGCTTGCCGACCCGGCTTCTTCCTGCCGGTGCGGGTTCTCTCGCGCCTGTTCCGCCGGCTGTTTCTCGAGCGGTTGCAGCAGGCCTTCGATACCGGGGCACTCCGCTTCTTCCCGTCACTCGCTCACCTGTCTGAGCCGGGCCAATTTGCCCGCTATCTGTCCGGTCTGCGTCGAACCGAGTGGGTCGTCTATGCCAAGGAGCCATTCGGTGGCCCCCAACAGGTGCTCAACTATCTCGGCCGCTACACCCACCGCGTCGCAATCTCCAACAACCGCCTCATCAGTCAGACCGATCGGCACGTCACGTTTCGCTGGAAGGACTATCGCCATCCTGGCAGACCACGCGTGATGAGTCTCGACTCCCACGAGTTCCTGCGCCGCTTCCTGCTGCACGTGTTGCCGCACGGACTACAACGGATCCGCCACTACGGACTACTCAGCAACCGGCTTCGCGAATCCAGCCTCACCGCATGTCGCCGACTGCTTGGTGCCCCGTCCAACGAAACCCCTGAGACATCCAGGCCTGACTACCGCGACCACTATGCGCACCTGACTGGCCGGTCACTGCGCGACTGTCCCGTCTGCAAACACGGTCACATGGTCTGCGTCGAATACCTCCTGCCTGGCGCGCCGGCGCGGGCACCACCATGCCAGCAATGAGGCACGAACGCATGTCTTCCCCGGCACCGAACCCGGCACATCCTGCGCGTCCGCGTGGCACATACGTCCAATGCGCTCTGAGCAGGCCTTGCTCACGCGATCGAAGTCGGCTGCTCTTCGTCATGGCCGGGCGCGGCTGCCATACCGTGGCCCCAGATCCTTTCCAGCCCTCGCTTTCCTTCCCGCATCCGGCGGTCACAACCGCTGCGGCACCCGATTCAATTCCCATAGCCACCGGCAGCGGAGCGGCTTAGCTCAAAGAATTTTTAGCAGGGCGGAAACGGCTCGTTCGCCACGCCCTTGTCCCGCTCATTGCGCCGTTTCCGCCCTGCTAAAAATCCTCTGGATTATCACATATATAGAACGTACCAAAAAGAACGGGCTCAATTTCTAAAAAAGTCATATAGGTTTTTTTATAAAAAAAACATGTTGCTTTTTTTACACCGAGGATCCAGAATTCATCCACGCCAATCAACGGTGAGGGAATGATGGTCTCGGTACCTGACAAGGATCTGCGCAAGCTGCTGGCGCGTTATCAGCAGTTCGAGGTGACACGCACCAAACGCCATCTCCGTATCCGTCATCGCGGCACGGGCGACTTCGTGATTGCTCCGACCACCGGCTCGGACCGGCGCGGTCTGCGCAACCTCGAGCGCGATCTGCGCCATCTAAGTGCCGGTATGGGCTACAACCAGCGCGTAGCAATGCGCCACATCTAAGCAGGCTTCCGCCTGATGACAACGCAAGGAGAAGTGACATGAGTTTTCTGGGTACGCTTGAAAACCTGGCCAAGGGCGCCGCAACGGGTGTGCTTGTAGTGACCGCACTGCCGGTATTTGGAGCGGCGGGTGCCATCACGGCGGTCGGCGTCGCTGTTGGCTCAGCGGTGGGTGCAGCAGCAGCCCTGCTCGATGATCTGAAGAAGGATGACTAGAGGTTTGGTGCAGAGGGCCGCAGCCGGTATCCTGCCGGCTGCCCGGGCTGGCCAGCCTTCACGATCGCATCAATTGGGAGATTGCACATATGAACCACGAGTTCGCTCCGATCCGGAAAGTCATCGACGGGATCAGCATCAATACGGACACGGCGCATCACTTCCACACCGATACGAAGGTGGTGAGCGAACTTGTCGACAGGACCGTCGTTCATCGGTACATGGCGCAGGGCCTGTATCAGGTTCTGCCTGACGGCCCCTACTTTCTGGCGTTCTGGAACAGGCTGCAGTGGGACAGCGGCGCCATGAAGTTCACATACGTTGACGACGCAAGCCTGATCGACGTAGAGCAGGCCAAGCAGTGGATCAGAGGATATTGCCCACAACGATACGACGAGTTCGTCCAAAACATGGGGCAGGCAGGCAAGGCTCCCAGCGCGGTTGCAGTCAACCTGCGCATGCCATCGGATTTACGTGCCCACTTGATGATGCGCGCGGATGTAACGGGCAGTTCCTTCAACAAGATCTGCATGAACATGATCACCGCTGGACTGAACCATTTTCAGCTGTTCGCGCCGTCATCGTTCGTTACGCTGACGATGCCAAGCGGGGTACCTGCGTTAAACGAGCTGCAGCGTGCAAACAGTTTTAACGACGCTGATGACCAAGCGCTCGCCAACGACGCGGAGCAGCTCTATGGCTTTTGCCGGCTCAATCAGAACCAGTTTCTCCCGTTCGCGTTGTCGGCCCTGTACCGACATTTCATGACCAATCGCGATGAAAAACGTGGTGTCTGTTTCGCACTCTGGCTTGCACAGTTCCACCGGCCGTCTTGGCAAGACCAACAGGAGTTTCGCCAGCGCCGTCCGGGCCCGGTGGAATACGGCGCATGGCGTTGGGTCAAGAACGATCCGCCTTTCGACAAGGACCCGGAACTCGGTTCACGGTTTTCATAGAGCCCGACGATCGGTGAGCCGGTATGGCGACCGCCGTTTTCACCCTTTAGCTCTTCGCATTGACATAACGCCTGTCCTGCCTGCCCTGTCCCCAGGCTATGGCGCGGTACCCGAGCACGCTGGGGTGTCCGATGGAAAGGTCAGCCGTTATCTCGGCTGCTGAGCGGTCCATCGTAAGTCAGCCGAAGTACAGAATCACAGAGTTCAAGCTATGAGCCAACCGACGTACAACGACGGATTTGTTGTCGCTGATTGGTATGGTCACGCGCCGGCGGGTCGTAAGCGACCGGCGAACCCGCGTTGACGAATGGTGAGTTAGGCGGCAGCTGTAAGAGGCTGCCAGTTATGTGGCAGCAATGCGGCGATGTCGCTTGCCCGGTGGGTTGGCAGTCGCGCGAGGATGTCCCTCAGATAGGCGTGCGGGTCGAGCCCGTTGAGTTGAGCGGAGCGTATCAGGCTCATGATTGCGGCCGCACGTTGGCCAGCGCGCAGCGACCCGGCGAACAACCAGTTGGACCTGCCGATGGCCCATGGACGGATCTGGTTTTCGACCCAATTGTTGTCTATGGGCACGTGCCCGTCATCGAGATAGCGCGTGAGCGCCTCCCAGCGTTTGAGGCTATAGTCCAGCGCTTTCGCGATCGCCGAACCTGCCGATACCAGCTTGCGTTGCGCCACCATCCATTCATAAAGGGCGTCGCACACCGGCTTGGCGCGGCTCTGCCGAAGCCGGTGTCGCGCTTCGATATCAAGCGCCGCGGCATCGCGTTCGATGTTGTAGAGCTCGGTGAAGAACGGCAGCGCCTGCTCAGCGAGCTGACTGCTGTGATTGGCATGCAGTTCGAAGAACTTGCGCCTCGCGTGCGCTGCGCAGCCGATTTCGGTGATGCCCTGGAGGAATGAGGCCTTATAGCCGCCGTAGTCGTCACACACCAGCTTGCCGTGCCAGCCGTCCAGGAACGTGCGGGCATGCTCCCCGGCTCGACTGTTGGCGAAGTCGTAGACTACCGCACGCAGGTTGCTGAATTGCGTTGGCGTATACGCCCACAAATAAGCCCGATGTGTCTTTCCCTTGCCGGGACTGAGCATTTGCACGGGGGTTTCGTCCGCGTGCAAGACACCTTGCTGCAGGATCTCTTGATGAAGGGCGTCGACCAATGGCTGCAACTGCGCGCCACACGTGCCCACCCAGGCGCCTAACGTGGACCTCGGTATTGCCAGTCCCGCGCGCGCATAGATCTGCTCCTGACGATACAGCGGCAAGTGATCTGCAAATTTGCTGACCAGTACCGAAGCGAGAAGTCCGGTGGTCGGGATGCCCTTGTCGATGACGTGCGCCGGCACCGGTGCCTGAATAAGCGTCTCGCAGTTGCGACACACCCATTTACCTCGAATGTGCCGCTGCACCGAGAAGACGCCCGGTGCGTAGTCCAGCTTCTCGCTGATGTCTTCGCCGATACGCACGCGCTCGCAGCCGCACTGGCAGAGCGTGCTGTCCGGTTCGTGGTGGATGTCGATACGCGGCAGTTGTTGCGGCAATGGGGCGCGTTTCGGCTGCTCGAGTTGCCGCTTCCGTGTGGGCTCGAGTTGCTCGAGTTCTATCTCGATGGCGGCCAGGTCGGCGTCAATCGCCTCGTCAAGCAGACTCATCTGTTCGTTGTTGAACTGCTCGCTGCGCCGGCCAAACTGCTGACGCCGGAGGACGGAGACCTCATGCGTCAGTTGGTCGATCCGGCTTTGCCGGTAATGCAGTTCCCGTTGCAGGTCACCCACTTCTCGCCGCTTCGCGGCAACCTCCGCATCCTTCGCGTTGACCTCGGCGATCAATTGGGCCGCAAGAGCACGCAACTGCTCCGGGCTGAGCGCATCAAGGTCGGTAGGCGGGTTCATGCGGACCAGTCTGCCAGAACGGCGTACCCCTGGAAAGCAGAACTGTTTACGTCCCGTCGGTGCGTCAGATGATGCGTATGACGCCGTCCTGACCGATGCGCTGCCACGGTAGTCCCAACACCAGACCGGCTAGCTGTTCATGCGTGAGTGCGTGCTGCTTCGGTTCGCTGCCAACGTGCGGCCAGACGAACTGCCCCTGATTCAGCCGCCGCGCTGCCAGCCAGATGCCGATGCCGTCGTGGACGAGAACCTTCAGGCGGTTGGCGCGGCGGTTGGTAAAGAGATAGGCGTGGTGCGGATGTGCGGCGCCGAACACATTCACGACGCGCGCCAGCGCCGTGTCGAAGCCGGCTCGCATGTCCAGCGGATCGACGGCCAGCCAGATCTCATCGACGCGGATCACCGCAGCCACTCGCGCAGCCACACCGCGCACTGCGCGGCTTCGGAGACCGGCCAGCTTACCGTTATCGACTGATCTCCCCGACGCACTTCGACACGGATCGCAGTCGAGTGCGCATCCTTCGCTTCGATAGCAACGGGGACGAACGCTGGCAGTGGCGCTGATTCAACATCGGCCGGACGCCTCGGCAACCGCTTTGGAAGTCTCCCTTCTGCCTGATCAAGCCAGCGGCGCAACAGATTCGCGTTAAGCCGATGTTCCAGCGCGACTGCTGCGACTGATACGCCGGTTACCTGGCAAGCGGCAACAACCCGCGCCTTGAATTCCTCGCTGTAGCGCCGACGACGCCGACGTGCCGGCAGCGCTTGTTCTTCGATAGTGTTCACGTGTCCGCTTATTCGTGAACTGACCCCCAGAAGTTGGACACTTCTGCAAGGGGTCTTGTGGGCAAGTATTCGGAAGAGACGAAGCTCGCGGTCGTCAAGGATTATTGTTCGGGAACGGCGGGGCTTAAAGTCGTTGCTCGCCGTCATGACGTGGATGTTACGTCGCTACGCAAATGGGTGGCGGGTTATCGTTCGCATGGTGCTGCAGGCGTGAGGCAAAAGGCGCGGGCTACCTATAGCTTAAAATTCAAGCTGTCGGTGTTGCGACGCATGCGTGACGAGGGCCTCTCCTATCGGCAAGCCGCCGCGCTGTTTGATATTCGCAACTTCAATATTATCGCCACGTGGGAGCGCAACTACGATCAAGGCGGACTGGAGGCCTTGACTCCGCACGCTTCCTCACGCCGCAAGAAGATGACAAAGCATCAGACCACAGAATCTCCGAGATCATCAAAGGGCGACGTTAGACCCACTCGCGACGAATTGATGAAGGAACTGGACAACCTCCGCATGGAGAACGCCTATCTAAAAAAGCTCAATGCCTTGGTTCAAACGACCGCGCAGCAAGCGCAGCGCAAAAAGCGCAGATCGTGATCGAGCTAAGGCACCGATATCCTCTTGCCGGTCTGCTCAAGCTAGCAGGCTTGGCGCGCAGCACTTTCTATTATCAACAGAAGGCGCTGCAGATAGTCGACAAATATGCTGACCTCAAGGCTCGGATCAAGGCTATCTTCGACAGGCATAAAGGGCGATACGGCTACCGCCGAATCACCGCTACGATTCGGCAAGAGGGCTTCGCCGTCAACCACAAGACGATCCAGCGTCTAATGGCTGATCTGCGACTGAAGTCCTGCGTGCGGATCAAGAAATATCGCGCCTACAAGGGCGAGGCTGGCAAGATCGCGCCAAATATTCTTGAACGCCAGTTTGACGCGGAGTTGCCTAACCAGAAGTGGGTCACAGACGTGACCGAATTCAACGTTCGGGGAGAGAAGCTCTATCTTTCACCCGTGCTTGACCTGTATAACGGCGAGATCATTGCGTACCAGATGGCCCGGCGTCCTTTGTTTGACATGGTAGGCACGATGCTGAAGAAAGCGTTTGGTCGGCTCAAGCAGAGCGACAAAGTTATCTTACATTCCGACCAGGGCTGGCAATACCAGATGGGGGTGTACCGGCGCCTTCTTGAGGCCCGCTCGATTACACAAAGCATGTCCCGCAAGGGCAACTGCTACGACAATGCCGCCATGGAGAGCTTCTTCGGAACGCTCAAGGCGGAGTTCTTTCACTTGAACAAGTTCGACAATCTTGACGAGCTGGAGGCCGGCATAAAGGACTATATACGGTACTACAACCATGACCGTATCAAGCTAAAATTGCGGGGCATGAGCCCCGTCAAATATCGGGCTCGATTCGGTCAGGCGTAGTCATTTAACCGTCCAACTTCTGGGGGTCAGTTCAATCGTTAGGTGGACACGATACTCCCAAGCGCTTCAACGGAACTCAAGGTGAGATGCCCAGCCGCTTACGGCGGGTCACGTTCCAGGTTGGGTGGTCAATTGCCGAAACGAAGCCGTACCGGTAGACCATGCCCCTTCTGTTCGATCCAATGGTGCTGACAAAAGGCAACCGGCGTATATACGGCAGCGCAGCCGTGCGCATGCTCGGGATGCAATTCGCCGCAGCATGATTAGATAAAGATTAAAACCAGATTAGGCGTTGCAAGTCGAATGCCGCAACTCCGCGCCGCTGTTGAGTTTGTGAGGCATTCGGCTTGTGGACAACTTAGGCGCTGGAACGGCAAGCGCTAGGCGCCGGAACGGCAGAGCGTAGGTGAAAGAACCGCATACCGTAGGTGCTGGAACGGCATCTAGAGTAGGCGCAAGAACGGCATCAGAGGCACCGTTTCCTTTGTCCACCCGCCTTCTTGGCCAGGTGTCGGCGTTGCGAGTCGCTGGGCTTCTTATCGACATGTACTGGGTCGCCTCGAATGTCGTAGCTGAACGGCTGACGGTGGGCCTCGCTCGCGTCGGCCAAGGCGTCAAGGGCCTTGCGCAGAGTCTGTCGCCCGCTGCTCGGACTCTCGTCCTCGCTACCGGCAAGCCTTAGCAGTGTGTCCATGCGCATCGGGTAGGGCTTTGCAGGACTGGCGTAGAAGCCGTGCAGCCATTGAGCTAGCGACTTTCCGACCAGCGCGCGACGGACATTCCAGTCGATTTGCGTGAATTGGTCCGCTGCGAACAAGGTGTGAAGCTTAGGGCTGACTACGATCACCCATTCCCGAGTTTCGTTGTCCTTGTAGGCCTCATCGATAAGGCCCCCGATGTATGGCCCTCCGTCCTGCTTGATCTCTACTGCGTTGGCTCTTAGACGGGTGATGCGCGTGTGCAGCACCCTACGGTTCTTGCCCGTGTCCGTCTTGCCCATAAGCTTTAGCAGCGCGTAGGACGTTAAACGGCATGTCACCCCCAGCGCCTGAATGCGCACGACGTGGAGAACGCTTTCCCACACATCGAGGTCGCCTTGGTCAAGGCGTTCGCCAGTGTAAAGAATTGTCAGACCGTCGAGCGTCGTCACCTGCTCGCCCGACAGGTAGCGGCGCGGTCCCTTGGCGATAGCGCCGAACAGGGCTGACCGCAGGAAGCCGTTCGGCACGCCCCGCACAAAGTCCGGCCAATACGGCAACTGAACTAGGTCTTGCGGAAGCGGTCCGCCGGGCAGGTTGTTGCGCTTTTCACGGGCGACCCGCTCTCGGTGCTTCCTCTGCAATTCCGCGACGCGTGCGACCAGTGCATCAACCGAGTGGCGCTCCGACTCGCCGCCTGCGCCTGTTGTGCCTCGCCCAAGCACGGGTTCGCGGCCAGTGCTGCCCCTCAAATCGTCAAGCGACATGACTCACCACTTGACGTCGCCGTGCGCGCGCTTTGCTACCGATTCGGCTTTGGTTGGGCGCCCCCGCCGGCGCTTTTCAGGTGACGCCAGTTCCGTCACGCTGGGAGAGTCGGCGCCGGCGACGTGGAGGCCAATCCATCTCTCTACATCTTCGGCACGCCAAAGAAGGCGCTTCGTGTTGGGAAGGCGGCAGATCGGCGGAAGGGACTGGGGATTGCGCGTCGCATCGCTACGGATGCTGGCGACAGATTTCTGTAGATGCTCAGCGAGCTGATCGACCGTGAGTAACGCTTGCATGGACATTGGCCCTTATTTGCGCCATGTCACATTTGTGCACACAGCGGCGTTTGTTAGCTGATGTATGCAAGGTTGACTCTTAGGGTCACTGAAATCTCGGTAGAGACATGAAGTGTTTTCTACCAATGAGGTGCGCGATCTCGAACTACTGCGCGGCGCCACAAATTTGCCACACCTCATGTACAAAAACCTGCGCCGGAATGCAAAACAACGCACTACATCGCAAGACGTAGTGCGTTGTTTTTAAAGAAATTTCTGGTGGAGAGGAAGGGGATCGAACCCTCGACCTTCGCATTGCGAACGCGACGCTCTCCCAGCTGAGCTACCCCCCCAACGAAAATAATTCTAGCACAGCCATTTTCCCTTTTGCCAAGCCTCCAGCCTCGGGAAAACCTCATCTGGACGGCGCGCCCGCGAGCACCCAATCGACCACCGAGCGGATGTCCGCATCGCTCATCGATTGATGCGCCGGCATCGGAATCACGCCCCATACACCGGAGCCACCGTCCTTCACCTTGCGCGCGAGTTTGGCCGGCGCCTGCGCGTCGCCCTTGTACTTCGCGGCGATCTGCTGGAATGACGGACCGACCAGTTTACGATCCACCGCGTGACAGCCCATGCACGCATTCGCGGCGGCGACCTGCTGGCCGCGAGGCGTCTCGGCCGCGCGAGCGGCCGAAGTCATCGTGCCCGCCAGCGCGCCGATCGCCACCGTGAACACAACACTCACACGCGCCACACCGCGCATCAGGGCACCGCCTTCGGATTGCCTGGCCGCACCGACGTCGACGAGTTGACCGGCGCGGGCGCCTGTTGATCGAGCGGCCGCGCACTCACCGACGAATCGGGAATCGCGCCGACCGTCGGCTCGCTGGCCTCGGGCTGCGAGGCGGCCACCGGCGCCGTCGCAGCGGCGGCGGAGGCGGCCTCGGCTTCCTGCGGCTGGATGTACTGGAACACCTTGACGACCTGCACGACGCCCGGCACACGACTCGTGACGTCGGCACCGACATTGCCTTCATTCATCGTGACAAGGCCCATCAGATAGACATTGCCGCGCTCGGCCACGACCTTGAAGTTATTCGCAGAAATGTTCTTCTCGGCGATCAGCGCAGTCTTCACGCGCGTTTCGAGGTAGGTGTCGTTGGTGCGCGAGGAGAACGAGCTCGCCGGCATGATCGCCAGTTCGTTGACGATCGTATTCACGTTGTTCATGCTCCGCACGATGCTCTCGGCGCGCTGCTTCGACGCATCGCCCGCGACCTCGCCGGTCAGCAGCACGCGGCGGTTGAACACTGTGACGTTGACGTGTGCGGAGTCCGGCAGATTCTGGCTGATCTGCGACAGCGCCTTCACCTGAATCTCGCGGTCCTCGGTCTGCGCGCCGAGCGTACGGCGGTCGGTCGCCACCAGCGCGCCGCCGCCCGCCGCGGCCCCGACGGCGAGAAAGCAACCTTGCAGCGTGGCCGACAACCCCGCCGCGAACCCGACCACGAGCACGGTTCTCACCAGTGTCTTCTTGACGCGGAATACGCTCATCAACTAGCTCTCCTTCGGAATCAGTCTCAGTCTTCGCCGAGCAACATGGCATCGATGCCGTCGCATAGGCAATGGATGGTCAGCAGGTGCACTTCCTGGATGCGCGCGGTGCGATCGGACGGCACGCACACATGGATGTCGGTGTCGCTAAGCACTTCCTGCGCGCGTCCGCCGCCCTTGCCGGTCAGCGCGACGACGATCATTTCGCGCTCGTGCGCGGCTTCGATCGCGGCGAGCACGTTCGCAGAATTGCCGGACGTCGTGATCGCGAGCAGCACGTCGCCGGGCTGCCCGAGCGCCCAGACCTGCTTCGCGTAAATCTGTTCGAACGAATAGTCGTTGGCAATTGCGGTGAGCACGGATGTGTCGGTGCTGAGCGCGATGGCCGGCAGGCCCGGCCGTTCACGCTCAAAGCGGCCGATCAGCTCGGCGGCGAAATGCTGCGCGTCGGCGGCCGAGCCGCCGTTGCCGCACGCGAGGATGCGATTGCCGTTGGCGAGCGCGGCGAACATCGTGTCGATCGCGGCGGCGATCGGCATCGACAGGGTTTCGAGGGCTTCGAGTTTGACTGCCGCGCTGTCGCGGAAGTGTTGTTGAATGCGTTCGACTGACATCGAGTCTCTATCTTCTACCGCGAATGGACCGCACTGCGCGGCCGTGTTGTGAAGTGATATTGCCAGGCTGTGCCCCGCCGAGGAGCCGCGCGGCGCACGCCGCGCGCGGGGGCGAAAATCACACAATCGTTGTGAAACATGTTGCTTGCCGTGCGCTCGGCGAGCGCTTTCGAGCGCGGCACGCGAGCGCAAGTTTATCGCACTCACACTGGTTGTCAGCGCCAGCTGTCAGACTTCGTCGGCGCGAAACGCGTCGCGCAGCCATACGAGCCGGCCGCTCTCGAACGCGATCACGTCGAAACGGCACGCAGGCTCGTCGCGCGGGCCGCGGTTTCTCGCGGCGCGCGTCGCGAGATAGTGCCGCGCCGCTCGTACGATGCGCTGCCTCTTTTGCCAACCGATGCTGGCGGCCGCACCGCCGTATTGCCGCTGCGCACGCGCGCGAACTTCGACGAACACCAGCGCGCCGTCGCGATCGCTCATCACGAGATCGATCTCGCCGCCCCGACATGACACGTTGCGCGCGACGAAGCGCAGACGCTGGCGCTGCAAAAATTCTTGTGCGCGTGCTTCGAAAGCCGCGCCGACGGATTTGGACTGGTGGGGGGCGGAAAAGTTGTAAGTGGTTTTCGGGGTGATCTTTGCGGGCGATTTTTGCGTAGTCTTCGGCGCGATCTGCTCATCGATCGGCGCATGCAACCCCACATGGCACAATGTCGGCCTCGTTCCGTCTGTTTGCGTCTTCCGTGTCATGACTCCTCTCTCCGAACTCGCGCAAGGGCAGCAGTACCCCGCCGCCGCGCTGTATGTGGTGGCCACGCCGATCGGCAACATCGCCGACATCACGCTGCGCGCGCTGCATGTGCTCGGACTCGCGGACCGCGTTGCCGCCGAGGACACCCGCAACACCGGTCAGTTGCTCGCGCGCTACGGCATCTCGAAGCCGCTCGTCGCCGTCCATCAGCACAACGAACGCGCGGCGGCGCAGCGCGTGATCGAGTATCTGCAGGCCGGCGAGCGCGTGGCCTATGTTTCCGACGCGGGTACGCCGGGCATCTCGGACCCGGGCGCCAAGCTCGTCGACGCCGTGCGCGAGGCCGGCTTCACGGTGATCCCGCTGCCCGGCGCGAGCGCACTTGCAACCGCGCTGAGCGCGACCGGCGACTGGGTCACGACGTTCTCGTTCCTCGGCTTCCTGCCACCCAAGCCGAAGGCGCGCGCCTCCGCTTTGCAGGCGCTCGCGGAGCATCGTCACGCGATGGTGTTCTACGAAGCGCCACACCGGATCGTCGAGACCGTGCAGGCGCTCGCCGATGCGTTCGGCGGCACGCGCCGTCTGCTGATCGCGCGGGAACTGACGAAGTTACACGAAACGCTGCACCAGGGCACCCTGGCCGAAGGGCCAACGTGGCTCGCCGCCGATGCGAACCGGCAGCGCGGCGAATTCGTGCTGGTGGTCGAAGGCGCGTCGGCCGACGCGGCCAGCGAGCACGATCACGACGCACTGCTCGGCATCCTGCTGGAAGAATTGACGGTGAGCAGCGCGGCGAAGATCGCGGCGACGCTCACGGGCGCATCGCGCAACGCGTTGTACACGCGCGCGTTGGCGCTGAAGGAAGGCAAGCCCGACGCCTGAGAGCCGAGTCGGTTGGGCAAAAAGCAAGGGCCGCAAGCTGAAGTTGCGGCCCTTCGATTTTCTACAGACGGTTTGTACAGCCGACGCAGCATCACCGCCGCGTCACGTCACATCACTTGCTCGAGACCGAGGTCGACGCCAGCGTCTCGTTCAACGCGGCGCGTGCTTCCTGCTGTGTGAGCCCTTCGATCTTGACCCGCGCGGTGCCGCTGTGGCGCATGTCGAGCATGGCGGCGGCCGCCATCGACAGGTCGATCACACGGCCGCGCGCGTATGGGCCGCGGTCGTTGATCCGCACAATCACCGAACGCGAATTGGCCGGATTGGTCACGCGCACGTACGAGCCGAGCGGCAACGTACGATGCGCGGCCGTCAGCGCGTGCATGTCGTAACGCTCGCCGTTCGCGGTGCGGTGACCGTGGAAGAAGCGTCCGTACCACGACGCGCGTCCAATCTGATGGAAGTCCGATGCGTCGACACCGTCTTCGGTGAGCGGCTGCGCGTCGGCCAGCGGCGATGCCGGCGCGCTCGGGCTCGAGGCCGGCGCGTTACCGAACGATTGTGGTCCGAACGAGCTCAGATGCATGTTCTTTGTACGTTGCGGCGTGTCGTTCGCGGACGTGTCGCTCGCTCCCGGAGGCGTGGCGCAGCCGGCCAGTACAAAAAAGGCAAAAAGAGTCCCCAGACCACGGTTTAGCCGAGTTTTCATAGGACGTGCAATCACATTGTCGAGTCGCGTCACCCGCAAAACTGGGCGTGTTGCCTGCGACTCCGGCGGTAGGGACGACAACGCGCCGCGCGAAAAAGCGCAGTACGTCAAAGCCCGCATGCGGCTCACTGAGCCGCTACCGCACGGTTAATTTTCACGTCTGGCGCAACCTGTCCCCGGCAGCCTGACCAGACCCCACACGCCGCCAACTGAACGTGGCAAAGACACGTTCTTGCGCGCGCAACTCAGCGCACAGGAACGGCGGCGTAGGCCCCACCCAGCGTCACGGAGGTTAATTCCGTAGCAAGCGCGCGGCGCCTGGCTGGGCAAGACGTGTGCATCGAACGCATCGATACATGATGGCCGTCGGCACTCCGACAGCCCTTACTTGAACGGCGAGCGGCATCCCCTTTTTGTGGGGATACATCGCCTTGTGGCAGCACAACTCATGTGCATGGGGCCCATTATACCCAAAACTTTTTTTCGGGATGGCGGGCGACTCAAAAACTTGATCAATCTTCACATTTATCGCAAAAATGGGGCGTGGGAAGATCGCGGCATCGTCCTCCGCACGCCTTGTCGCGTAGGCGACGGAGACTGTCGCGAGGCCGGTACAATCAACGTTTTCCCAGTGCGCCGTCCTGCCATGAAAGTCACCCTGATCCCCGTCACGCCGTTCCAGCAGAACTGCTCGCTGCTCGTTTGCGAGGCCACCGGGCGCGCGGCCGTCGTCGATCCGGGTGGCGACCTCGACCTCATCCAGCGCGAGATCACAAAGCAGAACGTGAGCATCGAGAAAGTCTTGCTGACCCACGGCCACATCGATCACTGCGCCGGCGCGAAGACGCTTGCCACCCACTACGGCGCGCCGATCGAAGGCCCGCATCCCGACGAACGCTTCTGGCTCGACAAGCTGCCGGACCAGAGCACGCGCTTCGGCTTCCCGGCCGCCGACGCCTTCGAGCCGGACCGCTGGCTACAAGACGGCGATACCGTGCAATTCGGCGACGAAACCATCGAGGTCTATCACTGCCCCGGCCATACGCCTGGCCACGTGGTGTTCTTCAGCCGCGCGCACCGGCTCGCGCTGGTTGGCGACGTGCTGTTCGCCGGCTCAATCGGCCGCACGGATTTCCCGCGCGGCAACCATGCGGACCTGATCCGCTCGATCCGCGACAAGCTCTGGCCGCTCGGCGACGACGTCACGTTCGTGCCAGGCCACGGCCCGACCTCGACGTTCGGTGCCGAGCGCCGCACGAATCCGTACGTTGCCGACGGGGTGGGCGCATGAGCAGCGAAATCTATGTGAGTACCGACGTCGAAGCGGACGGCCCGATCCCCGGCCCGCATTCGATGCTGAGCTTCGCATCCGCCGCATACACCGAAGACAAACAGCTGATCGCGACTTTCTCGGCAAATCTCGAATTGCTCGAAGGCGCCTCGCCGCATCCGGTGCAGGAGGCGTGGTGGAAGACCCAGCCGGAAGCGTGGGCGGCTTGCCGCCAGGACTTGCAGAAGCCCGAGGCGGCATTGATCGCCTATGTCGAATGGGTCGAGGCGCTGCCCGGCAAGCCGGTGTTCGTCGCGATGCCGGCCGGCTTCGACTTCACCTATATGTTCTGGTACATGATGCGCTTCGTCGGCCGCTGCCCGTTCTCGTGGTCGGCGCTCGACATCAAGACGCTCGCGTTCGCGATGACCGGCCTGCCGTACCGCAAGAACATCAAGCCGCGCTTTCCTAAACACTGGTTCGACGAGCATCCTCATACGCACGTCGCGCTCGACGACGCAATCGAGCAAGGCGCCCTCTTTTGCAACATGCTGAAGGAGTTGCGGGCGCGTCAGCCGGCCCTGTCGGCGGAGGGCAAAGATGATGGGGACGGCTCAGGGCAAAACGCCGCTCCGGACCCGGTAAATTAGGCAATCTCGCTCGCGGGAGCCGTTTTACATTGCGTTTCGTTTTCGCGCCCTCTACCATGCGTTGATACGGCGACGCTAATGGAGGCGCAGTTGACACTCGATACGTTCTCACAGAAGATCCTGCGCCTGCTCCAGCTCGACGCACGCCGTTCCGTGCAGGAAATCTCCGATCAGGTCGGGCTGTCGAGCACGCCGTGCTGGCGGCGCATCAAGGACATGGAACAGTCGGGCGTGATCCAGCGCTACACGGCGCTGCTCGATCGCGAAAAGCTCGGCCTGCACGTGTGCGCGCTCGCGCATATCCATCTGACGCGTCACACCGAGGGTGGGGTCGAGCAGTTCGAACGGGAAATCGCCACTTGCCCCGAAGTCACCGAGTGCTACAGCACGACCGGTGAATCCGACTACATCCTGAAGATCGTCGCGCCCGACATCAAGGCGTACGACAGCTTCCTTCACGAACGCATTTTCAAGATTCCGGCCGTCGCGCAGGTGCGCACGAGCGTCGTGCTGCGCGAAATCAAGTTCGATACCCAGTTGCCGCTGTGACAGGTGGCGCCGCCGAATTGCCCTGAGCGACGGATATGTCCCGTTGCAGCAGCACGTCGAGCTTGCGCGCGCCGAGACGGCGCTTGAGCGCCTCCAGGTCGACGCGACCGAGCGATTGTGCCTCGTTGTCCAGCAGACCAGCAGCCTCGGCCGCGCCTGCTGCACTGCGTCCATCAGATGACACCGCCGGCAGCACCACCTCCACATCGAGCCCGGTGCTCAGGTAGTGCAGATTCACCGCCGCAGCCTGCAAGCCGCCAGCAGCCAGCGCCGCGTTGACCTCGCCGACCACCCGCTCGCGCGGCGGCAGATCAACGGGCGGATGCGCGAGCGCATCGTTTTCCGGATCGACGTGGATCAGCGCGTCGAGCACGCGCTTATCGCTCAGCGCGCGCAAACGCGCCGACTCCGCGATGTAGTGCCCCTCCGACACCGAAATCAACGGATCGACCAGGATGTGAGCGTCGACAAGCGCGAAATCGCCCATCTTGCGCGTACGCATTTCGTGCACGTCGCGCACGCCGGGGGTGGCCATCAGCAATGCGCGCACGTCGGCGGCAGCGGTTTCGTCGAGGGCGCGGTCCGACAGATCCTGCAGCGCGTCCCAGCCAAAGGTCCAGCCCATGCGCGCGACCATGAAGCCGACGATCGCCGCCGCGATCGGGTCGAGTAGCCGCACACCGGCGAGACTGCCGATCACACCGATCCCCACCACCAACGACGACGCCGCGTCCGAGCGTGCGTGCCATGCGTTCGCGATCAGCATCGCGGAACGCACGCGCTTCGCTTCGCGCAGCATGTAGCGAAACAGCGCTTCCTTGCTGACGAGCACAAGCACCGCGACTACGAGTGCGCTGATGTGCAGGGCGGGAATATTTTGCAGATCGGCGAGCCGAGTACCGGCGCGCCACAACATGCCGACACCGACCGAGATCAGCAGCGCGCCGAGAAATAACGACGCCACCGTCTCATAACGGCTATGTCCATAATTGTGATTCGCGTCGGGCTCCGTCCCGCTATGCCGATTGGCAATCAGCACGACAAAATCGGAAATAAGATCGGCAAGGGAATGGACACCGTCGGCAACGAGTGCCTGCGAGTGCGCGATCGTGCCGACGACGATTTGCAGCGTCATCAACACGGTATTGACCGCTATGCTTGCAAAGGTACTTTTGCGAGCAACGCGTTGTTTCTCGGCGGTTTGGGTGATCGCGGCGGACTGCATGCTGAAAAGAAGGAAAGTTCAATTTTTCTTATTGTACCCGCCACGAATCGAACGCGCTGGGAAAGCACCTAAAAATCCTTTTAAATCAGTCGCTTATCTAAACGAAAAGCATTCGCGTTCCAGTTACTTGAAGTGCATGTGACAAAAAACCGGCGCCTCAAATGCAAAAAAGCCGCGACCTGATCGGTACACGGCTTTCTGAGAATCTGCAGCAGGCTATCCACACTGTGGGTTGCCGGTAATCGGATTACCCGCCGGCAACCTTTACACCCGCCGGTTCGGCATTACTTCTGGATCAGAAACTTTTCGCGATCCAGACCCGCGATCCAGCGCGGCGGCTTGCCGCGGCCGGACCAAGTGCTGCCGCTTTCCGGATCGCGGTATTTAGGCGCGACACCTGCGCGCGGGCGGCTCGCTTTAGCGCCCTTCGGTGCGCGGCCGCCGCCGAGTTCGCTCAGCGAGATGCCGTAGTCCGCCATTTTCTGCTTGATCTCATTCAAGACTTCCGCGTATTCGCGCGACTTCGCTTCTTCAATCTGCTTTTCGAGCTTCTCGCGCTGCGCGAGCAGTTCCTTGTAAGAAGACATAGTTTCCCTTGTGGTATGGATAAATGACTGCCGGTCTTATGCCGACTTGGCCTTTGAACGTTTCACGCCTCGGAATTTGAAGGCGAGATTAACACAAAATAGAAAGACTGCAAAACCACCGGCAGAAAATTAATTTAAATTCCGTTTCAAAAAGTTTCCGCCCACCGCTCTGTCCGGCTACGGACTTTCAATTAGGCGATTTCGCATGCCACTGAAAAAATCCTGCCGACATGCTTATTTAAACGATTTAACTATCAGGAAATGAGATTTGAGATAGCTATCGCACATCAAACCTCTCACCGCATGAAATCTTTGGTCGCCATAAGCGCGCACTATTGAGACAGGAGCCAGCGCGTTGCGACTAGTGCATGCGTCTTTTCCCAATAAACAATAATGCTTAATTCGCACGCCGCTCCATGCAAACTTCGAGCGCCGCATGCAATGTCTCGGTATCGGATCGCGCGCTGTCGAAGGCGCAACGCTCGCGCACGCCGTTATATTTCAGATCGACGCCATAACGGTCGACGCCAAGCAATTCGACGCTACCTGCGCCGCCCGGTCGGCGACTGAATTCCGCGATCAGCTCATCCTCCTCGCTAGCCGCCAGCGGTGGCAGCGGATCAAGTTCGGCGCCGTCGAGCCATCCCATCGCACCAAAGCCGCCGATGTAGCGCAGCCGTTCGAGCTTCATGATCCAGAACGTGAAATCGCCGAGCACGAGGTAGCGCTCTGCCTCCGGGTGGTAGCGCAGATAGCGCCGCACGAGTTCCGGGCTCGGGTCGACCGGCTCGAAGCGGCCGAGCAGCGTGACGCGCTGGCCGCCCAGCACGTCGCCGTCGGGCGCGTCGACGGCCAGAAAGCCGGCGCGCGGATCGGCGTGCAGGTTGTGCGTGTGCTCCGCGAGCCGGCTCACGAGGATCGTCGGACGATGCCGCGCGTCCGGCGCGAATGGCAGCACCGAAGGATAAGGAAAGCCCTCGGGCTGGCGCGCGTGCGTGGCGAGCGTGCCGACGGCGGCCGTGTGCAGCAGATGCAGCGGAGCGTGAGCGGGAATGTTCAACTGAGCGTACCTCGGGTGAATTAGAGATGGGCTGCGAGCGGTGAGTGGTGTCCGGCAGTGCAAAACGGCGCCGCCCCCAAAGCATGACATCCGGCAACACCGCTTCGTCGCACCCGTCGCCGTTCAATCGTATGCGTCCGATCCGACGGCTCCAAGCATAAGCCAGCACGCTTCGATAGAATCGAAGGTCCGCTTTCAATGCGCTTTCTCGCGCCCTCCGCCTCGAGACCTCCGTGCCCGATCACCAAGCCTCCGAATTCGCCGCCCTGCCCGCCGCGCACCGTGACCTGCCCGTCACCGAGCGGCAACGCGCACGCATCGCCACGATGGCGCTGTTCTTCATTGCCGGCATGATGTACGCGTCGTGGGGCGTACACGTGCCGACGGTGCGCGACCGCTTCCATCTGAATCCGGCGATGCTGTCGTTCGCGCTGTTCGCGGTGGCCGGCGGCTCGATCGGCGCGATGGTGACCAACGCGTCATGGATCGCGCGGGTCGGCACCCGCCGCGCATGCCTCGCCGGCGGTCTCGCGATGGCCGCCTGCGCGGCGCTGATCCTCGTCGTCCCGGCGTACTGGATGCTGCTGGTGGTGCTGGCCGTGTTCGGCGCCGGCATGGCAACGCTCGACGTCGCGATGAACGCCGAAGCGAGTGCGGTCGAAAAGGCGCTCGGCAAGCCGATCATGTCGTCGCTACACGGGATGTTCAGTCTTGGCGGCATGTTCGGCGCTGCGGTCGGCGGGGCGCTGCTGTCGCGCGGGATGGCGCCGGCGCTGCATCTCGCGCTCGCCGCGACGGTCAGCGCGCTCGTGCTGGTGTTCGCGTGCCCGTCGGTGCTGCCGCACGTCCCGCACGCCGAGCATCCCGACGCGGCGACGCCGCGTGCGAGCCGCTGGCGCTCGCCGGCGCTGTGGGCACTTGGCACGATGGCGCTGGTCGCACTGATCGCCGAAGGCGCGATGTACGACTGGGCCACGGTCTATATGCGCGATGTCGTGCTCTCGACGCCCGCGCTCGCGAGCGCCGCCTACGCGGCGTTTTCCGGCGGCATGGCGGCCGCGCGTTTTGCCGGCGACGCGGTGCGCGCCCGGTTCGGCGCACCGCAGCTCGTGATGATCAGCGCGGCGCTCGCCTGCGCCGGGATGGTCGATGCGTTGCTGCTGCCGAATCCGGTGGCCGCGCTCGCCGGCTTCGCGCTGATCGGCCTGGGCCTCGCGAACATGATGCCGGTGCTGTTCGCGGCGGCGGCGAGCGTGAAGGGCATCCACGCGGCTGAGGGGCTCGCGCACGTCGCGGGGCTCGCCTATTTCGGGTTGCTGCTCGGACCGGTGATCATCGGCGCGGTCGCTCAGGTGACCAATCTGACGATCGGTCTGTCGGTTGTTGCCGTGTGCGCCGCGATCATCGCGCTCGTCGGGCCAAGGGTGCTGCGGCGTTTGAAGATCTGAAAAAAAAAGCACGCAAGCCTCACGGCCCACGTGCCTCTTGAGCGGCGAATCGAAGTGCGGCGCGACGCCGCCTTCGATCACACCGAAATTACATCTTCACGACGTCGAGTAGCGTCTTCTTGCCTTGCTTGTAGTTGTACAGCGAGATCACGCCGTGCTGAAGGTCGCCCTTCGAGTCGAACGTCGTTTCGCCGATCACGCCCTTGTAGTCCGTCGTCGGCATCGCTGCCAGGATCTTCGCCGGATCGGTCGAGTTCGCGCGCTTCATCGCGTCGACGATGATGTAAACCGCGTCATACGTGAACGGCGCGTAGATCTGGATCGGCTGGCCGAAGCGCTTCTCGTACTTCGTTTCAAACGCCTTGCCGCCCGCCATCTTTTCGAGCGCCATACCGGCTTCCGAGCAGACGATGTTGTCGGTAGCGTCGCCGGCCAGATCCGACAGCTTGTCGGTACACACGCCGTCGCCTGCCAGCACCTTCGCGCGCAGGCCGAGCTGCTTCGCCTGCTTCGCGAACGGGCCGCCGGTTGCGTCCATGCCGCCGTACATGATCGCGTCAGGGTTTTCGCCCTTGATCTTCGTCAGAATCGCGCGGAAATCGACCGCTTTGTCGTTCGTCGCGTCGTGCGACACGACGTTCAGACCGAGCGCCTTGGCGGTCTTCTCGAACTCGTTCGCGAGACCCTGGCCGTAAGCGGTCGAGTCGTCGACGATCGCGACGCTCTTCACCTTCATGCCCTTCGCCGCGTAGTTCGCGAGTGCCGGGCCTTGCTGCGCGTCGGTCGCGACGACGCGGTAGGTCGTCTTGAAGCCTTGCTGCGTGTAGGCCGGGTTGGTTGCCGACGGCGAGATCTGCACGATGCCCGCATCGCTATAGATCTTCGAAGCCGGGATCGAGGTGCCCGAGTTCAGGTGGCCGACCACGGCGACGACCTTGTCGTCGACGAGCTTCTGAGCAACCTGCGTGGCCGTGCGGGGGTCAGCCGCGTCGTCCTGCGCGTCGAGTTGCAGCGTGACCTTCTGGCCACCGATCGTGAGACCCTTCGCGTTGATTTCCTCGACGGCGAGGCGCGCGCCGTTTTCGTTGTCCTTACCCAGGTGAGCGATACCGCCCGTCAACGGCGCAACGTGGCCGATCTTGATGACCGTGTCGGCCGCGGCCGAAGTTGCCAACGTCGCGAACAGCATCGCGGCAGCGCTGATCGGCAACAGCGTTTGAATCTTGATGTTCATGTAAGTCTCCAGTTTCGGTCAAAACAACGTAATCGCCCTGTGCCCCGCTTCCCCTACACGTGTCGCTCAGTCCCGTGGACGACCACGCCGGTTGCATCGTTCATGCACTTGGCCAGTACGTTTACCGGACTGTTTGTGACAGTTGGCAAACCGTACTTGCGCGCAAGTGTAGGCCATCAAATTAATTTGGGGGAATTTTTTGAGACAGTGGGAACAACACTAATAGCGTATTTACCATGGGAGCCGCTCGCGGCTTGGGGGCCGGGGCGGAAAGCCCCAGCCAATGCGGGTTTCCGCTAAGTGAGGCATTTTTCCGCAGGCGCGGACTTACGCTCTTTCTAACTTCTTTCGGGCGTGATTCGAAGGTTTTTTCAATTCAAAAACGTGGCGCACCGAACAGGATTGTGAGCATGCCAAAGAGTCTGATTCGGGCTTAAATCGGTTAACCCATCAATGCATGAACGCGGCGATCCGCACGGTGGCCAGCCGCCATTCCCGCTAGAGCTGAGCCACCCACTCGGCCGCACCACGCCGCATCCGCCGCGAGGCCCCGTCCCGCCTCGCTGCAAGCCGTTTCTTTTGATGGCAAACTAACCGCCCGTTGCAGGGCCGGGCGGCCCTGAGCGTTTCGTACACACCGACCTCGCGCGGCGTTCGCGCAAGGCAATGGAGAACAACATGAGCACGACTTCCCGATGGATCGACATCCCCGCCGGCAACGACAGTTTCGGCGGCTACCTCGCGCTGCCGAAGGGCGGCAAGGGACCGGCCGTCATCATCATTCAGGAAATCTTCGGCGTGAACGGCCATATCCGCTCGGTCGCGGATCAGTACGCGCAGGACGGCTATGTCGCGCTCGCCCCGGACGTGTTCTGGCGCGTACAGCCGCGCGTCGAATTGACGTATGACGGCAAGGATCGTGAAAAAGGCATCGAACTGATGCAGAAGACCAAACTCGACGACGCGGTCGCCGACATCGGCGCCGCTGCCGCCGCCTTGCGCGCGCTGCCGGAAGTGACCGGCAAGGTCGCGGCGATCGGCTACTGCTTCGGCGGCCGTCTCGCGTATCTGGCTGCCGCGTCCGGTTCGGTCGACGCCGCGGTCGCCTACTACGGCGGCGGCATCCACAACCATCTGGACAAAGCCGCGAACGTCAAAGTGCCGATGCAGTTCCACTATGGCGAGCTCGACGCGCACATTGCGCTGTCGGACATCGGTCAGATTCAGGAGCGCTTCGTGGGTCGCGCCGACGTGCAGTTCAACATCTACCCGAACGCCGATCACGGCTTCAACTGCTCGGAGCGTGCGTCCTATAACCAGCACGCGTCGGCATTGGCGCATGGCCGCACGCTGACGTTCCTCGGCGAGCGGATGTAATTCGCGGGTCCGGCATTCGTCGATACCCGCCGCGTCGCTCACGTGATCGCAAGTTCGGGCATTTGAAGTGCGCGTTCGAATTCACGTAGGTCACGTCGGCGCGTAACTCGGGTACTCTCTGAAAGACGGCGTGTCGGCCGACACGCCGTCTTTTTTCATGTGCGACGCTCGCACGTGCATGACAAGCCACGAATTCGACGCAGCCTGCCAATCGACCGCGAGGGCTCAACCGACGTGCACTCAGACTATCTCGCTCATGACGCCATCGGCCTCGCCGAACTCGTGCGCACGCGCCAGGTCAGCGCGCGCGAATTGATCGACGACGCAATCTCGCGCACCGAGGCCGTCAATCCCGCGATCAACGCGGTCGTTCTGAAGGACTACGATGCGGCACGCAAGCGCGCGTCGCGCGACGACGCGAATCGCGCCAATACCGTCAACAGCGTCAACGGGACGGACAACTCCACCGCCCACGCCGCGCTCGCCGGCGTGCCGTTCCTGATCAAGGATCTCGGCGCCCCCGTTGCGGGACTGCGCATGTCAATGGGCAGCCGCCACTACCGCTACTTCATTCCGACGCAGGACGCACCGGTCGTCGCCCTCGCGAAAGCGGCGGGTCTGAACATCTTCGCGAAGACCAGCACGTCCGAGCTCGGCCAGATGCCTTATACGGAGCCCGAACTATTTGGCGCGTGCCGTAATCCGTGGAATCTCGATCACACGCCGGGCGGTTCGAGCGGCGGTGCCGCGGCGGCGGTCGCCGCGGGCATCGTACCGCTCGCGCATGCATCGGATGGCGGCGGCTCGATCCGCATTCCGGCATCGTGTTGCGGACTATTCGGCCTGAAACCCTCGCGCGGTCGCGTGCCCCGCGCAGCGCCGCCCGGCGCCGGCGAGCTCGGCATCGATCACGCCGTGTCGCGCAGCGTGCGTGACAGCGCGTTGCTGCTCGATCTGCTGGCGGGCAACGCCGAGCGGCCCGCCGGTGCACCCGGCACTTTTCTCGGCGCGACGCGCGAGCCATGCAAGCCGCTCACAATCGCGTACGTGACCGAACCGATGCTCGCCCCGTCGTTATCGGCTGATGCACGCGCCGCGCTCGACGACGCCGCGCAACTCGCGAGCTCGCTCGGCCATCGTCTGGAGCCGGTATCGCTCGGCGTCGATTTCGCGGCGGTCCGTCATGCGTTCCTGACGCTGTGGTCGGTGACTGCCGAGGATATGGTGCTGAACGCGGAGCGCATCACCGGCCACAAGCCCGAGCGCCGCGAGTTCGAAATTTCGACGTGGGCGATGGCGCTTGTCGGCCGCAAGATCGGCGAGCAGGGCTTGCCAGCCGCGCTCGACGAACAGCGCCGCATCACCGGGCGCCTCACCGACTTGCTGAACCGCTACGACGTGCTGCTGTGCGCGACGCTCGCGGCCGCGCCGATCAAGATCGGCGAGATGCGGCCGAGCTCCGTCGAACGCATGCAGATGCGCGCGATCACCACGATGCCGCTCGAACGGTTTATGAAGAAACTGCTGCTCGAAGCGTCGAACAAGGCATTCGCCTGGGCCGGCTGCACGGAGCTGTTCAACCTGAGCGGACAGCCGGCGATGTCGGTGCCCTTGTACTGGAACGCGCGCGGGCTGCCGATCGGCGTACAGTTCGCGGCGCGCATCGGCGGCGAAACGACGTTGCTCAGACTCGCCGCGCAGCTCGAAGCGGCACGGCCCTGGTTCGACAGACGCCCGCCGTTGATGAATGCCCGACGCTAGAAACGCAGCGGCGCGCTGCAATGAAGCTCTGAAGGTCTAAGCCGGCTTGCGCTGCGCATCGAGATCGACGTGCCGCTGCCCCCGGATGCACGCGAGCGCGACAATCGACAGCGCGAGCCCCGCCATCACATACCAGGTCGGCGCGAGCGGCGAGCCGGTCGCGTTGATCAGCCACGTGACGACAAACGGTCCGAAACCGCCGAACACCATCACCGCAACGTTATACGCGAGCGCAAGACCGACCGAGCGCACGTTCGCCGGAAACAGCTCGGCGATCAGCGCACCGAACGGACCGTAGTAGCCCGCTAGCGTGATCGATAGCAGGGCCTGCACGAGCACGAGCTTTGACACGCTCGGCTCGCCCGCGAGCCATGCGAACAACGGATAGATCAGCACGAACGTGAGCGCGAGCGACCACAGCGACAAAGCCTTGCGCCCGATCCTGTCGGACCATGCGCCGGTCAACGGCGACAGCGCAGCCAGCAACAGATTGCCGACGATCACCGCATAAAACGACTGCGCATACGGCAGCTTCAGTTGCGTGACCGCGAAGGTGGGCAGATAACTGATCAGCACGTAGGTCGTGACACTCAGCGCGATCACCAAGCCGAGCCCGCAAAGCACACTGCCGCTATGGCGAGTGAACACTTCGCGCAAGGTCGCGCGCGGCGCATTCTTTTGCGCGAACAGAAACGCTTCGGAATCGGCGAGATGACGGCGGATATAAAAGCCGATCGGCCCGATGATCAAGCCAATGATGAACGGTACGCGCCAGCCCCACGACTTCAGCGCGTCGGGCGACAACCCATGCGTGATCAGCGCACCGACCACAGCGCCGAGCAGCAGCGCCGCCGCCTGACCCGACATTTGCCAGCTGCCGTAGAAGCCGCGCTTCGAGAACGGTGCCGCTTCGATCAGCAACGCCGTCGCGCTGCCGAATTCTCCGCCGGCGGAAAAACCCTGCAACAGACGCCCGAGCACGACCATGACCGGCGCGGCGATGCCGATTGCCGAATACGGAGGCGCAATCGCGAGCAGCAGGATGCCGAGCGTCATGAGCGCGATCACGAGCGACAAAGCCGCCTTGCGTCCCGCGCGATCCGCGTAGAGTCCGAGCACGATGCCGCCGACGGGCCGCATCACGAAGGCGACGCCGAAGGTCGCGGTAGTCAGGAGGATCGACGAGTAGTCGTTGGCGGCAGGAAAGAACAACGGGGTGATCACCACCGTCAGGAAGCCGAACGCGGCGAAGTCGTACCATTCGAGCGCGTTGCCGATCACGGCCGCGACGACTGCGCGCGTATGAAGGCTCCTCGACGCGGGTGCCATTCGAACTCTCCAGCTTGCGAAAAAAAATCCCCCGAGGTCAGCCGTTTCAAAACGCGCGTTTCGACGCAAACGCACACGCGTCGAACGCCGCTGGCCATCGTCATGCGCGAGCAATGTCGCGCTGGTGCAAGCAATCGCTTTCGAGTGTAAAGAGCGGTCAAACGGTTTTCAAGGACGAGCAAAGCGTCCGCCGCACGCGACGGCGGACGCCCGGATGTGCGCAGTTCGAAGACATGCCGCGATGTTGCGGCGCGTCTCGCACGAGCCTGCAATCACATCAAACGCAGGCTTTATCAGGCCTTCTTGTTATATGCGCTGCACCACCCGCCGGCCGCGACCTGCTTGCCGGCGAACATCGGACAGGGGCCGAAGGCGTCGCCCGCCTTGCCCTGGAAGAAGCTGCAGTTGCTGCATTGCTGGCCAGGCGCGAATTTGGCGAATTTCGCCTTGTCGACCTTGCTCGCGTCCGCCTTGTACCCCAGTGCCTGCGCGGTAGGATCGGATTCGGAAACTTTCGGCGCATCGGCGAACGCCTGGCGCGACAGCGCGAGCGTGGATGCCACACCGATGCTGGTGATCAAAAACGTACGACGGGACGATCTCATGGGGACTCACTCCATATTTATATTGGAATCAACGCCGTTCTGGTGACAGCGTTCGCCAAGCATAACAACGAAGCAGACGGCCGTGATGTTCCAAATGACAGAGATAAACGGATCGGTACGGTACAAACGCGACTTTACCCTCGCCCGGCCAGCTCGCAGATCCGCTGCGCGATCGCAAGCGATGACGTCAGCCCCGGCGACTCGATGCCGAACAGGTTGACGAGCCCGCGCACGCCATGCGCGGCCGGCCCCTGGATCACGAAGTCCGCGGCGGGCTCGCCTGGACCGGACAACTTCGGCCGAATGCCAGCGTAGGCTGGCTGTAACGCGCCATCGGGCAGCGCCGGCCAGTAGGCGCGAATCGCCGCATAAAAAGACTCCGCGCGACGCGGATCGACGTCGTAATTGATCGTGTCGACCCATTCGACGTCGGGACCGAAGCGCGCCTGGCCGCCGAGATCGATCGTCAGATGCACGCCGAGGCCAGCCTCGTTCGGCATCGGATAAATCAGGCGGCTGAACGGCGCGCGTCCCGAGATGCTGAAGTAATTGCCGCGCGCCAGGTAAAGCGGCGGCACGTGGCGCGCGTCGAGTCCACGAATCCTGCGCGCGAGCGCGTTCGCATGCAGTCCCGCGCTGTTGATCACGCAGGCTGCGCTGATCGTGGTCGGCGCCGCGCCGCCGACCGTGATGGTGAAGCGGCCGTTGCGCGCTTCGATCGCCTCGACCGGCGCATGGAACGCGAACACCGCGCCGTCGCGCTCGGCATCGCCTTGCAGCGCGAGCATGTACTGATGACTATCGACGATCCCCGTCTGCGGAGAAAACACCGCCTCCACGCATTCGAGCGCCGGTTCGAGCGCCTGTGCCTGGTCGCCGGTGATTCGCATCAGGTCGAGCACGCCGTTGTCGCGCCCTTTGGCCATGATGCTTTGGAGCTGCGGAATCTGGTTGCGCGACGTCGCGACGAGCAGCTTGCCGCAGCGCGAATGCGGCACGTTGCGCTCGGCGCAATAGTCGTACAGCATTTCGCGGCCGCGCACGCACAGCGTGGCCTTCAGCGATCCGCGCGGATAGTAGATGCCCGCGTGAATCACTTCGCTATTGCGCGAACTCGTACCCACGCCAATCGCGTCGGCGGCCTCCAACACGATCACCTCGCGCCCGCGCGCCGCCAGGGCGCGCGCCGTCGCAAGGCCGATCACGCCGGCGCCGATCACTACACATTCGATCTGATCCATATCCGTTGACGCGGCCCGTTGCGCCGCGCGCTGCCTCGTTCAGCCGATGGAAGGAAGACAGGAGCGGCACCTCGCCGCCGCGTTCCGTTCATTGTCGAACGCATCTGTCCGTTGCGTCTGCTTATGTCTTTTTATCACCGCGAAGGAAAATTGTACGACGTGGTACAGACAGAAGTGACAAACCGACGCGCGCGCCAGTCAGGCGAAGGGGCCGCAAATGGGCGTGACAGCGCGATCCACCTCAAAAAAGAAATAATTGCTGTCGCATTTATCGCACGCGCCGTATGAATTACCGCCCCAAATCACGCCGACCACAGAAAACAGGGGTTTTGTACAAGAAAAAGGCCAAAAACCTCAAAAACCGATCGGTTTTCGGCGGTTTCCGTAATCGAGGCGGATATCGGCGGGTTCGATCCGGTCGCGTCCTGCGATGCGCGCCGCGCCGAAGCCGTTCAGGATCGCGCGGCGCATTTCGCGCGGCGACGCACGCTTGAGCGCATCGAGCGTCGCGTCGCCGAGTGTCTCCGGAAAACGCAGCCCCCAGTTGTGCGCGCCGCGGATCTCGTCGTAGATCGACTGAGCGATGCGCCGCGCGCCCGCGTGGTCCGGAGGCGGGATCTCGTAGACGTTCATGCGGTTGAGGATCGGTTCCGGGATCGCGCGTTCATCGTTGGCGGTCGCGATCCAGATCACGTTGCCCGCGTTGATCGGGATCTCGGCGAACTCGTCGATGAAGCTTTCAGCGGTGTCGTGCTCCAGCAGCGCATAAAGCGCACCGAGCGGATCGTATTGCGAGTCGCCAGTCGCCTTGTCGATTTCGTCGACGGCGATCACCGGGTTCGCGTAGCTGCCGTTCACGAGCGCATCGAATACCTTGCCCGGCTTCGCGTTCTTCCATTGCGACGACGCGCCCGACAGAATCCAGCCCGCCGTCAGCGAGCTCATCGCGACGTATTGGTACGCGGTGCCGAGCAGGCGCGCCAACTGCTTCGCGAAATGCGTCTTGCCGATGCCTGGGTCGCCGAGCAGCAGGATCGGCATCAGCTCGAGCCGGTCCTCGGTTTCGAGGCACAGCGCGACCTGCTTGCGGATGTCGTCGAGCGGCGTGGAAAAATTGGGCAGCGCACCGATCAGATCGTCGATCGACGGCATCCGGTTAGGCTTCACGCAGAAACGCAGATTGCCGGTTTTCAGCATCTTTTCGTAGGTCGCACGCAGTGCCTCGTTTGCGCCCTCACCGAGACCGTTCAGCGCGGTTTCGACCTCGTCAAGGTCGTACACGCGGCTAAATGACGCTACGGCGATTTCCTGTTTGACCATTGCTGTCGTCATGGCTCACCCCGTCTGTCTGGTTGCTGCGGCGGCGCCTTGTGAGCACCGGTTCAAGTCCAGTGTAGCGACGACATAAACGCGTGCAAGCCAGCACTCGTGGGGCTCTGCTGCTAATCAGCGCGGGCTCCGGGAGACGCCCGCAGGACGCGCCCTCGTGGCATTCCCATCCATAACTGGAATGGATTGTTGCTGAACCGGCCCTCGCTGGCCGTGTCAGAAATCGTTGCGGTCATCGGGGGTAAGATGGCTCTCTCATTGCTGCGACGAGGCAACCGCGCAAACCGACGCGCGAGCGGAGATCCTTCTATGTGGAAAACCAGTATCGTGGCCATGCTGCTTGGCGCTTCGTTGCTCGCCCACGCGCAACAACGGCCAGCGCAGCAGGTCGTGCAATGGCAGTTGCAGGTGGTGAAAGATGGTCAGCAGATCGACTCGTTCAACGGCACCACTACCGTGGGCCAGGCGCGCACGGATACGCATCACCAGGTCGTGCAGCATAACGTCGGCTGCAAGGACCAGCCGGGCGGCAGCATCGATCTGTCGCGCACGATCACGGTATCGCCGCTGCGCGTCGATCCGGAGGGCGTGATGTTTTCCATCGACACCCAGGAAACGCTCGAGGACACCAACGCGGGGCGCACCGACATCGGCTGCAAGCTGCCGCCGCAGCCGCGCGAGGTCAGCGCGAGCCACCCGGGTCTCGTGGTGCCGCCCGATCAATGGGCGAGCTGGACGATCATCGATCACGATCCGAACCTCGTGTACCGCGTGTATGCGAACGTCGTGGCTGGCGGTACGAACGGCAATGGCGCCATGAACGGCGCCAGCAATCCGAACTGACGGGCGCAGCGCGCCTGACCGACGCACTCAAACAGAACACGTGGATAACGCGGCATGCGAAACCCCGAAGAATTGATCCGAGAGAACCTCGCACCGAACGATTTCATCGCGGTGAGCTGGAACCTGCACAAGGGCCGCACGCCACTCGGTTTTCAGGCCTGGCAGGCGATGCAGCGCTGGGTTCAATCGACACACGCGGACGCGTACTTCCTGCAGGAAGCAATGGCGCGGCGCATGCCGTCGCCGGTATTGGCCACCAGCTTCGGCGCGCCGATGGGTGATCCGCTGACCGACGTGTGGCACTGTCAGGCGACGGAGATCGCTCGCGCGCTCGAACTCGAAGTCGCTCTCGGCCCGAATGTGTTCAAGCCGTCGTGGCGGCACGGCAACGCGATCCTGTCGCCGCATCCGCTCGATCTCGGCGGCCGCTGGGACATCTCCGCGCACCGCTTCGAAAAGCGCGGCCTGCTGGTCGCGCGCGCGACGTTCGGCGGACGGCTCGTCACGCTGCTCTGCGCCCATCTCGCGCTGACGCGCACGGCGCGGTTGCGGCAGATGCACTGGATCGCGCACTGGATCGCGAAGGAAGCACCCGACGGGCCGCTCGTGCTGGCCGGCGATTTCAACGATTGGCGCAACGACTCGGTGCCGCTTTTTCGCGAGCACGGCTTGCAGGAAGTCGCAACGCTGCTCGGTGAACCGGCGCGCACGTTCCCGGCGTTCTCGCCGGCGCTGTCGCTCGACAAGATGTTCGTGCGCGGCATGCAGCCCGTCGAGTGGATTCAGCCGACGCAGGAGACCGCATGGCTGTCGGATCATTTGCCTTATGTGGCGAGGTTGCGGCTGGAGTAAGTGCTTCTGTCTCGCGCGCTTTCTTTCGTCCACGGCAAGCGCGTACACGCTCTCAACCGGACAACGCCCTCAGTCCCGATGCGGCGTCCAGCTCAACCCCGCTTCGATCTCCTCTCCCGGCTGCAGCACGCATCCCCCGACCTGCTCGCGCACGCCGACCACGTTGAAGCTATCCGTCGTATTCGTGACCGGCTCCACGCACAGTTGCGGATCGTTGGCCGGCGCGAACACGACCATGTGATTGAACGGCGCGTCGGCGCGCATCGTCAGGCTGCGGTGCTCGTCGGGCCACGCGATCGTCGCCACGCGCGACCAGTTCGCGAAGTTGTTGTCGAGATCGAACGCATCGGGCGACATGCCCGCGCGCAATGCATCGACGGCCGGATGTGGGCCGAGATGCGTCGGCAGCACGTCGGCGTCGGCGTGCCACATCGCCCGCACGTCGGCATGGATGCGCGTCGCGGCGGTGCGCGGATAGTACGGGTGATGGCCCATGCCGAACGGCATGGGCCGGCCTGCGAGATTCTGCGCGAACAGCGTGATGCGCAACGCGCCATCACGCAACTCGATGCGCTGCCGCGCGCGATAGCGAAACGGCCAGTCCCCGGTCACGCGCGGATCCGGCTCATGCTCGAAGTGCAAGTCCACCGAGTTGTCGCTGCGCGCGCCGACGCGCCATGGATGCCGCCACGCGTTGCCGTGCAGCGCGTGGGCGAAACGCGGGTCGTTGCCGCCGAGATCGATCGTCGTGCCGTCGAACTCGAAGCGCGCATCGCGAATCCGGTTGCAGTAGGGGAACAGCGGGAAGCTCGCCATGCGCAGCGGATCGCTCGCTTCGAACGCCTGTGCCACCGCCGGCCGCAGCCAGTGCAACGGGCCGTCCGGTGTGACTTCGTAGAACGCCGCAAGCGCGCCGCCGACATCGGGCGCGAGCACCGCGCGCAACGCACCGGCCGACAACGTGACGAGGCGCGCGGCGATCGCGGGATCGTCGAGCCACGGGAGTTGCGTCGCTGAGTGAGTAGCGGGTTGTGCCTCGCGCGGCCGAACCGGATTCAGGGAAGCGTCGCGCATGGTCAGATGTTTCTCCTTTAGCGTGCCGCGCACCGCGCGGCGGGCGGACTACCTCAGTCCGACCGAGCGAGAATCGCACGACGGCGCGCTGCCGGTCAATATTATTAGTAATAAACTCGTTCGAAAGAGAACGTAACGCACCCCAAACCCCATTCCCCAATGGCGGATTCGCGCACGTTGCCGCGCGGATATTATTAGTGGTACCGTCGGCAGTACGGTGCCTCCGGCATTCCCCTGCTTCAGCGCCGCCTCGCCTCGGCCCGCACAATGAAACAATCGACTCAACGCCGCCCGACCATGACCGACATCGCCAAACTCACCGGCGTGTCGCAATCCACCGTTTCGCTCGTGCTCAACAACGCGGCTGGCGCGAAATTCTCCGAGTCCACCCGCGAAAAGGTGTTGAAGGCCGCGCACGACCTCGGCTACCGGCTGTCGTTGCGTGTGCCGGTTGCGACATCGAGCGACGAGCGCAATCTGATCGTCTATCTGGCCGACGAAATCTCCACGAGTCCGCACCCGGTCGTCAACATCGACGGCGCACGCGACGCCGCGTACGCGAGCGGCAAGATGCTCGCGGTCTACTCGACGCACGGCAACGCCGACATCGAAAGACAGGTGCTCGACACGGTCCTCACCAATCCGCACGTGTTCGGCGTGATCTATGCGACCGTCTACACGCGCAAGGTGACGCCGCCGGTCGCGCTCTCGAAGGTGCCGACCGTGCTGCTGAACTGCTACACCGGCGACGGCACGTTTTCGTCAGTGGTGCCGGCCGAGGTCGCGGGCGGCCATCTGGCGACCGGGTACCTGCTGCAGGCCGGCCACCGGCGCATCGGCTACATCAACGGCGAGCCGTGGCAGGACGCCGCGAAGGACCGTCTGAAGGGCTACCGCACCGCGCTCGCGACCGCCGACCTGCCGTTCGCGCCCGAACTCGTGCGCGACGGCGACTGGAGTTCGGGCCTCGGCTTCGAGCTGACACTCTCGCTGATGCGCGAGGCCGATCCGCCCACCGCGATCTTCTGCGCGAACGACCTGACCGCGATCGGCGCGATCGAGGCACTCAAGCAGCTCGGCCTGCGCGTGCCCGAGGACGTCGCGGTGCTCGGCTATGACGACCAGGAAATCGCGCGCCACACGCATCCGCCGCTGTCGACCGTGGTGCTGCCGAACTACGAACTCGGCCGATGGGCCGTCGAGACGCTCCTTCAGGAGGAGCACAACCGCGCGGCCGGCGCACCGGTGCGGCATCGCATGGTCAAGCTGGACGGACCGCTGGTCGAACGCGCGTCGGTCAGTGTAGTTACCGAGGCAAAATAACCGACAGTTAATGTTATTAGCGATAGATCAATAATAATTTCAGGTGAAATAATCGACACGTCGGGTCGGGAAGATGCGGGTGGCCGTCGCGCGCGCGAGCGGCACCCGCGAGTTGGGCGTCACCAAATCCGTCAGACAAGTGGTCCTTGTCTGACCGAGGCTTGGCCCGACTATCGCCGCTCCAGACCCACATCTGTGTACCGATAGACTCGCCGTGTCACGGCGTGTCAGATCGTTGTTCTGTGTTCGCTCATTGACTGTCTGTGCGCAACGTCCAGACTGTCGCCGAATTCGTGTTGTCGTCTACCGCGGCAAACTGCTGGTGGCCCTTGCTATTGAGACCGAAGGCCAGGCCAAACGCTGAACCCGACGCAGCATCGACCCGCAATTGCGCAACGAATTGTCCGCCCACGGTGAACTCGACGATTTCGCTCGGATGTTGCGGGTCGGGGTTGACCGCATCGCCGTTTGCAGTAACGAGATGCCCATTGGGGGCGAGTGCCAGCGCAAGCGGACCGTGCAGGTGCTTGTTGTCCTGGTAAATCATCCGACCGATCCCTCCATCATGATTCGCGTTGGCAGCGCCGTAGATCGCGAACACCGCGTTATCACCTGTCGAGGCGACGTAAAGCACATCATGCGCTGGGTCGTAGGCCAGCCCTGTCGGACCGACCACGAGTGCCGCAGGATCGGTGCGGTGCATATAGCCTGACGCGATGATGGTCGAACTCGGCTTCACCTCAACGCCATCCTCCTCGATCTCAAGATCGATCCGCGCGACCTTGCCGCTCAACACATCCGAGACGAAGACCCTGACGAATTTCCCCCCGTCGATCACGGTCAGGTCCCAGGGGCCATCCAGCAGTTTGGGATCTATCAGTTGCTTGACGAGACCGCCCTGCGGATTGATGACGAGCAGCGAGCCCGGCGCGACGACGTTCTTGCCATCCGTGGTCGGCACATTGCCCACCAGCACGAAGCCGTTTCTTAGCACGGCGAGTGCCGTCGTGAGACCGAGATTTTGTCCCTGGAAGAACGTCACCGGGTTGCTATTGGGCACGAGCTTGACGATCGTCGTACCGGTTCCCTGCAGATTCGAGCTCGCATTGAAATTCGACACCACCACATCGCCGGGTTTGAGCGTACTCCAGGACGGCACGCCGGCCGGCACGAACGCAATGCCGTACGGATTGACATCGCCATTGGTCGGAATGGTCGAAGAGGTCACCGAATTGGGCGGCAGGATCACCTCCTCCGCCCAGGCCCCGACAGTCCCCAACGATAAAGCCAGCAACCCGGCTCCACAAATCGCACGACGCATGAAGCGCGATGCGCGTGCCCGTTTCATCAATCCGTTGAAGCCAGTATTTGAACCGCATGTAGACATCGCACGAGAAGCTTCCATTTGACACCTCCTACTCGCAGGGACGGACGGAGCCGCCAGGACGAGTCGTGCAGCCACCACACAGCATTGCTTCGCGCGACTCGCGTCCTGCGTAAACGACGAAACGCCCCGCGTATTCCCCAAAAAATCACCCCGCGCGAACGATGTCTAACGCCACACGATCGCGATGGCGCCGGGAGGGTTCCGCCCCATTTGCCAGTTTTATCAGCAGGGTCAATGCTGCGGTGCACGCCGCCTTTCGGTATCATCCTGAAATTGTTGCCCGCGCGGCGCGGCGCTTTTGCGCACGCCGGACAGCCAATGACAGCCGCCCTGCGCGGCATTCGCCGAATCGCCGTATCCCGCTGAAGCAGGGCCGCACTCACGCCAACGTACTTCGCGGCGCCAGCAGACCGGCGCCGCCGCTTCCAGGTCCGGCAACCCGCTTCACCACGCACGACCGCCGCACCACGCCCCCGCCCCCGCGGGCACGGTAAAATAGCGGATTGCGCGTGAGTCCCGACCACGGGTCAGCGCAGCCTCGCCCTTGCCGTGCCGGCCGGCTCAGACGACTGGCCGCCTTTGTTTTCGCACTATCCAAGAAGCCATGAGCAACCTGAATTCACAAACCGTCCTGAGCGTCCATCACTGGACCGATACGCTTTTCAGCTTCACCTGCACGCGCGATCCGTCGTTCCGCTTTGAAAACGGCCAGTTCACGATGGTGGGCCTGCAGGTCGAGGGCAAGCCGCTGCTGCGCGCCTACAGCCTCGCCAGTGCGAACTACGAAGAACATCTCGAATTCCTGAGCATCAAGGTGCAGGACGGCCCGCTCACGTCGCGTCTGCAGCACCTGAAGGTCGGCGACGAAGTGCTGATCGGCAAGAAGCCGGTCGGCACGCTGGTGGCCGACAACCTGCTGCCGGGCAAGACGTTGTGGCTGCTGTCCACCGGCACGGGCCTCGCGCCGTTCATGTCGATCATCAAGGATCCGGACATTTACGACCGCTACGAGCGCGTGGTCCTCACGCACACCTGCCGTTTCGTCGATGAACTCGCGTACAAGGAATACATCACCGAGCACCTGCCGGCGCATGAACACCTCGGCGAGCTCGTGAAGGAAAAGCTGCTGTACTACCCGACCGTCACGCGCGAAGCGTTCCAGAACCGCGGCCGCATCACCGAGCTGATCGAAACCGAAAAGCTGTTCGCCGACCTCGGTGTGCCGGGCTTCTCGCTCGAGAACGACCGCGTCATGCTGTGCGGCAGCCCGCATATGCTGCGCGACACGCGCAAGCTGCTCGAAGACGCGGGCTTCAAGGAAGGCAGCAACAACGAGCCGGGTCATTACGTGGTCGAAAAGGCCTTCGTCGGCTAAGCCGCCATCCCCAGTTCGCGGCCCGCGCGCCGCGAATTCCACGAAAAGGAGCCTCCGGGCTCCTTTTTTGTTGTCCGTTACAAATTGGAACCCGTTACATCACCTTCGCTGTCGGAATTCCTCTGACAGGACAAGCATGCACAGCACATCAAGTAATCTATGAAAACTCTGCGCTAACCCTTGGTACGACTGCATTTTTCTTTTTTTTAAGATATCATCGCGCCGCGAGATCAGACGAATTCAAGCCCCCAATGTGGTCGGCCTGATTTGTTACTGAATGTAAATTTCGTTACGTCAGGCCGTCGTGTTTCGCCCGTCGCGCAGGTTGCCCGATGGCGAGGTGCGATGCCTCGTGATTCGCAAGCTTTTTGTGCCGCCTGAGTGCGCCCGCTTCGCTGTCCGCTCCACTTCCTGAGAGGGAAATTTATGGATACGTCGACTGCCGTCCCGTTCAACGCTCCGCCGGCCTCGTCAGCGCAGCGTGATGGCGTCGACATGCCGTCGCTCGCCGCGCGCGAGATCGAACGGTTGCGTGCGCGGGTGCGCGAGCTGTCGGCCGAACTGGTCGACGCACAGGAGAGCGTGCGCCGTCACGTCGCGCGCGAGCTGCACGACGGCGTCGGCGCCGAGCTGACCGCGACGCGCTTCGCGCTCGCCGGCATCGAAACCTGGCTGCCCGCCGACGCGCCGCCGCAATGCGCAGCCGCGCTCGCGGTCGCGAACCGTTCGCTCGACGCCGTGTGCGCAGCGAGCCGCGAAGCCGTCGCGCAGCTGCACGCGCCGTCGTTCGAGAGCGGCGTCGCCGGGGCGCTGCAAGGCTGGATCCGCGACTTCGCCGCGCGCACCGACTTGCGCACCACCTTCACCTGCTCCGACGACGCGCGGCTCGCGCGTCTGCCCGCCGATGCGGCGCTCGCCTTGTTCCGCGTCGCGCAGGAAGCGCTCAACAACGTCGCGAAGCATGCCCATGCGACGTGCGCCGACGTGCGCCTCGAAACCGGAGCGCGTCATCTGAAGCTCTTCGTCAGCGACGACGGTATCGGCCTGCCACGCGGCGCGCGCGAACTCGGTGGCGAGAATCAGGCAAATGGCCATTTCGGCCTCACCGGCATGCAGGCGCGCTGCACCGCGTTCGACGGCGCGCTGCGGGTCAGCGCGAGACGCGCGGGCATCGGACATGGCGAGGGCAGCAGCGATGGCAGCACCGGCGCCATTGCCCCGCGCGGCACCCTGATCCAGGCCCGCTTCGCCTGGCACGCGCTGCTCGCCGACACCGCCGCGCCGCGCACCGCCCGGCGCGCACTGCAATCGTGAGCCCGCGACCATGAGCCTGCGCATCCTGATCGTCGAAGATCACGCGGTGGTCCGCCAGGGCGTTCGCCAACTGCTGCTCGATCGCGGTATCGCGCGCGAAGTCGCCGAGGCGCAAAGCGGTTCCGCAGCGCTCGACGCGGTCGTCCATCAGAGCTTCGACGTGGTGCTTCTCGACATCTCGCTGCCCGACATGAACGGGGTCGAGGTGCTCAAGCGCCTGAAGCGCAAGGCGCCGCGCGTCGCGGTACTGATGTTCTCGATGTACCGCGAGGATCAGTACGCGGTGCGTGCGCTGAAAGCCGGCGCGTCCGGCTATCTGTCGAAGACGGTCGACGCCGCGCAGATGATCGGTGCGATCCAGCAGGTCGCGGCGGGCCGCAAGTACGTGAGCCCCGAGATGGCCGAGGCGCTCGCCGACTACGTCTCGTTCGACGGCGAACAACTGCCGCACGAAAAGCTGTCCGATCGCGAATACCAGACGCTGTGCATGCTCGCGTCGGGCAAACGGCTCACCGATATCGCGGCGACGCTGTCGCTGTCGGTGAAGACGGTCAGCGTGTACCGCACGCGGCTGCTCGACAAGATGAAGCTGCGCAACAACGCTGAACTCACGTTCTATGTGATGAGCAACCGCCTCGTCGATCTGAATCCCGCGATGGCGGGCTAGGCAAGCAGGCGCCGCACGCGCGGCGTTGCGCCACGCGGCAACGGCGCAAACAGAGAAAGTCCCTCCGCATATATTGCTTATCCAGCAAAAGCTTCACCACAACTCTGCTCCCGATACCGCAAGACCACCCCGAAACCGCCTCCTGGCGGGAGTTTCCGCCCGTCGCCCATGCCAAAAAAACGGCGCAGCGAACCGGGTCGCCCGCATGCATCCGCTAGAATTACGGGTTTTCCCGACATTCGGCGCGCAACACGCGTGCACTACTGGAGACCCACGCCAATGTCCCTATTTCGCAAAAAGAGCGTCGAGCACATGCTCGCAGCGAGCGCTCAGACTGCCGGCCTGAAAAAGGCGCTCGGCGCACTCGACCTCACTTTCCTCGGCGTCGGCGCCATCATCGGCACCGGCATCTTCGTGCTGACCGGCACGGGCGCCGTGCAGGCAGGCCCCGCACTGATGGTCTCGTTCGTGATCGCGGCGATCGCCTGCGGCTTCGCCGCGCTCGCCTACGCGGAATTCGCGTCGACGATTCCGGTCGCCGGTTCGATCTACACGTACTCGTACGCGACGCTCGGCGAACTGGCCGCGTGGATCATCGGCTGGGACCTGATGCTCGAGTACGGACTCGCGACCTCGGCAGTGTCGGTCGGCTGGTCCGGCTATTTGCAGTCGCTGCTGTCGGGCTTCGGCGTGTCGCTGCCGATCGCGCTGAGCGCGGCCCCCGGCGCGATCCCCGGACAGGAAACGCTGTTCAACCTGCCCGCTTTCCTCGTGATGATGGCGATCACCGCGCTGCTGTCGTTCGGCGTGCGCGAGTCCGCCCGGATCAACAACATCATGGTCGCGATCAAGGTGGTCGTCGTGCTGCTGGTGATCGCTGTCGGCGTGTTTCACGTCACCCCGGCCAACTGGCACCCGTTCATGCCGCACGGCTGGAGCGGCGTGTTCGGCGCAGCCGCGGTGATGTTCTTCGCGTTCATCGGCTTCGACTCGGTATCGTCGGCTGCGGAAGAAGTGAAGAATCCGAAGCGCGATCTGCCGATCGGCATCATCGCGTCGCTCGGCGTGTGCGCGGTGCTGTATGTGGCAGTGGCCGCGGTCGTCACCGGCATCGTGCCGTCGGAGAAGTTCATGGGTATTTCGCACCCGGTGTCGTACGCGCTGCAGCTCGCGGGGCAGAACTGGGTCGCGGGCTTCATCGATCTCGGCGCCGTGCTCGGCATGCTGACCGTGATTCTCGTCATGGCCTACGGGCAGACCCGTGTGATCTTCGCGATGTCGCGCGACGGCCTGCTGCCCGCGAAGCTGTCGAAAGTGCATCCGCGCTTCGCGACACCGTTCTTCACGACGTGGCTCGTCGGTATCTTCTTCGGTCTGATCGGCGCGCTGGTGCCGCTCAATGTGTTGGCTGAACTGATCAATATCGGCACGCTCGCGGCGTTCTCGATGGTGTCGATCGCGGTGCTCGTGCTGCGCAAGACGCACCCCGAGCTGCCGCGCGCATTCCGTTGCCCGGGCGTGCCGGTCGTGCCGGTGCTCGCGGTTGCATCGTGCCTGTTCCTGATGCTGAACCTGCAAGGCATCACGTGGGCCGCATTCGTGATCTGGCTGCTGATCGGCATGGTCATCTATTTCGGCTACTCGCGCCGTCATTCGAAACTGGCAAAGTAATGCGCCGATTCAACGAGGCCAACCCGCCGCGCTGAATGCTCGCGAGCCAGGCCTCGCTTTCCGCTGATCTATCGATGCGCTCCGTCATGCCCTGCAGACGGGGCGCATGTCCTTCCGGCGTTCCCTTCCGTGGCCGCCCTGTTCCGGTTGGTGCGCTCGCACGCGCCGAACACACTTCCCCTCATAGCGCGCCCGCGCGATTTGTGCTTTACTTTTCGGCAGATCTGTAAAACCCGCAGCACCCTCATCGGACCTCGCGAATCGCAGTCAGAACGCAGTCGAAGCAAAGCAGGGGCAACAAAAATCACAGGTCCGGTCTCACCCACAGCAACTATCTTGCATGGGATCGTGGTCTGCGCCGAGGCGGGGATCGATACGCCGAAGCGCTGAACCCGACCGACAAAGGAGACAGCTTCATGGCGATCAGCATTAGTCTGACGGTCAATGGCGCACCCGTGAGCGCCACAGTCGACCCTGGCACCCTGCTTGTCCAGTTCCTGCGCGATCAACTCCGTCTGACCGGCACCCACGTCGGCTGCGATACGGCGCAATGCGGTGCCTGCACCGTGCAGCTGAACGGCCGCGCGATCAAGTCCTGCAACATCCTCGCCGTGCAAGCCGATGGCGCGGACGTCACGACTATCGAAGGGCTCACGCACAACGGCGCGCTGCATCCGATGCAGGCCGCGTTCAAGCACTGCCACGGTCTGCAATGCGGCTTCTGCACGCCGGGCATGGTGATGAGCGCGGTGGCGCTGGTACAGCGTCAACCCGATCTGACCGGCGACGACGTGCGCGAACAGCTCGACGGCAATCTGTGCCGCTGTACGGGCTATCACAACATCGTCAAGGCCGTGCTCGAAGGCGCCGCGGGCATGAAGTCGTCCGCTGCATCAAGCGCAACTGCCGGCGCGAATGCCGCCTGAGGAGCCGACGATGAACGCACCCGATACCCCGAGCCTGATCGGCGCCGCTGTCGAACGCAAGGAAGACTATCGCTTCCTGACCGGCAAAGGCCAGTACACCGACGACATCGTGCTGCCGCAGCAAACCTACGCGGTGTTCCTGCGCTCGCCGTATGCGCACGCGAAGATCAAGAGCATCGACACGAGCGCGGCCAAACAGTCGCCAGGCGTCGTCGCGATCTTCACCGGCGCGGATCTCGCCGCCGAGAACGTCGGCGGACTGCCGTGCGGCTGGCTGATCCACAGCATCGACGGCAAGCCGATGAACGAACCGCCGCATCCCGTGATCGCGCATACGAAAGCGCGGCACGTGGGCGACCAGGTCGCGCTCGTGATCGCCGAATCGATCAACGCCGCGAAAGATGCGGCCGAACTGATCAACGTTGATTACGACGTACTGCCGGCCGTCGTCGATACCGCGCATGCGGCCGATCCGGGTCAGGCGGCCGTGCACGACGAAGTGCCCGACAACGTCTGCTACAACTGGGGCCACGGCGACAAGGCCGCGACCGATGCCGCGTTCGCGAAAGCCGCACACGTGACCACGCTCGACATCGTCAACAACCGCCTCGTGCCGAATGCGATCGAACCGCGCGCGGTCAATGCGAGCTTTTCGGCGCAGGACGACAGCTACACGCTGTATGTCGCGAATCAGAATCCGCATGTAGAGCGGCTGCTGATGGCCGCGTTCGTGCTGTCGCTGCCGGAATCGAAGCTGCGCGTGATCGCGCCGGACGTCGGCGGCGGCTTCGGCTCGAAAATCTTTCTGTACGCGGAAGACGTTGCGCTCACGTGGGCATCGAAGAAGATCGGCCGGCCGGTCAAGTGGACGGCCGAGCGCTCCGAAGCATTTCTCTCCGACGCGCACGGCCGCGACCACGTGACGAAAGCCGAACTCGCGATGGATGCCGACGGCAAGTTCCTCGCGATGCGCGTGCATACGATCGCGAACATGGGCGCGTATCTGTCGACGTTCGCGTCGAGCGTGCCGACGATCCTGTACGCGACGCTGCTCGCCGGGCAATACGCGACGCCCGCGATCTACGCAGAAGTGAAAGCGGTCTTCACCAACACCGTTCCCGTTGATGCGTATCGCGGTGCGGGCCGGCCGGAAGCGACGTTCGTCGTCGAGCGTCTGGTCGAAACCGCGGCGCGCGAAATGAAGCTCGACCCCGCGGAAATCCGCCGCCGCAACTTCATCACCCAGTTCCCGTACGCGACGCCGGTCGGCCTCACCTATGACACCGGTGACTACAACACGATCCTGTCACGCGCACTCGACATCGCGGACGTCGCAGGTTTCGCCGCGCGCCGGCAGGAGTCCGAACGAAACGGCAAGCGACGCGGCCTCGGCTACTCGTGCTACATCGAGGCATGCGGTCTCGCGCCGTCGAACATCGCGGGCGCGCTCGGCGCGCGCGCGGGCCTGTTCGAAGTCGGCCAGATCCGCGTGCATCCGACCGGTTCGGTCACCGTGTTCACGGGCTCGCATAGTCACGGCCAGGGACATGAGACGACCTTCGCGCAGGTCGTCGCGGACCGGCTCGGCATTCCGCTTGAAAGCGTCGAGGTCGTGCATGGCGACACCGGCCGTATCGCGTTCGGCATGGGCACGTATGGCTCGCGTTCGATTGCGGTCGGCGGCTCGGCCATCTCGAAGGCGCTCGACAAGATCGAAGCAAAGGCGAAGAAAATCGCCGCGCATCTGCTGGAAGCGTCGGCTGAAGATATCGAGTTCAAGAACGGCGTGTTCCGCGTTGCGGGGACCGATCGCACCAAGGCGTTCGCGGAAATCTCGCTCGCCGCATACGTGCCGCACAACTATCCGCTCGATGTGCTCGAACCGGGACTCGAAGAAAGCGCGTTCTACGATCCGACCAACTTCACCTATCCGTCGGGCGCGTATATCTGCGAGATCGAAGTCGATCCCGACACCGGCGTGTCCCGCATCCAGAAGTTCACCGCAGTCGACGATTTCGGCAACGTGATCAATCCGATGATCGTCGAAGGTCAGGTACATGGCGGGCTCGCGCAAGGCATCGGCCAGGCGATACTCGAGCGCTGCGTGTACGACAACGACAGTGGCCAACTGCTGTCCGGCTCCTACATGGACTACGCGATGCCGCATGCGTCCGATCTGCCCGACTTCACGGTCGAAACCGTGAAGGGCACGCCGTGCACGCACAATCCGCTCGGCGTCAAAGGCTGCGGCGAGGCGGGCGCGATCGGCTCACCGCCGGCCGTGATCAACGCGATCATCGACGCGCTGGCCCCGCTTGGCGTGACCGATCTGCAGATGCCGGCCACGCCGCATCGCGTGTGGTCCGCGATTCAAGCCGCGAAACAGGCCGCGAAGCAAGCCTGACCCAACGATCCTGAGCGGAGCATTCGACATGTATTCATTCGAGTATCAACGCGCGACGGATCCGCAAGCGGCCGCCGCAGCCCTCACCGCCGACAGCGACGCGAAGTTCCTCGCCGGCGGCCAGAGCCTTCTGCCGACGATGCGCCTGCGTCTCGCGCAACCGTCGCAGCTGATCGACGTGACGCGCATTCCCGCGCTGAAGTCGATCACCGTCGACGCGAGCACGGTGACGATCGGCGCGGCCGTGTGCCATGCGGACGTCGCCGAGCACGCGGACGTGCGGCGCGTCTTGCCCGCGCTCGCGGACCTCGCCGGGAATATCGGCGATCGCCAGGTGCGCGCGCTCGGCACGATCGGCGGCTCGCTCGCGAACAACGACCCGGCCGCGTGCTATCCAGCCGCGGCCATGGGCCTCGATGCGACGATCGTCACGGACCGGCGGCGCATCACGTCGGGCGATTTCTTTGTCGGCATGTACGAGACCGCGCTCGCGCCCGACGAGCTGATCGTCGCCGTCGAGTTTCCGGTGCCCGAGCGCGCCGCGTACGAGAAATTCAACAATCCGGCCTCGCACTTCGCGCTGGTCGGCGTGTTCATCGCGAAGTTCGCGAGCGGGGTGCGGGTCGCGGTGACGGGCGCGGCGTCATCGGTATTTCGCGAGCCCGGGCTCGAAAGCGCGCTGTCGGCGAACTTCACGCCCGAGGCGGCACGCGCGGTGAGCGTGTCGCCCGACGAGCTGAACGAAGACATGCACGCGAGCGCCGCGTATCGCGCGCATCTGATTCCGGTGCTCGCCGCGCGTGCGGTCACGAAGGCGAATACTTAGCGATCCTTGGCAGATCGTCCGGTCTGCCGCGCGCTTACGCCACGGCGCGCGCAGTCCGGCTTGGCTCGTTTCGCGAGCTGGCGCGAGCGATTGACGTCGACCTCGCGCCCGTTCCATTCTTCCCTCGCGCCAGGCTTTCGCCACGGCCTGTCGCGCAGATTCAGGACCACCATGCAGCCGGCTTCGATCGACGACACCCTTGCCCAACTCGCCGCCCAGCGCTATTTCGCAAGCCGCGAACTCGCGACCGCGCTGTATCTCGCGCTGCGCATGGAGCGGCCGCTGTTCGTCGAAGGCGAGCCGGGCGTCGGCAAGACCGAGCTCGCGAAAGCCGCGGCGGGCATGCTTGGCACCACGCTGCTGCGACTGCAATGCTATGAGGGCCTCGACACCGCGAGTGCGCTCTATGAATGGGACTACCCGCGTCAGATCATGGCGCTGCGGCTTGCCGAAGCGAGCGGCGAGCGCCCCGACAACGACACGCTGTATCGCGGCGAATTCCTGCTCAAGCGTCCGCTGCTGCAGGCGCTCATGCCCGACGAACACCATCCCGGCGCGCGGCGCGTGCTGCTGATCGACGAGATCGACCGCGCCGACGAACCGTTCGAGGCATTCCTGCTGGAACTGCTTTCGGACTTCCAGGTATCGATTCCCGAATACGGCACCGTGCGCGCGACGCAGCCGCCGCTCGTCATCATGACGTCGAACCGCACGCGCGAAGTGCATGACGCGTTGAAGCGCCGCTGTCTGTATCAATGGATCGGCTATCCGGATCGCGAGCGCGAACTCGAGATCGTCGCCGCGCGCGCGCCACTTACGTCGGCGCAATTGCAGCGGCGCGCGGTCGACTTCGTGCATCGGCTGCGCGGCATGGATCTGTTCAAGGCGCCCGGCATCGCCGAAACGATCGACTGGTGCCGCGCGCTCGAAGCGCTGTCGGTCACCGAGCTCGATCCGCAATCCGTGCAGAACACGCTCGGTGTGCTGCTCAAGTATCAGGACGATCTCGCGCGCGTGGACGCCACGCAGATCGCGCAGTGTCTGTCCCGGTGAGGATCGTCGGCATGACGAACCAGCACACCGCGCCCATGCTCGCGCGCAACGTCGTCCATTTCGTACGCGTGCTGCGCGGCGCTGGCCTGCCGATGTCGCCCGCGCAGGCGGTCGACGCGCTCGCCGCGCTGCAATGGATCGACCTCGGCCACCGCGATGACGTCCGTGCCGCGCTTGCCGCGCTGCTCGTCACCGCGCCCGACGAACGCGAGCTCTTCAATGCCGCATTCGATCTGTTCTGGCGCGATCCTGATTGGGAAGGCAAGCTGCGCGCGCTGCTGCTGCCCAAAGTGCGCGACGGGTTGCCGCCGCCCAAGCGCAACAACCGTCTCGCCGATGCGCTTGCGGTGCGCATGCCGCCGTCGCCGAATCTGAATGTGCCGCAGGAAACCGCACAGCACGAGCTTCACGCGCAGCTCACGTTCAGCGCGGAGGAGCGGCTACGTCATCGCGATTTCGACACGCTGAGCGCCGACGAATGGCGCACGTTGCGGCATCTGATCCGGGGCCAGCGGCTGCCGCTCGCAACCGAGCCGACACGGCGCCTGAAGGCCGCGTCACACGGCACGCATGCGGATCTGCGCGCGAGCGCGCGGCACGCGGTGCGCGCGGGCGGCGACTGGACCGTGTGGAAGTATCGCGCGACGGTCGAGCGCAAGCCGCCGCTCGTGCTGCTGCTCGACATCTCCGGCTCGATGAGCAACTACTCGCGCGCGGTGCTCTACTTCTGCCACGCGCTGCTGCAGTCGCGCGAACGTCTGCAGGTGTTTCTGTTCGGCACGCGGCTCACGAACGCGACGCGCGCATTGCGCGAGCGCGACCCGGATGTCGCGATCGCCACGCTCAGCGATCAGGTGGTCGACTGGTCGGGCGGCACGCGCATCGGCGCGGCGCTCGCCGAGTTCAACCGGCGCTGGGCGCGGCGCGTCCTCACAGGTCGCGCGACGGTGCTGCTCGTCACCGACGGGCTCGATCACGAAGCGATCGATGTGCTCGACACCGAAATGGCGCGCCTCGCGCGCTTCGCGCATCGCGTCGTGTGGCTCAATCCGCTGCTGCGTTTCAGCGGCTTCACGCCGAAAGCACGCGGCGTGCAGGCGATCCTGCCGCATGTCGACGCGCATCGTCCGGTTCATAATCTAGACAGTCTCGCAGCGTTCGGCCGCGATCTCGCGCAACTGACGCGCGCGCCTCGCCGCACCGTCGACGCGACGACACTCGCAGGAGCAACGTCATGGAATTGACCGAAACTCATACGCTGCCGGTCGCGCAGCAGCAAACGTGGGACGCGTTGAACGACACCGAGATTCTGCGCGGCTGCATCCCCGGCTGCGAAAGCATCGACCCCGACGGTGAAAACGCGTACCTGGTCGCGCTGAGCGCAGCGGTCGGTCCAGTCAAGGCACGCTTCAAGGGGCGTATGCAATTGACCGACATCGATGCGCCGAACACCTACACGATCGTCTTCGAAGGCCAGGGCGGCGCCGCCGGCTTTGCGAAGGGCAACGCGCAAGTCACGCTCGAAGCCGACGGCGAGGCCGCGACGAAGCTTTCCTACACCGCCAACGCACAGGTCGGCGGCAAGCTCGCGCAGATCGGCTCGCGGCTCGTCGACGGCGCGGCACGCAAGATTGCCGGGGAATTTTTCAGGCGCTTTACCGCCCAGCTCTCGGGCGACAGTAGCGCGGATCAGGCAGCGGACGGTGACGCATCGGTGGATGCCGAGGCGGAAGCCGAAGCCGCGTCTGCGCAAACGGAATCGAACGAGGCCGCGGACGGCGAGTCCAGCGGCGCAGCAAAGAAAGGGAAGAAATCATGGACAGCGTGGATCTCGAAGTTCTGAAAACCAGCGCCCGCTGGCTGGAGGACGGACATCGCGCGCTCCTCGTGACGGTCGTGAAGACGTGGGGCTCGTCGCCGCGTCCCGAGGGCGCGATGCTCTCGGTGCGCGACGACGGCCTCGTGGTGGGCTCGGTGTCCGGGGGCTGCATCGAAGACGATCTGATTGATCGCGTGCGGCAACGAGGCATCGAGCAGACCCTTCCGGAAGCGGTGAAGTACGGCATTACAGCAGAGGAAGCGCATCGCTTCGGGCTGCCTTGCGGTGGCACGATCCAGCTCGTGCTCGAACCGTTGACACGACAAAGCGGCATCGCCGAGCTGTGTCACGCGGTGGAAAGCGGGCAGCTCGTCGCACGCGAGCTCGACATGACGACGGGCGCGGTGCAGCTCGAAAACGCGCAGGCGACCGACGGCGTGCATTTCGACGGCCAGCGTCTGTTGACGATCCACGGTCCGCGCTACCGGATGCTCGTGATCGGCGCCGGGCAGCTGTCGCGCTACCTGTGCCATATCGCGGTGGGGCTCGACTATCAGGTGACGGTGTGCGATCCGCGCGAGGAATACACCGAGGAATGGGACGTGCCCGGCACGAAGATCGTACGCACGATGCCGGACGATACCGTGATCGACATGAAGCTCGACGAGCGCTGCGCGGTGATCGCGCTCACGCACGATCCGAAGCTCGACGATCTCGCGCTGATGGAAGCGCTGAAGACGCCGGCGTTCTATGTCGGCGCGCTGGGCTCACGCAGGAACAATCACGCGCGGCGCGAGCGCCTGAAGGAGTTCGATCTGAACGAAGCCGAACTGGCCCGTTTGCATGGACCGGTCGGTATTTATATCGGCAGCAGGACGCCGCCTGAGATCGCGGTGTCGATTCTCGCGGAAGTGACGGCGGCGAAGAATGGCGTGTCGCTGCCGACGCTTTTGCAGGTCGAAGGCGCGAAGGCCGCGCGGGAAATCGCGGCGTCGGGGGGCGCCGCTTGCAGCGTGTAGCCTGCCGCGCCCAGTTGTGAATCGCCGGCATGACGCAATCAAGCGGCTTGCTCAATGCCGACACGCTGGGCGCGCGCCGTGCATCCGGGCCGGGCAATCTTTGGATCGCTTCCAAATGCGCGCCAGCCGCTTGACATCGTCGCGACACGAACCGACGCTAGCTGGCAATCCCGCCAACGTCGTCGTCCGGATACCACCCGTCATGCGACTCTCCCTCGTGGTTCTTGTCTCCGCCGGCTGGCTGGCCGGCATTCTCGCCGCGAGCGCGAGCGTGCCGTCCAAACTGGACGACCCCTACACCAACGAGGGCGAGACGCAGACCTTCACCGTCAATGCGGACGGCTCGTATGCGAAGCTCGATTCGATGACGCTGCGCGTGAACAACGAAGCCGGCGTCGAGCGGGTCGCGCAGCAATACGTCTGGTTCAACCGCAACATGGCCGAGGTACAGATTCTGGAGGCCTACACGGTCAGCGCCGACGGCAAGCGTCACGACGTGCAGCCGGAGCAGATCCGCAACGTGCAGGAGGCCCGTTCGTTCAACGCGCCGATGTTCCAGGACATCCAGGAAAAGGTCATCGTGTTCCCCGCGGTCGAACCCGGTGCACGCGTGCATCTGACGTACCGCAAGACGCAGCGTCAGCCGATCGTGCCGGGAGAATTCAGCGACTTCACGCCGCCCGACCTCGCACCGACGCGCAACTTCCGCCTGATCTACGACCTGCCCGCCGACAAGCCGCTTTACGCCGACGCGCGCGGCTTCAACGCGGTGACGCCGGTCACGAGCGCCGGCCGCACACGCTACGAATTCCGCTATGACAAGGCGCATTTCGACCGGCTCGAACGCGGCTCGGTCGCGTACGTGTCATACGGCGATCGGTTGATGGTGTCGACCTTCCCGAGCTATGCGGCGTTCGCCGCGTCCTATCGCACCTCCGCGGCGGACCCGGACCCTCACGACGCCGCGATCACCGAGCTCGCGCTGCAACTGACCGCACACGATCACACGCCGCACGACAAAGCCAAAACGCTGTACGACTGGGTTCGCCGCAATATCCGCTACGTCGCGATCTACGTCGGACGCGGCTCCGTCGTGCCGCACGGCGCGAGCGCGATCCTCGCGAACCGCTATGGCGATTGCAAGGACCACGTCGCGCTCTACGGCGCGCTGCTCGACGCGGTCGGCGTGCGCAACGAACCGGCGCTGATCAGTAGCGGCACGATCTACACGCTGCCTAGCGTCCCCGGCTACGGCGTCATCAATCACGCCATCACGTGGCTGCCCGACTTGCAGATGTACGCGGATTCGACTGCGTCGAACGTCGAATTCGGTTTTCTGCCTTCGTCCGACATGAACCGGCCGACCGTGCTGACCGGCGCCGGCGTACTCGCGCAAACACCCGCCACCACGCAGATGTCGCGCAGCACCGACCTCGCGATCAAGATCGAACCGGATGGCTCGGCGAGCTTCACGTATCGGCTTCAGGATGCGGGGCCGTACGCCGAGCAGGCACGCGCGCGGCTACGCACGCAAACTCCCGCGCAACGAGAGGAATCGATTCAGGCCGAACTTCGCAACGCGAATCTGCGCGGCACCGCGACGCTGACAACGAGCGACCTCAGCGCGGCCGACGGCCCGCTCACGATGACGATGAAAGGCACGCTCGAAAGTCTCGTGGTGACCGGCATGACGGCCTCGATTCCGGCGCTGACGAGCCTCGGCGGCGGCGTCGCGGCCGACACGCGTTACTGGCTCGGCGAGCGCAAGCGCACGCAGCCGTTCGTGTGCCACAACCTCTCGATCCACGAACGCGCGCGCATCGAGTTGCCCGCCAATTTCCGCGTGCTCGACATGCCGGAGGCGCAGCGCACCCAGGACCGCTTCGTCGATTTCGTGTCGCAATACGCGTTCGATCCGCACAGCAACGTGGTCACGATGACGCGCGACGGCGCCACGCATTTCGACAGCGACGTCTGCACGCCCGAGGATTTCACGCGCATGCGTCCCGCGATCGAAGCGATCGGGCGGGACGTGCGTGCGGAGGTGATCGTCAGATCGACGCTGGTGGAGACGTCGAATGTGGCGTCGCAAGCGCCTTGAATGTCAACGCGTCAAACCGGCCACAACGGCCCTTCCTGCATCGCGCCGATCTGCTCGCGCATCTCGAGGATGCGATCCTCCCAGTAGCGCTGCGTGTTGAACCACGGAAACGCGGCTGGGAACGCCGGGTCGTTCCAGCGCCGCGCGAGCCACGCCTGATAGTGAATCAGCCGCAATGTGCGCAGCGCTTCGATCAGATACAGTTCGCGCGGCTCGAACTCGCAGAAATCCTCGTAGCCGGCGAGCAGATCGGAGAGCGAGCGCGACGCCTCCGCACGGTCGCCCGGCAGCAGCAGCCACAGATCCTGAATCGCTGGACCCATGCGGCTGTCGTCGAAATCGACGAAATGCGGACCCGCGTCGGTCCACAGCACGTTGCTCGGATGACAGTCGCCGTGCACACGCAGCGTGCGAATTTCGCCGGCCCGCTCGAACGCACGGGCGACGCCTTCGAGCGCGAGGTTCACCACGGTTTCCCACGCGGTGCGCAGGTCGTCGGGCACGAAACGGTGCGCGAGCAGAAAGTCGCGCGGCTCATAGCCGAACGTGTCGATGTTAAGCGTGGGACGTTGCGCGTAATCGTGCGTCTGCCCGATCGCATGAATGCGTCCGATGAAGCGCCCCAGCCATTCGAGCGTGTCGCGCCGGTCGAGATCCGGCGCGCGGCCACCGCGTCGCTCGAAAACCGAAAAACGGAAACCACCGAACGTATGCAGCGTACGGCCATCGAGCACGCGCGCGGGCACCGCCGGAATCTCGCGCGCGGCGAGTTCAGCGACGAACGCGTGCTCTTCGAGAATCGCCGCGTCGCTCCAGCGCTCGGGACGATAGAACTTCGCGACCACCGGTGGACCGTCTTCGACGCCGACCTGATACACGCGATTTTCGTAGCTGTTGAGCGGCAGCAGACGGCCGTCGGTACGCACGCCGGTCGTCGCGAGCACGCCGTCGAGCGCATCGAGCACGGTTTCCGGCGTGAGCCGCGCGAACGGCACGGCGCCATCGGCGCCGGCCTGGGGATGGGAATTGTCGGGAATGGTGTCGTTCATGCCCGGCATTGTGCGCCGCGCCGCGGGGAAAGACGAGGGCGACGACCCACAGCGATGCCGGCAAGCCAACCGCACCTTACAGCATCACTACAGCCCGCACCTGTGTGTCACACAACGGCAATGCGCGAAGGCTAAGCCTTTCGTTCAATGCGTCTGCGTGCCGGACGGACGTATCAGGTCGCCGGTATCGATCAGATCTTCGAGGAAAAAGGGTTCGGTATTGAGTTGCTGCGAGGCGCCGGGCTCGCCGGCGTACCACGCCACCATCGCCATGTCGCCAAGAATGCGCATGACGATTCCGCGCGCACCTTGCGGCACGGCGATATGTACCGATCGGACAATGGAACCGACTTCCATGATATTTCCCCGCTTCACTTTGCCGGCTTTATGGATTCACGCCGGTCGAGGTGATGATGAAAACGCCGCTTCGCATTGGACGTTGCGTGCGCACTTAATCTGCCGCGCGCGTGGCGCGTGAGAGCTTCGAGTCATTGTTCCCGTTTTACGGGGCTTTGGGAAGCGCGAAGAAAGGCTTTCACCCGTCGTTTCGCCCTATTCCAATTACGCGGCACAAAGCCGATGATCTCGGCGTTAAACGTCGTAATGAAGACCATCATAAACCCTGCGGAGGGAGACATCAAAAACGTGCTTCGCCGGAACGATCCGTTTGATACAGGTGCCGCGCAGCTTCGCGCCGACATGCGCGCCTGTTTTGCCGCAACGTGCGGCGCAGCGGCCGCTCATTTCATTCGTTTGCGCTAGCCATGTGGATCGTTCGTCTCGCGCTACGGCGCCCCTATACGTTCGTCGTGCTGGCGCTGCTGTTGCTGATCGTCGGACCGTTGACGATTCTGCGCACCCCCACCGACATCTTTCCGAACATCGATATACCGGTGCTCTCGGTGATCTGGTCGTACAACGGCCTGCCCGCCGACGAAATGGAACGGCGCATCACGCTGAACTACGAGCGCGGCCTGTCGGTGGCGGTCAACGATATCGAGCACACGGAGTCGACGTCGCTGAACGGCATCGCGGTGGTCAAGATCTTTTTCCAGCCGGGCGCGAATATCGACGAAGCGCTCGCGCAGGTCACCGCGCTGTCGCAATCACAATTGCGCTCGCTGCCGCCCGGCATCACGCCGCCGTTCATCCTGCGCTACAACGCGTCGACGGTGCCGATTCTGCGGCTCGCGTTGTCGTCCGCGTCGCTGACCGAGCAAGAACTCTACGACTTCGGCAATAACTTCCTGAAGACGCAGCTCGCCACCGTGCCCGGCGCATCCGCGCCGCTGCCGTATGGCGGCAAGCAGCGGCAGATCATGGTCGATATCGACTCGCGCAAGCTGCAGGAGCGCAATCTGTCGCCGATGGACGTGGTCAACGCCGTCTCCGCGCAGAACCTGATCCTGCCTTCGGGCACCGCGAAAATCGGCTCGACCGAGTACTCGGTGGAAATGAACGGCAGCCCCGATTCGCTCGCGGGCCTGAACAACATTCCGATCCGCACCACCGCGAACGGCACCATCTATATCCGCGACGTTGCGCACGTGCGCGACGGCTACCAGCCGCAGACCAACATCGTGCGCGTGAACGGCCAGCGCGCCGCGCTGCTGACGATCAACAAAAGCGGCAACGCGTCCACGCTCGATATCGTCGAGCGCATCAAAACGATGATGCCGACGCTGCGCAATCTGGTGCCACCGTCACTGAGTATCGACCCTGTCGCCGACCAGTCGCTGTTCGTGCGCGCATCGGTGCAGGCCGTGCTGCGTGAAGCACTGATCGCCGCGTGCCTGACGGGCCTGATGATTCTGCTGTTCCTCGGCAACTGGCGCGCGACGCTGATCATCGCGGTATCGATTCCGTTGTCGATGATTACGTCGATCATCGCGCTGTCCGCGCTCGGTCAAACCATCAACATCATGACGCTCGGCGGGCTCGCTTTAGCGGTCGGGATTCTCGTCGACGACGCGACCGTCGCGATCGAAAACATCAGCCATCAGCTCGAGCAGGGCAAGACGCTCGAACAGGCGATTCTCGACGGCGCGCATCAGATCGCGATTCCGACGTTCGTGTCGACGCTGTCGATCTGTATCGTGTTCGTGCCGATGTTTTTTCTGACCGGTGTCGCGCACTACCTGTTCATTCCGCTCGCCGAAGCGGTGGTGTTCGCGATGCTTGCGTCATACTTCTTCTCGCGCACACTCGTGCCGACGCTCGCGAAGTATCTGCTGCGCCACCACCACAAGCCTGCGGATTCGCCTCACGCGCCCTCGCCGACGCGCAATCCGTTCATGCGTGTGCACTACGCGTTCGAGCGCGGTTTTTTGCGTTTGCGCGAGCGTTATCGGGTGTTTCTCGAGGCGCGGGTCGCGCGGCCGGGTCTGTTCGTCACGCTGTTTCTCGCGTGCTGTTGCGCGTCGCTGCTGTTGCTGCCATTTATCGGGCGTGACTTTTTCCCCGCCGTCGATGCCGGCACGATCGCGCTACACATGCGCGCGAAAACCGGCATGCGGGTCGAGGAAACCGCGGTGTTGACCGATCGCGTCGATACGCGCATCCGTCAGCTGATTCCAGCCGGCGAATTGCATTCGATCATCGACAACATCGGCCTGCCGGTGTCGGGCATCAATCTGTCATACAGCAACACGGGCACGATCGGCACCTCGGACTCGGACATCCTGATCACGCTGAACCCCGATCATCATCCGAGCGCCGACTATGTGCGCACGTTGCGACGTACGCTCAGCGACGAATTCCCCGGCGTGCAGTTCGCGTTTCTGCCCGCCGATATCGTCAGTCAGACGCTCAATTTCGGCATGCCGTCGCCGATCGATATCCAGATCGTCGGCCGTGAAGTGGCCGCCAATCGTGCGTTTGCCGCGAAGCTGCTGAACCGCCTGCGCACGGTGCCGGGTCTCGCCGATGCGCGCATCCAGCAGCCGGCCGATCTGCCTCGGATCTTCATCGACGTCGATCGCACGCGCGCGCAGCAGGCCGGCTTTTCGCAGCGCGATATCGCGAGCGATCTGCTGATCACGCTGTCGGGCAGCCAGCAGACCACGCCGACGTTCTGGCTCAATCCGCACAATGGCGTCAGCTACAACGTCATCACGGAAGCGCCGCAATACACGATCGATTCGCTGCAATCGCTCGCGAACATTCCGCTCAACGCCAACGGCCGCAGCAACATTCTCGGCTCGCTCGCGACGATGCGCCGCGAAGCCGCCAACGCGGTGCTCACGCATTACAACGCGCAGACCACGATCGACATCTACGGTACGGCCGACGGCCGCGATCTCGGCGGCGTATCCGACGACATCCGCAGGATCATCGACGCATCGAAAGCCGAGTTGCCGAAGAGCTCGACGATCGAACTGCGCGGCCAGGTGCAGACGATGAACGAATCGTTCTCGGGCCTCGTCGCCGGTCTGCTGTTCGCAGTGCTGCTCGTGTATCTGCTGATCGTCGTCAATTTCCAGTCGTGGCTCGATCCGTTCATCATCATCACGGCGCTGCCGGGCGCGCTCGCGGGCATCGTGTGGATGCTGTTTCTCACGCACACCACGCTGTCGATTCCCGCGCTGACCGGCGCGATCATGTGTATCGGCATCGCGACCGCGAACTCGATCCTCGTGATCAGCTTCGCGCGCGAACAGTTGCTGCTGCACGGCGATGCGACGCGCGCGGCGATCGAAGCGGGCTTCACGCGTTTCCGCCCGGTGCTGATGACCGCGCTCGCGATGGTGATCGGCATGGTGCCGATGGCGGTCGGTCTCGGCGAAGGCGGCGAACAGAATGCGCCACTCGGGCGCGCGGTGATCGGCGGACTCGCGCTCGGCACGGTGGCCACGCTGATCTTCGTGCCGGTCGTGTTCTCGATGATCTATCGACGGCTGGCGGCGCGGCATCAGCACGCCGCGGAACATGTGGTGCAGAAGCCATGAACATGAAGCACGCGACGACCATGAAAGCCGGCACCCGCACACCGCGATGCCACAGAGGGGAAGTTTGATGGAAGCACAACGTCCAGACGGCTCGGGTGGCCATACCGCGCATGACGCGAAGAAAGCCCGGCGCGCGCGCCTGATCATGAGCGTTGCCGCCGGCGCGGCGCTCGGGCTCGCAGCGCAGGGCATCTGGTCGCGCCACGATGCACATGCGGCGCTCGAGCGCGACGCCGAGCACGCGAGCCAGATGAGCGTCGAAGTCGTCCAGCCGCAGAAGTCGTCGGCTGGGCTCGATCTCGTCTTGCCGGGCAACGTACAGGCTTTTCTCGACACGCCAATCTACGCGCGCACCAACGGCTATCTGAAGAAGTGGTACGCCGATATCGGCGCGCGCGTGAAGAGCGGTCAGTTGCTCGCGGAAATCGACACGCCCGAAGTCGACGACCAGTTGCGCGCCGCCCGCGCCGATCTCGCGAACGCCGAAGCGAATTACGCGCTCGCAAAGAGCACCGCCGATCGCTGGACCGAGATGCTCAGGAGCAGGTCGGTGTCGAAGCAGGAGACCGACGAAAAAGTCGGCGACATGCTCGCGAAGAAAGCCACGCTTGACGCCGCGCGCTTCAACGTCGCGCGCCTCGAAAAAACGCAGTCGTTCCAGAAGGTCTATGCGCCGTTCGACGGCACCGTGACCGCGCGCAACGTCGACGTCGGCGCGCTGATCGACGCGGGCAGCTCGGGCGGCCCCGCGAAGGAACTGTTTCATCTCGTGCAGGCGGACCGGCTGCGCGTCTACGTGAACGTGCCGCAGGCGTATGCGCAGCAGGTTCGCGCGCAGCAGAGCGCGTATCTGACGCTGACCGAGACGCCGTCGCGGCACTATCCGGGCACGGTCGCGCGCACCGCGGGCGCGGTCGATGCGCAGCAGCGCACGATGCTGGTCGAGGTCGACGTCGACAATCGCAGTGGTGAGCTGTTGCCGGGCGCGTACGCGCAAGTGCATTTCGCGCTCGGCGCGGGCACGGCGTCGTTCACGCTGCCGGGCAACACGCTGCTGTTCCGCCCCGACGGCGTCAAGGTTGCGACCGTCGATACGCAGCACAAGGTGAAGCTGCTGCCGGTGTCGCTCGGTACGGACTTCGGCACGCGCGTCGCGATCGTGTCGGGTTTGCAGGGCAACGAGCAGGTGATTCTGAATCCGCAGGATTCGATCGTCGATGGCGCGCCGGTGCGGATCGTGCCGCGTCAGGCGGAAAGCGGTGGAGGTTCGGAAGGCGCGACCGGTGCGGCGGCTGGCGCGCCGGCGGCGGAAGGCGGCGGGCGGCCGGCCGCGAGGACGTGATCATGAAGATGCCGATTTTGCGTCGCGTGGTGGCGTCCGCGGCTCTGTTTGCGCCTGCGTCAGCGTGTGTTTGCGTTCGTGCATCGGCAGTCGCGCTGGCCGTCGCCGGCGCGCTCGCTGCCTGCACCGTCGGCCCCGACTACGTGAAGCCCGCCGCCGTCACGCCCGCGACCTGGCGCGAACTCGAAGGCACCGGCTGGAAGCCCGCCCAACCGGCCGACATGCTCACGCGCGGCGCGTGGTGGCGCATCTACGGCGACCCGTCGCTCGATGCGCTCGAACAGCAGGTCGCGAGCGCAAACCAGGACGTGCAGGCCGCCGAAGCGCGCTTTCGCGCGGCGCGCGCGAGCGTCGCGCAATATCGCTCGGAATTCTTCCCGGTGGTCAGCGCGGGCGCCCAGTACACGCGCACGCGGACCTCGGAGAACGTGCTGCATAAATCGACCGCCGGTCTCACGCTGAACGACTATCTGGTGCAGGTCGACGCGTCGTGGGAGCCGGATCTGTGGGGCCGCGTGTCGCGCAGCGTCGAAGGTGCGAAGGCCAGCGCGCAGGCGAGCGCCGCCGACGTCGACGCCGCGCTGCTGTCGATGCAGGCGGAACTCGCCACCGACTACTTCGAGCTGCGCGGACTCGATCAGGAACGCCAACTACTCGACGACACGATCAAGGCCTACCAGGAAGCGCTCGAACTGACGCAACATCGCTACGCGGGCGGCATCGCGACCGATGCCGATGTCGCGCAGGCGCAGACGCAGCTCAAGACCACCCAGGCGCAGGCGCTCGATCTCGGCGTACAGCGCGCGCAGCTCGAGCATGCGATCGCGATCCTGATCGGCCAGCCGCCCTCGACCTTCACGCTGCCGGTCGCGCCGCTCGTCGCGGTGCCGGTGGTCGCGGCGACCGGCGTGCCGTCGGGATTGCTTGAACGGCGTCCCGATATCGCGGCGGCGGAGCGGCACGTCGCCGCGATGAACGCGCAGATCGGTGTGGCCACCGCGGCGTTTTTCCCGAACCTCGTGCTAGCCGTGACGGGCGGGCTCGAAGCGACCAACTACAGCCAGTGGCTGCTCGCACCGAGCCGCTTGTGGTCGCTCGGGCCGACACTCGCGGGCACGCTGCTCGACTTCGGCGGCCGCGCGGCCGTCAAGGAACAGGCGCGCGCGCACTACGACGAAAGCGTCGCGCAATATCGGCAGACCGTGCTGAACGCGTTCGGCCAGGTCGAGGACAATCTCGCCGCGCTGCGCGTGCTCGAGCAGGAAGCCGCCGCGCAGGACGACGCGGTCGCGGCCGCGCGGCGCGCGCTCGCGGTCGTGTCGGACCGCTACAGGAACGGCGCGATCACCTATCTGGACGTGGTCGTCGCGCAGACGACCACGCTCACCAACGAGCGCAACGCGGTCTCGATTGCGCGCCGCCGGATGGCCGCGAGCGTCGCGCTCGTGAAGGCACTCGGCGGCGGCTGGGACACGGCGACGGCGGCCTCAACCCAATTTTCAGCGTATCCTTAACTCCTTTGCGCGTTTCCGTTTGACCCAAGGAGTTCTGTTTTGACCCTGCCGCCGCAATCCCAGCGGACTGCATCTGCCGTTCCCTCCCCTTGCGCAGCCCCGGCTGCTCCCGCCACCGTCGTGTCGGACATCCCTTATCTCGAACGCGGCTCGCGCGCGTACTGGCGCGCAAGCCTTGCGCTGCTATTCGCCGGCTACGCGACGTTCTCGCTGCTCTACTGCGTGCAGCCGCTGCTGCCGTCGTTTTCCGAAGCGTTCAACGTGACGCCGGCGCAAAGCAGTCTGTCGCTGTCGCTATCGACCGCGGCGCTCGCACTCGCGATTTTCGTCGCCGGTTTCGTTTCCGAGGGCTGGAGCCGGCACAAGCTGATGACGCTGTCGCTGACGGTGTCGGCAGTGCTGACGTTGGGCGTAGCGGTCGCGCCGCACTGGCATCAGCTGCTCGTGCTGCGCACGCTCGAAGGACTCGCGCTCGGTGGGGTGCCGGCCGTCGCGATGGCCTATCTCGCCGAGGAAGTGCATCCCGACGGTCTCGGCCTCGCGATGGGCCTGTACGTCGGCGGCACGGCGATCGGCGGCATGGCCGGGCGGGTGATCACCGGCGTGGTCGCGGACCTGTTTTCATGGCGCGTCGCGATCGGCACGATCGGCGTGCTCGGCCTGCTGTCGATGCTCGCGTTCCGCTCGCTGCTGCCGCCTTCGCGCCATTTCGTACCGCGCCGCGGGCTCGGCTTCGCGCATCACCGCACGCTGCTGCTGCGGCAGTTCACGCGACCGGGCCTGCCGCTGCTGTTCCTGCTCGGCTTCGTGCTGATGGGCAGCTTCGTCACGCTGTACAACTACATCGGCTACCGGCTGCTCGCGCCGCCGTATCGGCTGAATCAGACTGAGATCGGCGCGATCTTCATCGTCTATCTGACCGGCGTGGTCGCATCGCCGTGGTCCGGGCGCATGGCCGATACGTTCGGCCGCGCGCGCGTGCTGAGCGCGAGCCTGCTGCTGATGGTGTTCGGCCTAGCGCTGACGATGCTGCATCCGCTCGCGGCGATCGCAACGGGCATCGCCTGCGTGACGTTCGGATTCTTCGCCGGCCATTCGGTCGCGAGCGGCTGGGTGGGTCGTCTGGCGAAAGACGCGAAGGGCCAGGCCGCGGCGCTGTATCTGCTTGCGTACTACATCGGCTCGAGTCTGGTCGGCTCGTATGGCGGCCATGTATGGGCCAGTCATGGATGGAACGGGGTCGTCGGGCTGATCGGCGCGTTGCTCTTGATCGGATTGATCGCGGCGACACGGATGCGCGGACGCGAGTAGCCTGGCGGATCGGTCGCGCTGCGCGGTTCAAGGACCGCGAGCCGCACGCAATCACCCACCCCGCATGGATCGGCGGTAAAACGAAAGACGCGCGTAAGCGAGCGTTTGATCTTTTTCGCCGCGAATGTTGCGCCGCGCCAATCGTCGAATGCCCTGCCGTGCCGGGGTTCAGCAGCTTGCGAATGAGCGCCGGCGCACAATGTCGTGCCCCCGCGCCGCTCGATCTGTCTCCTATACTCGATTCGTGCGCGGGCGCTGCGTGATTTCGCAGCCGCGGCCCGTGCCGAAACGACACAGCACCCATCCTGAATGGGAGGAGACGAAGATGACCTACTTTACGATCGGCGATTTCATCCTGGTCATTCCGATGGCGTTGGCGGGCGCGCTATTTGTCGGCGCACTACCCTGCAAGACCGAGTTGCGACACAACGCGCTGCGTGTGCTGGGCGCGCTGATCGGGGTGATGTGCGCGGTGGCGCTGGTCGAAGGTCTGCCCGCGCTCGTGTAGCGGCGCTGCGAAGGACCATAAAAAAGCCGCACGCTGAGCGTGCGGCTTCGTCTTTCCTGCTTCTCTCCGCTCAGCGCGATCAGATCTCCTGATCCGTCGACGGCTTTTCCCACAGGTTGATCCCGCCTTCGGTCGCATAGCGATCGATTTCGGCGAGTTCGTCTGCCGAGAAAGCGAGGTTCTTCAGCGCGCCGACGTTCTCGCGCACCTGTTCCGCACGGCTCGCGCCGATCAGCACCGACGTCACGCGCTGATCGCGCAACGCCCACGCGAGCGCCATCTGCGCGAGGCTCTGACCGCGTCGCTGCGCGATGTCGTTGAGCTTCCTCACGTGCTCGATGTTCTGCGGGCTCAGGTGCTCGTCTTTCAACGAACCGCCGCCCGGCTTGTTGACGCGCGCATCGGCCGGCACGCCGTTCAGGTACTTGCCGGTCAACAGCCCCTGCGCGAGCGGCGTGAACGCGATTGCACCAGCGCCGACCTCGCCAAGCGTATCGAGCAGGTCGTGTTCGATCCAGCGGTTCAGCATGTTGTACGACGGCTGATGGATCAGCAGCGGCACCTTGTATTCGGCAAGCAGCTTCGTCATTTCGAGCGTCTTTGCGGACGAGTACGACGAGATGCCGATATACAGCGCCTTGCCCTGCTGCACCGCGCTGGCCAATGCGCCCGCGGTTTCCTCGAGCGGCGTATGCGCGTCGAAGCGATGCGAATAGAAGATGTCGACGTATTCGAGGCCCATGCGCTTCAGGCTCTGATCAAGACTCGCGAGCACGTATTTACGCGAGCCGCCGCCCTGGCCGTACGGACCCGGCCACATGTCCCAACCGGCCTTCGACGAAATCAGCAGCTCGTCGCGATACGGTTTGAAATCGTCCTTGAACAGACGCCCGAAATTGGTTTCCGCGCTGCCGTACGGCGGGCCGTAGTTGTTCGCGAGATCGAAGTGCGTGATGCCGAGGTCGAAGGCCGTGCGCAGGATGTCGCGCTGCGTCGAGATCGGCGTGGTGTCGCCGAAGTTATGCCACAGGCCGAGCGACAGCGCCGGCAGTTTGAGACCCGACTTGCCGCAGACGCGGTATTGCATATCCGAATAGCGCTCTGAAGCTGCTTCGTAAGCCATTGCTAGTGTCCTTGTCGATGAGATCGCCCGGTGAATGCGGACGAGAGGATTCGCGCGGTGCGGGAGGCGTGCTGCTCAGGAGATTTGTTGTTGTGGTGCGGCCAGACCGCTATGTTAGCCAATCGACGCGGCGCTTGCAGGCATCCACTATGCGGGATGGACGAGCGCGCACGGCTCACCTACACTCTGGCCGGATCAGATTGATGGGAGGGACGGATGACGAAAGCGATTTCGATCGCGCTGATTGTCGGCGGTATCGTGCTGCTGTATTTCGGCGGGCAGGCGTTCAATTCGGTGAGCAGCGACGTGTCGCGCTTCTTGACCGGTTCGCCGACCAACAAGGCCATCGTGCTGATCGTCGCGGGCGTGGTGGCAACGCTCGCCGGGCTGACGGGAGTCGCGTTGTCGGGGCGCAAGCGCTAAGCATTCGCGCAAGGCCCGCGACGAAACGAACCTAGAACGCGATTTCGGGCTTCGCGGCCGAGCGCGTACCGGGCAGCGGCACATTACTCACGCCGTGATAGGTGAACACCAGCGAGAACTTCACTTCGTCGCTGAGATTCTTGCCGGCCGAGTGCAGCGTGTTGCAGTGGAAGAACACCACGTCGCCGGTCTTCAGCTCGGGCGACACCGCGGTACGGATCGCGGCCTGGTTCTCCGCGACATCCGTGCGGAAAAATTTCGCTTCATCGAAACGGTCGGACGTGAATGCCGCGCCGTGCGATTGCGGCAGGAACCACAACGCGCCGTTATCGACGGTTTCCGGGCCGACCGCGAGCCACACCGACACCAGATCGTCGCGCTCGAACGACCAGTAGCGCACGTCACGATGCCAGCCGGTCAGGCTGCCGTACGCGGGGTGCTTGGTCATCATGCAGTTGTGATGCGCGCGCGACAGACGCGGCTCCTCGCCGAAATACAACTCCATCCAGCCGCGGATTTCCGGCGCGGTCGCCCATTGCGCGAATGCCGGGTGACGGCCGTACGCGTCGAGCAGGCGCCGCACCGTATGTCCGCCCGGCGCATCTTTCGATGACGGCGCCCCCGGATACTGCAGATCCGCTTCGAATTCGATTGGCGCCGCCGCTTCCTGCAGTTGCCGCTCCGCGATCCGCTTCAGCTCGTCGCAACGCTCGGGCGACACGAGTCCTGGTACGACGACAAAACCCTGCTCCCGCAACGCCTGGATCTGCTCTTTCTTCGAATGGAGTGACATGGTGTTCCGTTACCGTCGACTAACTGATGTTCGATTGTAAAACGGGCGCGATCGGGGCGCCTTGTTTCACGGCAAGTGGCCCGTGCGTGTTGCGCCGCGGCGATGCACCGGCCTCAGGCGTGCGACGCGCCCACACCGCACATTCGCTGGGCAAACACGCACGGAAATCGCCCGTAAAGGGTGGGATCACGCTGGCCTCTGCGACCATTCCGTCCATGGAAAATCCGGCCTCGCAGGGTAATAACCGACTTTCTGACGTCACGTTTCCCATGTAGCCTGCACACATGTTGATCGTCGCTTACGCACTTTTCTGCTGTTCGCGGGCCGTGAGAGCCCATACCGCCGGTTTCTCCACGTTGCATCTTCGTTACGCTGTGCGCCATTTTTCGCGTCGCGGTCTGCCGCGCCTCGATCCGCACCTAACTTCCGGCTTTCAGGCCGTTCATCGCAACCCCGTCATTGGCACATATGGTGCTGTTTGTCCGTGCACACCCGGTGCACGCGCCGACGTGCGGTACATTGCCTAATTGTGAAGCCATGCATACTCTCTTGAGCACCCGTCTTACCCGTGCCGCGCTGAAAGCGGCGCGGCCCGCGCGCCGTCATATGATGCGGGCACTGCGTCACCATGCCGCGCGCACCCGCGCGCTCGGCGAGCAGTGGCGTGACGCGAAGGCCGTCGACGGCATCCGCACCTGGTTCAATACGTTCTTCTCGGCACTGCGTCAGCAGAGCGGCACGCGCCGTCTGTCGCTGCGTACGCTGCTGCGCAAACCGACGCCGTTGCGCCTCACGGTCGCGAAACGCGAACCGGTGGTGCGCACGCCTGCGAGCCGTCGGCCGCGTCGGCTGTCGACGAGCAGCAGCGGGTGGTTCGCGTTTGCATTTGCGAGCCGATGAAATGGCTGAACCAACGAGCGACGCGTTGAGCGGCTAGACCGCTGACCGGCTGCTTATTCACCGCAAAACTTCGAGCGCGGAGATAAGCATCACATCAGGCGTCTTGATAACCGCGCACCGACATCGTTGCGCTTTCGACAGACAAAGAAAAACCCCGCCCGGCTCACGCCGGCGGGGTTTTTCGCTATCAGACAGCGATCGGCTCGCTTATTCGGCCAGCGCCGCGACCGGCTCGGTGCCTGCTGCTTCGGCGAGTGCGAGCGCCTTGTCGGTGGCTTCCCACGTGAATTCCGGCTCTTCGCGGCCGAAGTGACCGTAGGCCGCGCTCTTCTCGTAGATCGGGCGCAACAGGTCGAGCATCTGGATGATGCCCTTCGGACGCAGGTCGAAATGCTGACGCACCAGTTCCGTGATCGTTGCATCCGACACGCGGCCCGTGCCGAACGTGTTGACCATCACCGAAGTCGGCTGGGCGACGCCGATCGCGTACGACACCTGGATCAGGCAGCGCGAAGCAAGGCCCGCGGCCACGATGTTCTTCGCGACGTAACGGCCAGCGTAAGCTGCCGAGCGGTCGACCTTCGACGGATCCTTGCCCGAGAATGCGCCGCCGCCGTGCGGCGCCGCGCCGCCATACGTATCGACGATGATCTTGCGGCCCGTCAGACCGCAATCGCCCTGCGGACCGCCGATCACGAAGCGACCGGTCGGGTTCACGAGGAACTTGATGTCGCCCTTGATCAGCTCGGCCGGCAGCGTCGGCTTGATCACTTCCTCGATCACCGCTTCGCGCAGCGTAGCGAGATCGATGTCCGGCGAATGCTGGGTGGACAGCACGACCGTGTCGATCGAATGCGGCTTGCCGTCGACGTAGCGCACGGTGACCTGCGACTTCGCATCGGGACGCAGCCAGGGCAGACGGCCGTCGCGGCGCAGATTCGCCTGACGCTCGACGAGACGGTGTGACAGGTGGATCGGCAGCGGCATCAGTTCCGGCGTTTCTTCGCACGCGTAACCGAACATCAGGCCCTGGTCGCCCGCGCCTTGATCGAGGTTGTTGTCGTGTGCGCGGTCCACGCCCTGGGCGATGTCCGGCGACTGCTTGTCGTACGCGACGAGCACCGCGCAGCCGCGGTAGTCGATGCCGTAGTCGGTGTTGTCGTAGCCGATGCGCTTGATCGTATTGCGCGCGATCTGGATGTAGTCAACGTTTGCGGTCGTGGTAATTTCACCGGCCAGCACGACGAGACCCGTGTTGCACAGCGTTTCGGCCGCGACACGTGAGTACTTGTCTTGCGCGAGGATGGCGTCGAGGATCGCGTCCGAGATCTGGTCCGCGACTTTGTCGGGATGGCCTTCGGAAACGGATTCGGAAGTGAAGAGATAGTCGTTTGCCACGTTGCAGACTCCTTTTAGTGGTTACGGTTGCGTTCCACGTAGCCGACTTCGGGAGTCTGAAGCGGCGACGCTTTAGCGGATTACATTACCGATGGACGCAAAACCCATGGCAAACCATGGACCGCACCCGCCGGCTTCGCCCCGCAAGTTGTCTATTAACTCGGCGAAGCCTTTATTATAGCGACTTCCCTTGAATGTCACAGAGTGTCCACGCGTGCGGTATCACGTCAATTTTTCCGCTCCCGCCAATTCCACCCCATGCAGCGCCGCGAGCCCGGAGGCCGCATGCTGAGCCGCTACGGCGCGAAGCTCGCGATCGGGCTGCTCAAACTCTTTGCCTTGTTGCCCTATGGTTTCGTCGCCCGTCTCGGTGATGGCCTCGGCTGGCTGCTCTACCAGATCCCGAGCCGCCGCAAGCGCATCGTTCACACGAATCTGAAGCTGTGCTTCCCCGACTGGAGCGACGAGCGCCGCGAGGACGTCGCGCAGAAGCATTTCCGTCACGCGATCCGCAGCTATCTCGAGCGCAGCGTCCAGTGGTTCGGCTCGGCAAAGAAGCTCGAAAAGCTGATCCAGCTCGACAGCGCGATCGACCTGACGGACCCGAACCTGCCGCCCACATTGTTTCTCGGCTTGCATTTCGTGGGCATCGAGGCCGGGTCGATCTTTCTGAACTATTCACTCAAGCGCCAGTGCGGCTCGCTCTATCAGCCCATGTCGAATCAGGAACTCGAGGCGGTCGCGAAAGCGGCGCGCGCGCGTTTCGGCGCGGACATGGCGAGCCGCGCGGACAGCGCGCGCGTCGTGCTGCGCTGGCTGCGCGACCGCAAACCGGTGATGCTCGGCGCGGACATGGACTACGGCGCACGCAATTCGACGTTCGTGCCGTTCTTCGGCGTGCCGACCTGCACGCTGACCGCGGTCGGCCGTCTCGCGAAGGTCGGGCATGCGCAGGTCGTGCCGTTCATCGGCGAAGTGCTGCCGAATTACAAGGGCTACCGGCTCAAGGTCTTCAAGCCCTGGGACCACTACCCGACCGGCGACGATGACTCCGACGCACGACGCATGAATGAGTTTCTCGAAGAGCAGATTCCGCTGATGCCCGAGCAGTATTACTGGGTGCACAAGCGTTTCAAGACACGGCCGCCCGGTGTGCCGGGGGTGTATTGACGATCAGGCCGATGTGCCAACGTGTATCATCTCCAATTGGCCCAGAGAGGCTCGAACGGGTGACTAACCCGACGGCCAGCGATGCCGGGATTCCGGCTTCGCCCGCACTCGCGAAGCCCTACGCAGCAACGGATACTCGGAAAACGTGAAGCTCAAGTTCACCAAAATGCACGGCGCGGGCAACGACTTCATCGTGCTCGACGGCTATACCCAACCGGTCAATCTGACCACGGCGCAGGTGCGCGCGCTCGCGAACCGTCATTTCGGCGTCGGCGCCGACCAGTTGCTGCTGGTCGAAAAGCCGACCGTCGAAGGCGTCGATTTCAGATATCGCATCTTCAATTGCGACGGCGGCGAGGTCGAGCACTGCGGCAACGGCGCGCGCTGCTTCGTCAAGTTCGTGCGCGAGCGCGGTCTCACCGACCAGCGCAGCGTACGCGTGCAGGTACAGAAAGGCACGATCACGCTGACCATGCAAGACAACGGCGAAGTGATCGTCGACATGGGCACGCCGGTGTTCGACCCCGAGCTTGTGCCGTTCGCGACCAAGGGCCTGCAAGGCCGCCGCGAAGGCGCGGACACGCTCTGGCCGCTCGACGTGAATGGCACGACGCGCTGGATGTCGGTGGTGTCGATGGGCAATCCGCATGCGGTGCAGGTCGTCGACGATGCCGAGGCATTCCCGGTGCTCGTCGAAGGTCCGGCGATCGAGCGGCACACGCGCTTCCCGCAGCGGGTCAACGCAGGCTTCATGCAGATCGTCAGCCGCAACGAAATCAGGCTGCGCGTCTACGAACGCGGCGCGGGCGAAACGCTCGCATGCGGCACCGGCGCGTGCGCCGCGGTCGCGGCCGGCATCCGGCGCGGACTGCTCGATGCGCCGGTGCTCGTGCACACGCATGGCGGCGATCTGACGATCACGTGGGACATCGCGCAGCCAGGCACGCCGCTGCTGATGGCCGGCCCCGCGGCCACCGTTTTCGAAGGTGAGATCGAGTTGGCCGATCAAGCGTCAAACGTCTCCCAGCACAATCCGTCCAACCCGGTCGCCGTTGCGCCCTCCGTCTAACTCACTGGCCGACACGCTGCCGCAAGACGGCCATCCCGTAGTCCTCTAGCCGAAACTATGAACGATCGCGAAGTCGCCGAATACCTCCTCGCCAATCCCGAATTCTTCGTCGAACACGCGGAAACGCTCGCGACGATCCGGCTCGCGAACCCGCACGGCAAAGCCGCGGTGTCGCTGCAGGAGCGGCAGATGGAGATGCTGCGCGACAAGAACAAGCAACTCGAGCGGCGCCTCGCCGAGCTGCTGCGCTACGGTCACGAGAACGACAGCATCGCGTCGAAATTCAACCGCTGGACCATCCGCGTGATCGGCGAGCGCGATCCATACGCGCTGCCACGCACGATCGCCGGCGGTCTGCGCGACATCTTCGACGTGCCGCAAGCGGCGTTGCGCGTGTGGGACCTCGCCGAGCCGTATGCGCAAGCCGACTTCGCGCGTCACGTCGGCGAAGAAGTGCGTATTTTCGCGGGCAGCCTGAGCACGCCGTACTGTGGGGCGAACACCGGTTTCGAGGCCGCGCAGTGGCTCGCGCAAGCGGCAGGCGCGTCCAACGCCACGACGACTGTGGCAACAGGTGCGGCCGACGACCACGGCACTGCGTCGAGCGAGACGGTGCAGACCACCGAATCGATCGCGCTGCTGGCGCTGCGCGACCCGGAAGGCGCCGCAGACGCGCCCACGTTCGGCCTGCTCGTGATGGGCTCGTCCGACCCGCGACGCTTCCACGAAGGCATGGCCACCGATTTCCTCACGCAGATCGGCGCGCTCGCGAGCGCCGCGCTGAGCCGGCTGCTGCCGCGCTGAGCCGCGCCGCGTAACGCCACCGCTCACCGTGACCGCCGCCGACCCGATCGCCGCCTATCTGTCGCATCTCGAACACGAGCGGCGGCTCTCGGCGCATACGCTGCGCGGCTACACGCATGAGCTGGACGAACTGAAGCAGCTCGCCAAAGGTCGACCGCTCGAAAGCCTCACCGCCGTCGACATCCGCGGCGCCGTCGCCCGCGCACATGCGGGCGGCCTCACCGCGCGGTCGATCGGCCATCGGTTGTCGGCATGGCGCGCGTTTTATCGCTGGCTCGCCGGCCGCGTCGAGCTGCCGGCCAATCCGGTCGCCGCGGTGCGTGCGCCGAAGCAGGCGAAAACGCTGCCGAAGGCGCTCTCCGTCGACGACGCCGCGCGCCTGATGGACAATCCGGCCACCGACTCCCCCGAAGGCCTGCGCGACCACGCGATGCTCGAGCTGTTCTATTCGTCGGGCCTGCGGCTCGCCGAGCTGGTCGGCCTCGACGTGCGTTTCGCCGACGCCGACGGCTACCGCTCCGCCGGCTGGCTCAAGCTCGATGCCGGCGAAGTCGAAGTGCTCGGCAAAGGCAACCGGCGTCGCGTCGTGCCGGTGGGCAGCAAGGCGGTCGCGGCGCTGAACGCGTGGCTCGCGGTGCGCGACCGGATGGTCCGCCACGATCCGCATCCGCTCTTCCTGTCGACGCGCGGCAACCGGCTGTCGCCGAACGTCGTGCGCGAGCGCGTCAAGCGCGCGGCGCTCGCCGCCGGTATTCCGGCCAACGTGCATCCGCACGTGCTGCGCCATTCATTCGCGACGCACGTGCTGCAGTCGAGCGGCGATCTGCGCGCCGTGCAGGAGCTGCTCGGCCACGCGAGCATCACCGCGACGCAGGTTTATACGGGGCTTGATTTCCAGCACCTCGCCCACGTCTACGACAGCGCGCATCCGCGCGCGAAAAAACGCAACTGATCACGCGACCGACGCCGCGCGCCGCGGCGCGCCGTCTTCGCTCGCACTTTACCGATACCTGATGAATACCGTTACGCTCAAACCGTCGAAAGAAAAATCGCTGCTGCGCCGCCATCCGTGGGTCTATGCAAATGCGATCGAGCACGTCGACGGCCGCCCCGCGCCCGGCGCGACCGTGCTCGTGCGCGCGCACGACGGCCGCTTTCTCGCGCGCGCCGCCTACAGCCCGCACTCGCAGATCCGCGCGCGCGTATGGAGCTTCGACGAAGCCGAACCGATCGATCACGCGTTCTTCAAGCGGCGCGTGCAGCGCGCGTACGCGCATCGTCAGGCGATGGTGCGCGACACCGGCGCGGTGCGGCTGATCTTCGGCGAGGCGGACGGTCTGCCCGGCCTGATCGTCGATCACTACGTCGCCGAGGACGCGGGCCAGCGCAGCCAGCTCGTCTGCCAGTTCATGGCGGCCGGCGTCGAAGCGTGGAAGGATGCGATCGTCGCGGCGCTGGTCGGCGCGACCGGTTGCCCGAACGTCTACGAGCGCTCGGACGTGTCGATCCGTCAGAAGGAAGGGCTCGAGCAGATCACCGGTGTGCTCGCGGGCGAGCCGCCGTCGGAGCAGCTGATCGCGAGCGAAAACGGCGTGCGCTATCACGTCGACGTGCGCAACGGCCACAAGACCGGCTTTTATGTCGACCAGCGCGATAACCGCCTGCTCGTGCAGCAGTTCTCGCAGGATCGCGACGTGCTGAACTGCTTCTGCTATACCGGCGGCTTTTCGCTCGCGGCGCTCAAGGGCGGCGCGAAGCGCGTGGTGTCGGTCGATTCGTCGGGTGAAGCGCTCGCGCTCGCGCAGCAGAACGTCGCGGCCAACGGCTTCGATGCCGAGCGCGCGACCTGGCTCGACGCCGACGCGTTCAGGACGCTGCGGCGCCTCTACGACGAAGGCGAGCGCTTCGACCTGATCGTGCTCGATCCGCCGAAATTCGCGCCGTCGCGCGAGCACGTGGATCGCGCGTCGCGGGCGTACAAGGACATCAACCTGACGGGCCTGAAGCTGCTGCGTCCGGGCGGTTTGCTGTTCACCTACTCGTGCTCGGGCGCGATCGATCCCGAGCTGTTCCAGAAGATCGTGTCCGGCGCGGCCGCCGACGCGCGCGTCGACGCACGCATCCTGAAGCGCCTTGGCGCGGGCGTCGATCACCCGCTGCTCACTGCGTTCCCCGAAGGCGAGTATCTGAAGGGACTGCTGTTGCAAATCGCCTGATCGCCCCTACTTTGGGGGTGATTGCGCGTGCCGGCGGCGGCCGCGGCCGGCCTCGGCGCACGCGGCCGCCCCAGCACCCGCCTGGCAAATATGTTTCAATGACCGGCTAGACGAGGCCGCGCCATCCGGCTGCGGCGGCCGGCCCAACGCATCTTGCTAGCCTTGCGCTAGCGTTCGATCACGCACCGTTTCACGACTTACAGGCGACCCATATGATTCCAGTCACCATCCTGACCGGCTTTCTCGGCAGCGGCAAAACCACCCTGCTCAAGCGCATCCTGAACGAAAAGCACGGCATGAAGATCGCCGTCATCGAGAACGAGTTCGGCGAAGAGAACATCGACAACGAGATCCTCGTTCAGGACACGACCGAGCAGATCATCCAGATGAGCAACGGCTGCATCTGCTGCACGATTCGCGGCGACCTGTCGCGCGTGCTCGGCGATCTGGCCGCGAAGAAGCAGGCGGGCGAAGTGGACTTCGACCGCGTCGTGATCGAAACCACCGGCCTCGCCAATCCGGGCCCGGTCGCGCAGACCTTCTTCATGGACGACCAGATCGCGAGCGAATTCCTGCTCGACGCGATCATCACGCTGGTCGACGCGAAGCACGCGAACCGTCAGCTCGACGAGCATGAAGTGGTGCAGCGCCAGGTCGGTTTCGCGGACCGCCTGTTCATCACGAAGGCCGATCTCGTCGACGAGCCGCACGTGGCGGATCTGCGCCACCGTCTGCTGCACATGAACCCGAAGGCGGCGATCAAGGTCGTCAATTTCGGCGAAGCGAACATCAAGGAAATCTTCGATCTGCGCGGCTTCAACCTGAACTCGAAGCTCGAAATCGATCCGGACTTCCTCGCCGAAGACGAACACGCGCACAGCCATGCGCATGCGCACGACGAGCACGGCCATGCGCACGGCGACCATGACCATGATCACGAGAACTGCGATCACGAGCATGGCCATTGCAACCACGACGGCCACGATCATGGGCATCACCACCATGCGCATCACGATGACAAGATCAAGTCGTTCGTGTATCGCAGCGATCGTCCGTTTGATCCGAACAAGCTCGAAGACTTCCTCGGCGGCATTCTGCAGATCTACGGCGAGCATCTGCTGCGCTACAAGGGCGTGCTGTATATGAAGGGCGTCGATCGCAAGGTCGTGTTCCAGGGCGTGCATCAGATGATGGGCAGCGACCTCGCCGCGAAATGGCAACCGGCCGAGAAGAAGACCAACAAGATGGTGTTCATCGGCATCGAACTGCCGCGCGACCTGATCACCGACGGTCTCGACGCCTGCCTCGCCTGCCTCGCCTGAGTCGGCATGCGGCGCGCATCGCGGCATGCGCCATGCTACTGCTAGCGCGCCGTGACGCCCGCCGCCGATGGCGCGGGCGTGAATCATCTGCTGAAACTTCGACGCCGCGGCCGACAGGCCGTCTGAAAGCAGACTATATGAAAAGCGCGTGAAAACCCTGCTGTATTAAAGCGTGCACGACCATCGCTTTTTAGCTTTGTGCGCGTTATATTTTCGGGATATCGCTGCGCCGCAGGCAGATTTTCAGCAGTTCCTGTGCCGGATTGTGATTCAGTTACAATACGTGCCCACTGGAGAATGACAACGAATTGCCCGGTCGCGCGTATCCTGCGACGGGCCTGAAACGGCGCCGGAAAATCTTGTCCGGAGACACGCCGAAAATGCCGGCGGCCATGGCCTGAAAGGGCACGCGCTTGCCGGCAAGCGATGCCTCAGGAGCATTTGAGAATCGGTTTCCAGAGGAGTTCGGCCCCGCAGCGGCGTAGCCAGCAACGCCCGGCGTGTGGGCGCCAGGCGCTTCGGCGTCACGACAGCCTAACGTTCGTGGCCACCCTGCGCTGCGCGTCCGCGCGACGCGTTTGCGGGCAATACGAAAGTGCGGGCACTATGTAAGAGTTTTGCCTCACATTGAAGAAGTAAGCCAGATGACGACGAAACGACTCTTGACCGAAGCCGAAATCCTGAAGATGAGCGACAAGGATTACATGAATGAGGATCAGCTCGCCTTCTTCAAGAACAGGCTCGAACAGTTGCAGGCGGACATTCTCCGCAATGCCGGCCAGACGACCGAGAACCTGCGCGAAACGGTCATCGTGCCGGACCCGGCCGATCGCGCCACGATCGAGGAAGAGCATGCGCTCGAACTGCGCACGCGCGACCGCGAGCGCAAGCTGCTGAAGAAGGTGCAGCAATCGATCGCGCGAATCGAGGCGGGCGACTACGGCTGGTGCGAGGAAACCGGCGAGCCGATCGGCATTCCGCGACTGCTCGCGCGGCCCACGGCCACGCTGTCGCTCGAAGCCCAGGAGCGCCGCGAACTGCGCCAGAAGCTGTTCGGCGACTGATGACCTGCGGCGCGGCTTCGGCTTAGCGCCCTAAAACGCTGCTTCGTCGAGAGGCGCACGGTGAACCGTGCGCCTTTTCTTTTTGCGCGACATCCGCGCAAGCTCCGCCGTTCCTCCCGCCCCGCCTTCCCTTCCCGTCTATTTTCTCGGACTTCCTGAGCGGATTTTCAGTTTTTCGTCCTATGCCTTCTGGCGGATCTTGATATGACCGCGCGCGCCCTAAAATAGATCGGACATGCGCTCACGAGCGCGCCAGCCGGCGCGCCGTCCGCTGACAGGATTCATGCGGTAGCGCGCAGCGCTGCCGCGTCCTACCCGTTTTGCAAAGAGGAACGCATATGGAGCAATTTCACGGCACGACGATCGTTTCCGTGCGACGCGGTGACAAGGTCGCACTCGGCGGCGACGGCCAGGTGACGCTCGGCAACATCGTCATGAAAGGCGGCGCAAAGAAGGTCCGGCGCATCTACAACGGCAAGGTGCTGGTCGGCTTCGCCGGCGGCACGGCGGATGCCTTCTCGCTGCTCGACCGCTTCGAGGCGAAGCTTGAAAAACATCAGGGCAATCTGACGCGCGCGGCCGTGGAACTCGCGAAAGACTGGCGCACCGACCGCATGCTGCGTCGTCTCGAAGCGATGCTGATCGCCGCGGACGCGACCACCACGCTCGTCATTACCGGCAACGGCGACGTGCTCGATCCCGAAGGCGGCATCTGCGCGATCGGCTCGGGTGGCGCGTATGCGCAGGCGGCCGCGAAGGCGCTCGCCGACAACACCGAGCTGTCGCCGCGCGACATCGTGGAGAAGTCGCTGGAAATCGCCGGCGACATGTGCATCTACACGAACCACAACCGCGTCATTGAGACGATCGAGTAAGGACCCATCGATGAGCACCATGACCCCCGCCGAGATCGTCTCCGAACTCGACAAACACATCATCGGCCAAGGCCGCGCGAAGAAAGCCGTGGCCGTCGCATTGCGCAACCGGTGGCGTCGTCAGCAGGTCGATGAACCGCTGCGCCAGGAAATCACGCCGAAGAACATCCTGATGATCGGACCGACCGGCGTCGGCAAGACCGAAATCGCGCGGCGTCTCGCGAAGCTCGCGGACGCGCCGTTCATCAAGATCGAAGCGACCAAGTTCACCGAAGTCGGCTACGTGGGCCGCGACGTCGACAGCATCGTGCGTGATCTGATGGAAATTTCGGTCAAGCAGACCCGCGAAACGGAAATGCGCAAAGTGCGGACCAAGGCCGGCGATCAGGCCGAAGACCGCATCCTCGACATCCTGCTGCCGAGCGCACGGCCGGTCGGCTTCGGTTCGAGCTCGAGCTTGACCGATACCGCCGATGAAGGCAGCACGACCCGTCAGACGTTCCGCAAGCGCCTGCGCGAAGGCCAGCTCGACGACAAGGAAATCGAGCTCGACGTCGAGCAGCCGCAGGTCGGCATGGACATCATGGGGCCGCCGGGCATGGAAGACATGACCGAGCAGATCCGCTCGATGTTCGCCAACATCGGCGGCGGCAAGAAGACGCGCCGCAAGATGAAGGTGAAGGAAGCGCTGAAGGTGCTCACCGACGAAGAAGCCGGCAAGATGCTGAACGACGAGGAGGTGAAGACCAAGGCGGTGCAGAACGTCGAGCAGAACGGCATCGTGTTCCTCGACGAAATCGACAAGATCGCGTCGCGCAACGAAGCGGGCGGTGGCGAGGTGTCCCGTCAGGGCGTGCAGCGCGATCTGCTGCCGCTCGTCGAAGGCACGACGATCAACACCAAGTACGGCATGGTGAAGACCGATCACATTCTGTTCATTGCGAGCGGCGCGTTTCATCTCGCGAAGCCGAGCGATCTGATTCCTGAGCTGCAGGGGCGCTTCCCGATTCGCGTCGAGCTCGATTCGCTGTCGGTCAACGACTTCGAATCGATCCTCGTGTCGACGGACGCGAGCCTCGTCAAGCAGTATCAGGCCTTGCTCGCTACCGAAGACGTGCACCTCGAGTTCGCCGACGACGGTATCCGTCGTCTCGCCGAGATCGCCTACTCGGTCAATGAGAAGACCGAGAACATCGGCGCGCGGCGTCTTTATACGGTCATCGAAAAGCTGCTCGAAGAAGTGTCCTTCTCGGCCGGCAACCATTCGGGCCACGCTGTGCAGATCGACGCGGCGTATGTCGATCGCGCGTTGAACGAAGTCGCGCAAGACGAGGATCTGTCGCGCTACGTGCTGTGATATCTCGAAGAGCCGACGCCTGAAAAAACGGGCTGCCTTTGTATAGGCGGCCCGTTTTGTTTTGTACCGCCCAACACGCGGCGGCGTTGCCTCGCACAGCCGACGCCGCGCTGGACGATCGCGGCCTACTGCTTCACCGGCCGCTTCGCCAACTTGCGCTGCAAGGTGCGCCGATGCATGTTCAACGCGCGCGCAGTCGCCGAGATATTGCCGCCGTGTTCAGCGAGCACACGCTGGATATGTTCCCACTCGAGCCGCGCCACCGACAGCGGCTGCGGATGCTCGATCGCCTCCTCGGCCTGCAGCGCGCTTGCCTCGCTTTGCAACGCCGACAGGATCGACTCGACATTGGCGGGCTTCGCGAGATAGTTGTCGGCCCCGTCTTTGACCGCCTGCACCGCGGTGGCAATGCTCGCGTAGCCGGTCAACACGAGCATGCGCGCGTCGGGCTGCAGATCGCGTAGCGGTGCGACGAGCGTGAGGCCGGAGTCGTTGCCCAGATGCAGGTCCACGGTGATCTCGCTGAACTTCTGCTGATTCGCGAGCCGGATCGCCTCGTCCGCGTTGTGCGCTTCGCTCACCGTGTAGCCGCGCCGCGTCAAGCCGCGCGCGAGGATGCCGGAGAACACTTCGTCGTCGTCGATCACCAGAAAATTCTTTTCGCTCATGCCTGTTTCTCCGTGTTGGATGGCGCGGCGCCTTGCGGGCTCGCTCCAGAAATCTTGCGCGCGATGACCGGCAGCCGCAGCACCGCACGCGTGCCACGCGGCCGCCCGCCGTTGACGTCGGCCAGCTCGATCGATCCGTTCAGACGCGCCGCCGCCGAAAACGCCAGATACAGGCCGACGCCGTGGCCGCCCTGCGTGCTGTTCACCGGCATCGCGCCGAGCGAGCCACGCAGCGAGGCTGGAATGCCCGGACCGTGGTCGCACACTTCGAATACGATCTGGTCGCCGCGTGGCGCGAGCGCACAGGAAAGCGTCACGTGATCCCGGCTCGCGCGCGCGGCGTTATCGAGCAGGATCGTGAGTATCTGGCCGACGGCCACCGTGTCGTTGAGACTGACATCGGCGGGCGGCGTGCCGATCCGCTCGAACGTCACGTGCGGATGGCGCAAGCGCCATTGCTCGGCAAACGATTCGAGCCATTCGTCGACCGGCTGGCGGTTCGTCGTGGTCGTCGCGCGGCTGCGCAACCGCGCGAGCGCCGACGTACACAGCATCATCTGCTGCTCGAGCAGTTCGAGATCGGCGCGGTAGGGCGCGAGTCCCGCGTCGGTGCGCGCCGCGTCGCGCAATTCTTCGGACAACATCGCGATTGTAGACAGAGGTGTGCCGATCTCGTGAGCGACGGTGGCTGCCTGCACGCCGAGCGCGACCGCCCGTTCGTCGTGAAGCAAGCGCTGCTGCGCTTCTCCAAGCGCTGCGTCACGTAGCCGCAGTGCCCGCGACATGCGCGCGACGAACCACGCGATCAGCCCCACACTGACCATGAAGTTGACCCACATCCCCGAGCGGTAGTAGTCGAACAGGTTCGCGGGATTCTCGATATTGAGCGGGACGGAATTGAAACTGAGCACGGCGTAGCAGGCAACGGCGAACGCCGCGAGCCAGGCCATCAGATACCACGGCAGCACGGCCGCCGCGATCGCGAGCGATGGCAGGTACAACGATACGAACGGATTGGTGGTGCCGCCGGACAGGAACAGCAGCGCGGACAACGCCCCGAGATCGACCCAGATCTGTCCGAACAGCTCGATGTTGGACTCGGGACGCTGTTGCGACACGCGCCACCATGTGAGCGCGTTGAACAGTACTTCGAGCGCGATCACGAGCAGCATCGCGGGCAACGGCAGTTTCGCGCCGAGGAAGATCTGCACGAACGCGATCGTCAGCAGCTGTCCGATGATCGCGAGGCTGCGCAGCCAGAACAGATGACCAAGATTGACCCGGCCGGTGTTGGTTATACGGTGCATGACCCTAGTCTACCCGTTCGGCCCCGCCCGACTGACCAGGCCGCCGAGCCAACGGCGCCGAGGCCGACGAAGCCCGTTGCTTCGCCGCCGCGGCCGAACTGCATCCGCTCGACGGTGCCTCGCTCGACACGCTCATCGGCGCGTTGCTCACGCAGCAGCGCCGCGCGGAGGCGATCGAGCTCGCAGCCATTATTACCCAACTCGATCCCGGGAGCGCGGCCGCGCACTTCCGCAGCGGCTACACGTTGCAGATGGCGAACCGGCACGCCGACGCGATCGTCCCGTATCGTCGCGCGCTCGCGCTGAATCTGCGGGCGTTGACGACGCAGCATCGCGGCGCGTGAGCGGTTTCAGATCGGCCCCAGGCGAACCGCAAAAATCACGGCCGCTCATCCCCGCTCGCCTCTCGTGTCGCCCGTGCGATCTCTGCGGCGAGACACTCCGGACACAGACACCGGCCGCCCGGCTCCAGCCGCTCGGCCGGCAGCGGCGGCAGCGCGCGGCACCAGCAGTTCGACGGTTCGGCCTGCATGCCGCAGTCGAAGGGATTGCCGCAGCGCGGACAGCGCGCGCTGCGCCCGGAGCGGGCGGAAGACGGTTTCATCGCGGGTGGGCGCAGAGGGCCGGGGACATCGGTCAGACCATGATGACACGATTGATACGCTCAGGCGCAGTCGTCCGTTCGGCCAATGCACAGCCGTCACGCAGGCGCGTTAAGCTTGCGGTTCGACACGTCCCGCAGGCTCGCGTTGGTGCGGTACGCCAAGCCCGCCCGCCGGTCGCTCGAGCCGCTGCTGAAAACCCTGTTGCAGCGCGCCAGTCCTGTACAATTCGCGCTGTTTTAACTGTTCCGTGCCCGAGCCTGCCGCCATGTCCGAGCTTCCCGACCTCTCGCAGATTGCGCCCACCCTGAAGGCCGAAATTCTGGCCGAGGCGCTGCCTTACATCCGCCAGTATCACGGCAAGACCGTGGTCATCAAGTACGGCGGCAACGCCATGACCGAAGAGCGCCTGAAGCAGGGCTTCGCGCGCGACGTGATTCTGCTGAAGCTGGTCGGCATCAACCCGGTCATCGTGCACGGCGGCGGTCCGCAAATCGACCAGGCGCTTAAGAAAATCGGCAAACAGGGCACGTTCATCCAGGGCATGCGCGTTACCGACGAAGAGACGATGGAAGTCGTCGAATGGGTGCTCGGCGGCGAGGTGCAGCAGGACATCGTGATGCTGATCAACCACTTCGGCGGCCATGCGGTCGGCCTGACCGGCAAGGACGGTGGCCTGATCCACGCACGCAAGATGCTGATGCCGGATCGCGACAATCCGGGCCAGTACGTCGACATCGGCCAGGTCGGCGAAGTCGAGTCGATCAACCCTGCGGTCGTGAAGGCGCTGCAGGACGACGCGTTCATTCCGGTGATCTCGCCGATCGGCTGCGGCGAAGACGGCCTGTCGTACAACATCAACGCGGACCTCGTCGCTGGCAAGCTCGCGGTCGTGCTGAACGCCGAAAAGCTCGTGATGATGACCAACATCCCCGGCGTGATGGACAAGGAAGGCAATCTGCTGACCGACCTGTCGGCGCGCGAAATCGACGGCCTGTTCGAAGACGGCACGATCTCCGGCGGCATGCTGCCGAAAATCTCGTCCGCGCTCGATGCGGCGAAGAGCGGCGTGCGTTCGGTGCACATCATCGACGGCCGCATCGAGCACTCGGTGCTGCTCGAGATCCTGACCGAGCAACCGTTCGGCACGATGATCCGCTCGCACTGATTGTTGCGGGCCCTCCCAGTTACAGGCGTCGCGCCTCCGCGACGCGGCGCCTGAAGAGCTCCATCATGCGCACCCCCACTTCGCGGCGCCGCCGTCCTGACATCGCGGGCGGCAAGCCGGTTTGGCTGTTCGATCTCGACAACACGCTGCACCGCGCGTCGCATGCCATTTTCCCGGCGATCAATCGCGGGATGACGCAGTACATCATCGACGCACTGCACGTCGATACCGACGAAGCCAACCGTCTGCGCATCGGCTACACGCTGCGCTACGGCGCGGCGCTGCTCGGCCTCACGCGCCACCATCCGCTCGACGCGCACGACTTCCTGAAGGTCGTTCACACGTTCCCCGACCTCTGCTCGATGATTCGTCACGAGCGCGGTGTCGCGCGTCTGCTCGCGGCTCTGCCGGGCCGCAAGATCGTGCTGACCAACGCGCCCGAAACCTACGCGCGCGCAGTGCTCGCCGAATTGCGCATCGAGCGGCTGTTCGAGCGCGTGATCGCGATCGAGCACATGCGCGATCGCCGCCAATGGCGCGCGAAGCCGGATCACACGATGCTGCGCCGCGCGATGCGCGACGCGCACGTGTCGCTGAAAGACGCGATCCTCGTCGAGGACACGCGCTCGCACCTGAAGAACTATCGGCGGCTTGGCATCCGCACCGTATGGTTCACCGGTCATCTGCCGCGCAAGCCGCACGCGGACGGCGTGCCGACGCGTCTGCCCGGCACCGGCCGGCCGCATTATGTCGACCGCAGCATTCGTTCGCTAAAATCGTTACGACTGGGCATGCGCTCGGTTCGTTGGAAGGAACCCAAGCAAGGACAGTAGGGACGGAAGCAGCCAACGACATCAGCCGGGGGATGACAGCCATGCAGCCGATCGACAAGCCTGACGAAGCCTCAGCCGAAGCCTCCCCCGCAGCGCCCGCTGCCGCACGGCCGCTGCGTCCGAAGCCAGGCGAGCGTCGCGTGCACATCCTGCAGACGCTTGCGGGCATGCTCGAGGCACCAAAGACCGAAAAAATCACCACGGCCGCCCTCGCCGCCCGGCTCGGCGTATCCGAAGCCGCGCTGTACCGCCATTTCGCGAGCAAGGCACAGATGTTCGAAGGTCTGATCGAGTTCATCGAGAAGACGCTGTTCGGGCTCATCAACCAGATCACCAGCCACGAAAGCAACGGCGTGCTGCAGGCGCGCGCGATCGCGCTGATGCTGCTCAACTTTCCGGCTAAAAATCCCGGCATGACGCGCGTGCTGACCTGCGAGGCGCTGGTCGGTGAGCACGAGCGGTTGACCGAGCGCGTGAACCAGATGCTCGAGCGTATCGAGGCATCGCTGAAGCAATGCTTGAGGCTCGCGCAGACCGAAGCGCTCGCCCATGCGGATAACGACGCCACGAACGACGCCGACCCGCAGTCCGTGCCGCAAACCACCGCGCTGCCCGCCGACTACGATCCGGCGATTCGCGCGAGCCTGCTGCTGAGCTACGTGATCGGCCGCTGGCACCGCTACGTACGCAGCGGTTTCACGCGCCCGCCCGCCGAACACGCGGATGCGCAACTGCTGCTGATTCTTCAGTAGTCCGCGAGGCTCGGACCCTTCGTGCGGCACCGTCCGCGCCGCTGTCGCGCAGAATTTTCCGCTATACTTTCCGCCTGATGCCGCTGTCGCCCTCCGATGCACAACGGGCCGCGCCAAGGCATCCCGAACACGTTGCACGCGGTTTCACACCCTTTAACGCGCCGATTTGCTGACTCGATTGCGGGCGCGCGAACCTCAAGGCCCAAGGCCCGCGGTTCACTACAAATGCGGCTAAAGAGGTCGTCAGCTGCGCACACAGCCCTCTCTTCGTGCTTCGCCGACGCCGTTTAGCCGCCCTGTTGACTCAATGGCGGAATGAATGGAATCCATCGGCATCGTCGCTCCCCAAAAAATGCATTTCACCGAGCCGCTGCCCTTGCGCAACGGCAGCTCGCTCGCGGGCTACGACCTGATGGTCGAGACCTACGGCACGCTCAATGCCGCGCGCAGCAATGCGGTGCTCGTGTGCCACGCGCTGAACGCATCGCATCACGTGGCGGGCGCGTACGCCGACAATCCGAAAGACATCGGCTGGTGGGACAACATGGTCGGCCCGGGCAAGCCGCTCGATACCGACAGATTCTTCGTGATCGGCGTGAACAACCTGGGCTCGTGCTTCGGCTCGACCGGGCCGATGAGCCTCGACCCCGCCACCGGTAAGCCGTACGGCGCGACGTTTCCGGTCGTCACCGTCGAAGACTGGGTCAACGCGCAGGCGCGCGTCGCCGACGCGTTCGGCATCAGCCGCTTCGCCGCCGTGATGGGCGGCAGTCTCGGCGGCATGCAGGCGCTCGCGTGGAGCATGATGTATCCGGAGCGCGTCGCGCATTGCATCGTGATCGCGTCGACGCCGAAACTCTCCGCGCAGAACATCGCGTTCAACGAGGTCGCGCGCTCGGCGATCCTGTCGGACCCGGATTTCCACGGCGGCAACTACTACGCGCACGGCGTGAAGCCGAAGCGCGGCCTGCGCGTCGCACGGATGATCGGACACATCACGTATCTGTCGGACGACGACATGGCCGAGAAATTCGGCCGCTCGCTGCGTCGCGCGGAAGGCGCACTCGATGACTACAACTTCAGCTTCGACGTCGAGTTCGAAGTGGAATCGTATCTGCGCTATCAGGGCGACAAATTCGCCGACTACTTCGACGCGAACACCTACCTGCTGATCACGCGCGCGCTCGACTACTTCGATCCGGCCAAGGCCTTCGACGGCGATCTGACCGCCGCGCTCGCGCACACCACCGCGAAGTATCTGATCGCGAGCTTCTCGACCGACTGGCGTTTCGCGCCGGCACGCTCGCGCGAGCTGGTGAAGGCGCTGCTCGACCACAAGCGCACGGTCACCTACGCGGAAATCGACGCGCCGCACGGCCACGATGCCTTCCTGCTCGACGACGCGCGCTATCACAACCTGCTGCGCGCCTACTACGAACGCATTGCGAACGAGGTCAACGCATGAACCAGCGAGCACTTGATTACCTGGCATCGCGCCCGGACTTCCGCGCGATCGCCCGCTGGGTCGAACCGCGCTCGACCGTGCTCGATCTCGGCTGCGGCGACGGCTCGCTGCTGTCGCTGCTGAGCGAGGAACTGGAGGTGCAGGGTTACGGCATCGAGATCAACGACGCCGGCGTGCTCGCCGCGACGCAGAACGGCGTCAACGTGATCCAGCAGAATCTCGAAGACGGCCTGCGGCTGTTCGAAGACGGCAGCTTTGATTTCGCGGTGCTGTCGCAGACCTTGCAGACCATTCATCAGACCGCGGCGATCCTGCGCGAGACGGTGCGCGTCGGCAAGGAATGCATCGTCTCGTTTCCGAATTTCGGCTACTGGACGCATCGGCTGTCGGTGTTGAACGGACGCATGCCGGTGTCGAAGTCGCTGCCTTACCAATGGCACAACACGCCGAACGTGCGCGTGCTGACGATCAGGGATTTCGAGGCACTCGCACCTGAAGTCGGCATCGAAATTCTCGATCGCGTCGTGCTGCACGACGGACAGGTGGTGCGTTGGGGCGTGAATTGGCGTGGTAGTCTTGCGGTCTATCGCGTCAAGAAAAGCTAACGTCACTTATCCACATGTCGAACCCGCCGCACGAGGCGCCTGCACTTACCGCTCACGAAGAACATCCCGGCTGGCGCGCGTTTTTGAATACGCGCATGCTGATTTGCGTCTTTCTCGGCTTTACGTCGGGATTGCCGCTGTTTACGCTCGTCTACCTCGTGCAGGCGTGGCTGCGCTCGGAAGGCGTCAATCTGAAGGAAATCGGCCTGTTCGCGCTGATCCAGTTTCCGTACACATGGAAATTCGTCTGGGCTCCGCTGATGGACCGCTACGTGCCGCGCCTGCCCGGCTGGCGGCCCGGCAGACGGCGCGGCTGGATGCTACTCACGCAGTTGCTGGTGGCGGGGGCGATGGCGACGCTCGGCTTCGTGTCGCCGCGCGAGTCGATCTGGACCGTCGCCGCGCTGACCGCTTTGGTCGCGTTCTTCGGCGCGAGCTCCGACATCGTGATCGACGCGTACCGGCGTGAATTGCTCAGCGACACGCAACAGGGCCTCGGCAACGCGGTGCACGTGAACGCGTACAAGATCGCGGCGCTCGTGCCCGGTTCGCTCGCGCTGATTTTGTCCGACCATCTGCCCTGGAGCACCGTGTTCATCGTGACGGCCGCGTTCATGCTGCCGGGGGTTCTGATGACGCTGGTCGTTAGCGAACCCGAGGTGCACGGCAAGCCGCCGAAGAATCTGCGCGAAGCGATCGTCGAGCCGTTCAGGGAATTCATTCAGCGCGACGGCTGGCGCGGTGCCCTCTTCGTGCTCGGCTTCATCTTTCTGTACAAGCTCGGCGATACGATGGCGACCACGCTGTCCACGTCGTTCTTCCTCGACATCGGCTTTTCGCGCACGCAGATCGGTGTGATCGCGAAGACCACGGCGTTTGGCGCGAGTCTCGCGGGCGGGATCATCGGCGGGATCTGGCTGATGAAGATCGGCATCGGCCGCGGCTTGTGGATTTTCGGTTTGCTGCAGATGGTGTCGACGCTCGGCTTCGCGTGGCTCGCCCATCTCGGCCCGGATTCGCCCGGACTTGCCGCGATCTACGACATCGCCGTCGCGCTCAGCCAGGGAACAACGAAGCTGCTGTCGTTCGTCGGCATCGACTGGAGTGTGCAGCTCGACCCGCGCTCGGTCGCGCTCGCGCTCGTCTACGGCTTCGAGACCTTCGCCACCGGCCTGACGATGGCCGCGTTCACCGCATACATTGCGAGCACCACCGATCCGCGCTACACCGCGACGCAGTTCGCGCTGTTCACGAGCCTCGCGTCCGTGCCGCGCACGCTCGCGTCGGCGGCGAGCGGTTACGTGGTCGCGCGGATCGGCTGGTTCGACTACTTCCTCCTGTGTACCGCGCTCGCAGTGCCCGGCATGCTGCTGCTGTTGCGTATCGCGCCGTGGAGGGAGCGGTCGTGAAGGTACGGTTTTCGACAAGCGCGCACCGCACGGCGCTCAGCGCCGCATGGTTGCTCGGCTGCGCGAGCGTCGCGCTGGCCATGCCGTTGGGCGCCTATGCGGCAGGCGCGGCGGCGACCGGCGCCAGCGCGCTCAGCAACGCGCAAGCTCCTGCGGCGGCTGTCGCCGTGACAAGTGGTGCAACGCCCAACCCTGCTCCGCCGCCCGCGGCCAGATCGGCGACCGGCGGAGCCAGCGCGGAAAACGCGACATCCGCCGCGCCCGGTGCCAACCCAGGCGCGAATAACGGCAACGCCGGTGCCCCGAGCACAACCGGCGCTAGCGTCAGCGCTCCGAGCGCCGCCACACCCGGCTCCGCCGCGCAGCAGTCCGCGCAACCGGCCGCCGCCGCCAAAGCTCCCGCTGCGGCAGCGGCCCCGGCGGCCGTGCCGCCGCCGTACTACGTCAGCCCGCAAGTGCGTTACGGCGGCTACATGGTGTTCCGCAACCTGATCCCGTCGCCGATGCTCGAGGCCCAGGCCGCCGAGGAGTTCAGCCAGATCGTCTACGGCGCGAACCACGCGAAACGTCTGTACGGCGACACCGACGCGCGCGTGACGCGCGTGCGTTCGATTATCGACCGGATGATTCCGTACTCGTTGAAATGGAACGAGCGAGCCAAGGGCTGGAAGTGGGAAGTCGCGGTGGTGCGCTCCAACGACATCCGCATGTACTGCCTGCCGGGCGGCAAGATCGTCGTCTATAGCGGGATACTCGATCGCGTGCGCCTGAACGACAACGAGCTCGGCATGCTGATCGGCCACGAAATCGCGCACGCGTTGCGCGAGCACGCGCGCATGCGGCTGGGTCAGCTGCAGGCGAGCCAGCTCGACTCGACCGGCACCATCCCGCAACTGTTCGGCCTCGCCGATCTGGGCATGGCGCCGCTCGGCATCGGTTCGCGTCTGCTGGAAATGAAGTACGAGGACACCGACGAAACCGAAGCCGACGTGATCGGCAGCGATATCGCGTCGCGCGCCGGCTTCGATCCGCGCGCGGCGGTCACGCTGTGGGACAGGCTCGCGCAGGCGACGCGCGGCAATGGCGAGCGCGGCTTCATCTACGTACACCCGTACTCGCCGGAGCGCCGCGAAGACATCATCAAGCGGCTGCCAGACATGCTGCCGCTCTACGCGAAGGCGATCGGCAAGAGCGTCGACGTGCTGCCCGACTACGCGGGCATCGGCCGGCCGACCCGTAAGCCGGTGCGCGACTGATACCCGCTTCTACCCACTGCTAGCGGGCCACGGCGCTCCACGCGCCGCGACGGGTCGGCTTACTTCTTCACCTTGTGGTCGTAATCGACGGTCAGCGGCGCATGGTCGCTGAACTTGATATCGCGGAACACGTCGGTGCGCTTTGCCTTGCTCGCGATGCCGGGCGTGGCGATCTGATAATCGATCCGCCACCCGACGTTCTTCGCATACGCCTGACCGCGATTGCTCCACCACGTGTACTGCTCGGGTCGCGGGTCGAGCGTGCGGAACACGTCCACATAGCCGACTTCGTCGAACAGTTTGTCGAGCCACGCGCGCTCTTCCGGCAGGCAACCCGAATTCTTCTGGTTGCCCTTCCAGTTCTTGATGTCGATTTCCTTGTGCACGATGTTCACGTCGCCGCACACGATCACCTCGCGCTCCTTCGCCAGCTCGGCGAGATGCGGCATGAACTCGTCCATGAAACGGAACTTGGCCTGCTGGCGCTCGTCGCCGCTCGATCCCGACGGCACATACACCGAGATCACCGACAGCTTGCCGAAGCGGAGCTCGACATAGCGCCCTTCCGGGTCGAACTCCTCGCTGCCGAAGCCGATCACCACTTCGTCCGGCTCATGACGCGTATAGACGCCCGCGCCGCTATAGCCCTTTTTCACCGCGTGCTGGAAATAGCCGGTGAAATCGTGCGGCGCCATAAACTCCGGCGTCATGTCGTCCTGCGAGCATTTGATTTCCTGCACGCACAGCACGTCGGCGCCCTGCTCGCCGAACCAGTCGAAAAAGCCCTTCTTCGCCGCCGAGCGGATGCCGTTGAGGTTGGCGGTAATCACACGCAACATGTCGTTCCTTTTTTGTTCGATTCGTTTCTGAAGCCGAGGGGCGAGGCCGTGTTCACTCGACCTTGACGCCCTTCAGCGATTCCTTGGCAGGCGGATATTCGAGCTTCAGCGCGTTGAGCGTGCGCAGCAGCAGTTCGGCGACCATCACGTTGCGATGCGTCTTCGAGTCGGCCGGAATCACGTACCACGGAGCGTATTCGGTCGACGTCGCGGCCAGCGCGTCGCGATACGCGGACTGATACGCCTCCCACTGCTTGCGCGCTTCGAGATCCGATACGTCGAATTTCCAGTGCTTGAGCGGATCGTCGATGCGCGCCTGCAATCGCGCACGCTGCTCGTCCTTCGAAATGTGCAGCATGCACTTGAGTATCGTCGCGCCGCTGGACACCAGCATCTCCTCGAACTGGCGGATCTGGCGGCAGCGCTGCTCGAAGGCGGCGGCATCGAGCTCGCCCTGCACGGTCGGCACGAGCAGGTCTTCGTAGTGACTGCGGTTGAAGATCGTCAGCTCGCCGGCCGCGGGTGTATGCAAATGCACGCGCCACAGGAAGTCGTGCGCGAGCTCGATGGGCGTCGGGGCCTTGAATGGCACGATGCGCAAGCCGAGCGGATCGACTTCATGAAACACCGCGCGAATCGTGCCGTCCTTGCCGCTCGTGTCCATGCCTTGCAGCACCAGCAGCACACGGCGCTTGCGCTGTGCGTGCAGCCGTTCCTGCAGATTGTCGAGCAGCAGACCTATCTCCGACAGACGCTCGCGGTCGGCGTCTTTCGAGCCGCCCGAAAACGGCTTCGCCTTCGGATCGAAATCGTCGAGCGAGAAGTGATTTTTCTTCTTGCCATCGTCGAAATACGGGACGAGGAAATCGTCGAGATCGGGTTGCTTTGCCATGCACACACTCCGTGGTCTACGCTTCGCTACGCCTATCCGCCTGAAGCGGGTCCGCAAAATAAAACGGGCCGTTGCCCCGCTTCCGATCCGGCAACAGCCCGTGGTGGCGCAGGCGTGACCACGCCCGGCCGCGGCACATCAACTCAGGACAATTTCTTCTTGAGCAATTCGTTGACCTGAGCGGGGTTGGCCTTACCCTTGGTCGCTTTCATCGCCTGACCGATCAGCGCGTTGAATGCTTTTTCCTTGCCGGCGCGGTATTCGTCGACCGATTTCTGGTTCGCGGCGAGCACTTCGTCAATGATCGCTTCGAGCGCGCCGGTGTCCGAAATCTGCTTCAAGCCCTTCGCCTCGATGATGCGATCGGCGGCGGCTTCGTCGGTGGCCTTTTCTTCCCAGATCGCGAGGAAAATTTCCTTCGCGATCTTGTTCGAGATCGTGCCGTCGGCAATGCGTTGCAGCAGCAGCGCGAGCTGCGCGGCCGAGACCGGGCACGCAGCAACGTCGAGACCTTCGCGATTGAGCTGCGACGACACTTCGCCCATCACCCAGTTCGCCGCGACCTTCGCGTTAGCCGGGCCGGCCTTCGCGACTACCGCCTCGAAGTAAGCGGCGTTCGCCTTGCTCGAGGTCAGCACGTTCGCGTCGTACGGCGTGAGGCCGTACTGCGATACGAAGCGCCGCTGGATCGCTTCCGGCAGCTCAGGCATCTCGCTCTTCACGCGCTCGACCCACGCGGCGTCGATCACGAGAGGCATCAGGTCGGGGTCGGGGAAATAGCGGTAGTCGTGCGCGTCTTCCTTGCTGCGCATCGAACGCGTTTCGCGCTTGTCCGGATCGTACAGACGCGTTTCCTGCACCACCGTGCCACCGTCTTCGATCAGCTCGATCTGGCGGCGCACTTCATACTGGATCGCCTCTTCGAGGAAACGGAACGAGTTCAGGTTCTTGATCTCGGCGCGCGTGCCGAATTCCTTCTGACCGAGCGGACGCACCGACACGTTCGCGTCGCAACGGAACGAGCCTTCCTGCATGTTGCCGTCGCAGATGCCGAGCCATACGACGAGCGTATGCAGCGACTTCGCGTAGGCAACCGCTTCAGCCGCGCTGCGCATTTCCGGCTCGGTGACGATTTCGAGCAGCGGCGTGCCGGCACGATTCAGGTCGATGCCGGTCATGCCCGCGAAGTCTTCGTGCAGCGACTTGCCCGCGTCTTCCTCGAGGTGGGCGCGAGTCAGGTTGATGGTTTTCTCGTACGCTTCCTTGCCCGCCTTTTCATTGGCCGGTACCTGGATGGTCACCTGACCGCCCTGCACGACGGGGATTTCGTACTGGCTGATCTGATAGCCCTTCGGCAGATCGGGGTAGAAATAATTCTTGCGCGCGAAGATGCTGCGCGGCGCGACCGTTGCGCCAATCGCGAGGCCGAATTGAATGGCGCGCTCGACCGCGCCGCGGTTCATCACCGGCAGCGTGCCCGGCAAAGCCAGATCGACCGGGCTCGCCTGCGTGTTCGGCGCGGCGCCGAATTGCGTCGCGGTGCCCGAGAAGATTTTCGAATGCGTCGACAACTGCGCGTGGGTCTCCAGACCGATCACGACTTCCCATTGTTTGGTCATGGTGCTCACACTCCTGCCGGTGTCTGACGGTGCCAGTCGGTCGCGCGCTGGAACGCATCGGCCACCTGCAGCATCCGGGCTTCGTTGAAATAGTTGCCGATGATCTGCAGACCGACCGGACGCTGCGCATTTGCGCCCGCGCCGAAGCCGCACGGCACGCTCATGCCCGGCAGGCCAGCGAGGCTCACCGACAGCGTGTAGATGTCGGCAAGATACATCTGCACCGGATCGTCGCCCTTCGCGCCGATGTCCCATGCCACCGACGGTGCGACCGGTCCCATGATCACGTCACACTGCTTGAACGCTTCCTGGAAGTCCTGCGCGATGATGCGACGGATCTTCTGCGCCTGCAGGTAGTACGCGTCGTAATAGCCATGCGACAGCACGTAGGTGCCGACCAGAATGCGGCGCTTCACTTCCGGGCCGAAACCTTCGGCGCGCGACTTCTTGTACATGTCGAGCAGATCGCGGTACTCGGCCGCGCGATGGCCGAAGCGCACGCCGTCGAAACGCGACAGGTTCGACGATGCTTCCGCCGGCGCGATCACGTAGTAGACCGGGATCGACAGTTCGGTTTTCGGCAGCGACACCTCGACGAGCGTCGCGCCGAGCGCTTCGTACTGCTTCAACGCCGCGTCGATGGACGCGCGCACGTCGTCGGCGAGACCAGCGCCGAAGTACTCCTTCGGCAGGCCGATGCGCAGACCGGCGAGCGGCTTGTCCGCGCCACCGTCTTGCCAAGACTTGCCGAGGTAGCGCGTGTAGTCCTCGTGCTCGTGCGAGAGGCTTGTCGAGTCGCGCTCGTCGAAGCCGGCCATTGCGTTGAGCAGCGTCGCGCAGTCCGCGGCGCTTTGCGCCATCGGGCCGCCCTGGTCGAGCGACGACGCGAACGCGATCATGCCGTAGCGCGACACGCGGCCGTACGTCGGCTTGATGCCAGTGATGCCCGAAAACGACGCCGGCTGGCGGATCGAGCCGCCGGTGTCGGTGCCGGTCGCGGCGGGCGCGAGACGCGCGGCCACGGCGGCCGCGGAGCCGCCCGACGAACCGCCCGGCACGGCCTTGCGGTCCCAAGGATTCTGCACGGCGCCGAAGTACGAATTCTCGTTGGACGAGCCCATCGCGAACTCATCCATGTTGGTCTTGCCCACGCACACCATGCCGGCGTTCTGCAGACGTGCGACCACGGTCGCGTCGAATGGACTTTCGTAGTTCGCGAGCATCTTCGAGCCCGCCGTGGAGCGCCAGCCTTTCGTGACGAACACGTCCTTGTGCGCGACCGGCAGGCCGACGAGCGGACCGGCGTGGCCCGTGTGCAGCAGCGCGTCGGCTGCTTTCGCCTGCGCGAGCGTCAGCTCGGGATCGACCTGGATGAACGCGTTCAGGCTATTGGCCGCGTCGATCCGCTTCAGGTACATCTGTGCCAGTTCGACTGCGGAGCATTCCTTGGCCGCGAGCGCGGCGCGCAGTTCGGTCAGACTTTTTTCATGCATTGCGTTTTATCCTGGAAAGCGCGGCAGCGCGGTCACGCTGCCGTGGAGGCGTTCGGTTGCCCGTCGGCAGACCGGTCCGGCAAGGTTCGCGGCGAAGCCGCGCGGCTACGGCGCAGAGGATCGCGCCGGGGCCGGACCCTGGGTCTGCCCGGCGGGTCTTATTCGATCACCTTCGGCACGAGGTACAGGCCGTCCTGCACGGCCGGCGCGGCGCGCTGGAAAGCCTCGCGCTCGACCGCCTCGGTGACGGCGTCGTCACGCAGACGCAGCGCGACGTCTTCGATCTGCTCGATCGGGTGAGCAAGCGGCGCGATGCCGGTGGTATCGACCGCCTGCATCTGTTCGACGAGGCCGAAAAAATCATTGAGCTGGGCACGCGTGTGCTCGGCGTCGGCATCGGCCAGTTCGAGCCGCGCGAGATGCGCGATGCGTTTTACATCGATCAGGGTCAGAGCCATGCAGTCACCGGAAAGGGTGGAATGTCGCAACACTTTAAAAAATCGCGTTGTAACAGCGGGTTACGACAAGATAGGACAAGATTGGAAAAGGAACGGCAGGGGTAAAAAGTGCCTTCCGTTTCCTGCAAAACATCCAAAATTATAAGGTATCATTACGCGTTCGACCCAAACCCGGACCGACTTACCAAGGCCTTACTGGACAATTCCAACAACGTCCGACGCTTTCGGCCCTGGCTTTGCAACGGCCTCCGGTAGATTCCCCCGCAGCTTCAAGTTCCTGTGGCGCCGCTTCGCCCGGTTGAAGCTGTTATTTATTCCGCTGCCGCCCTACGCATACTGTGCGAGGCCCGGCCCCCAGCGAGACAGGATTTTGAATGTTCGGTTTTTTGCGCAGCTACTTCTCCAACGATCTGGCGATTGACCTCGGCACCGCCAACACGCTTATCTACATGCGCGGCAAGGGCATCGTTCTCGACGAACCGTCGGTCGTGTCGATCCGCCAGGAAGGCGGCCCCAACGGCAAGAAGACCATTCAGGCAGTCGGTAAGGAAGCCAAGCAGATGCTCGGCAAGGTGCCGGGCAACATCGAAGCGATCCGCCCGATGAAAGACGGCGTGATCGCCGACTTCACCGTCACCGAGCAGATGATCAAGCAGTTCATCAAGACTGCTCACGAATCGCGCATGTTCTCGCCGTCGCCGCGCATCATCATCTGCGTGCCGTGCGGCTCGACCCAGGTCGAGCGTCGCGCGATCAAGGAAGCCGCACACGGCGCAGGCGCCTCGCAGGTGTACCTGATCGAGGAACCGATGGCCGCTGCGATCGGCGCGGGCCTGCCGGTGTCGGAGGCAACGGGTTCGATGGTCGTCGACATCGGCGGCGGCACGACCGAAGTCGGCGTGATCTCGCTCGGTGGTATCGTGTACAAGGGCTCGGTACGCGTCGGCGGCGACAAGTTCGACGAAGCGATCGTCAACTACATCCGCCGCAACTACGGCATGCTGATCGGCGAACAGACCGCCGAAGCCATCAAGAAAGAAATTGGCTCCGCGTTCCCGGGCTCGGAAGTCAAGGAAATGGAAGTGAAAGGCCGCAATCTGTCAGAAGGCATTCCGCGCAGCTTCACGATCTCCAGCAACGAAATCCTCGAAGCGCTGACGGATCCGCTGAACCAGATCGTGTCGTCGGTGAAGATCGCGCTCGAACAGACACCGCCGGAACTCGGCGCGGACATCGCCGAACGCGGCATGATGCTTACCGGCGGTGGTGCGCTGCTGCGCGACCTCGATCGTCTGCTCGCCGAGGAGACCGGCCTTCCGGTGCTTGTCGCCGAAGACCCGCTGACCTGCGTCGTGCGCGGCTCGGGCATGGCGCTCGAACGCATGGACAAGCTCGGCAGCATCTTCTCGTACGAGTAAGCGAGCTCTTCTCCCATGTCAGTAGCGCGGATCTGGCACACGGCCCCTTGTGGGCCGCTTTGTCGTTGGCTGGACCGACCAGCCGCCGCGCGCTGACCGCGCGCACCTTGCGCGCCACCGCCTCACCCAACCGCTCACGCCCCCGGCGCCGACCATGGAATACAGTCCGCCGCCCCTGTTCAAGCAAGGCCCATCCGCTCTCGCCCGACTGGTGTTCTTCGTCGTGCTGGCGCTCGTCCTGCTGATCTCCGATGCCCGCTTCCAGACGCTCGAAATCGTCCGCGGCGTGCTCGGCGCGGGTCTTTATCCGTTGCAGCGCGCAGCGCTCGTGCCGCGCGACATGTTCCTGGGCGCCGCCGACATCGCCGTGACGAGCGCCACATTGCGCCACGAAAACGAGAAGCTGCGCACGAAGGATCTGCAAGTGTCGCAGCAGGCCAACATGGCTGCGTCGCTCGCGGCCGAAAATGGCCATCTGCGCGCGCTGCTGCAACTGTCGCAGCGCCTGACCACGCAATCGCTGCCCGCTGAAATCCAGTACGACACGCGCGATCCGTTCACGCAGAAGGTCGTGATCGGACGCGGCGCGCAACAAGGCATCCAGAACGGCTCGCCGGTCGTCGACGAAGACGGCGTGATTGGCCAGGTCACCCGGGTGTTCCCGCTGCAGGCGGAAGTCACACTGCTGACGGACAAGGACCAGGCTGTGCCGGTCGAAATCCTGCGCACCGGCTTGCGCAGCGTGATCTACGGCACGCCGAAGGGCGACACGCTCGATCTGCGCTTCGTGCCGATCAGCGCCGATGTGCAGACTGGCGACGAGCTCGTTACGAGCGGCCTCGACGGCGTGTATCCGCCGGGGCTGCCGGTCGCGAAGGTCGTGCGCGTCGATAAGCAGGCCGACACCGCGTTTGCGCGCGTGATCAGTCTGCCCATCGCGGCGGTGCGCGGCGCACGTCAGGTGCTCGTGCTGCACGTCCAGAACGACGCGCCGCCGCGCCCGGCTGCCGAACCCGACGCGGCAACCGTCGCGAAAGACGCGAAAGCGAAAAAGGGCGGTAAGGGCGTGGCGGACAAATCCGCCGCCAAGCAGGGCGACGACAGCACCGCCAACAAGGCTACGGCCGAAAAGCCCACTTCCAAATCCACGGAAAAAGCGCCGGCCAAAGCCGCCGCCGACAAGAAGTCCGAGAAGTCCGCAGCCGACAGGAAAGCCGAAAAGCCAGCTGCCGCGAAGAACGCGAAGCCGCAGGCCACGCCGGGGGCTCAGCCATGAACCGCCCGCAATACATCCTGCAGCCGGTCAACCCGTACTTCATCACGTTCAGCCTCGCCGCCGCGTTCCTGCTGAACCTGATGCCCTGGGGGCGTCTCGCCGGCGTACCCGATTTCGTCGCGCTCGTGCTGCTGTTCTGGAATGTGCATCAGCCGCGCAAGGTCGGCATGGGCATCGCGTTTCTGCTCGGCCTGCTAATGGACGTGCACAACGCGAGCCTGCTCGGCGAGCACGCGCTCGCGTACACGCTGCTGTCGTACGGCGCGATCACGATTCACCGCCGCGTGCTGTGGATGTCGCTGGGCGTACAAACGTTCGCGGTGATGCCGCTGCTCGTCGTCGCGCAAGTGGTGCCGTTCGTGATCCGGCTGTTGGCCGGCGCGGCATTTCCGGGCTGGAGTTATCTGATCGACGGTTTCGTCGAAGCCGCGCTGTGGCCGGTCGCGAGCATTTTGCTGCTGATGCCGCAGCGCCGGCCCGCCGACCCGGACGACACGCGGCCCATTTGATCCCGCGTTGCGCCCACCGGCCGCGGCCGGTTTGGGCGCACACTCTCTTGATGGCCGCAGGCCGGCCTTTTGCAGAATCGCATGACCGAATTCAAGGACACTCAACAGCAGCTCACGAAATTCCGCCTGCGCGTCGCGGCGGCGGGCCTGTTCGTGTTCGTCTGCTTCGGGCTGATCGGCTTCCGCTTCCTGTTCCTGCAGGTCTGGCACTACAGCAAGTACTCGCTGCAGGCCGATGAAAACCGCATCTCCGTCGCGCCGATCGTGCCGAACCGCGGCATCATCACCGACCGCAACGGCGTCGTGCTCGCAAAGAACTACTCGGCTTACACGCTCGAAATCACCCCGTCGAAGTTGAACGACACGCTCGAGAACGTGATCGACAACCTCGCCACAGTGGTCTCGATCGACGCGCGCGACCGCCGCCGCTTCAAGAAGCTGCAGGAAGACTCGAAGAACTTCGAAAGTCTGCCGATCCGCACGCGCCTGACCGATGACGAAGTCGCGCGCTTCACGGCGCAGCGCTTCCGCTTCCCCGGCGTCGAAGTGCGCGCGCGACTGTTCCGCCAGTACCCGCTCGGGCCGACCGCTGCCCACGTGATCGGCTACATCGGACGGATTTCGCAGCGTGATCAGGACCGCATCGACGACACGAGCGATCAGAACAACAGCGATCCAGACCACTACGATCCGCGTCTGGACGCGAACAACTACAAGGGCACCGATTACATCGGCAAGATCGGCGTCGAGCAGAGTTACGAAACCGAGCTGCACGGCCAGACCGGTTTCGAGGAAGTCGAGGTGACGGCGGGCGGCCGTCCCGTGCGCACGCTATCGCGCACCCAGGCGACGCCGGGCAACAACCTCGTGCTCTCGCTCGACATCGGCCTGCAGCAGGTCGCCGAGCAGGCGTTCGCCGGACGCCGCGGCGCGCTCGTCGCGATCGAGCCATCGACCGGCGATGTGCTCGCATTCGTGTCGGCGCCGAGCTTTGATCCGAACTCGTTCGTCGACGGCATCGACCAGCAGACCTGGGACGAGCTGAACAACTCGCCCGACCATCCGCTGCTGAACCGGCCGCTGCACGGCACCTATCCGCCGGGCTCGACCTACAAGCCGTTCATGGCGCTCGCCGCGCTGTCACTGCACAAGCGCACGCCCAGTTGGGGCTTCCAGGATCCCGGCTACTACACGTTCGGCGGCCACACGTTCCGTAACGACGTGCGCTCGGGCCAGGGCTGGATCGACATGAACCGCGCGATCGTCGTGTCGAACGACACGTACTTCTACATGCTCGCGCACGATCTCGGCGTCAACAACATCGCGAACTTCATGAAGCCGTGGGGCTTCGGGCAGATCACCGGCATCGACATCGCGGGCGAGGCGAAGGGCATCCTGCCGTCGACCGACTGGAAGCGTCGCGCGTACCGCCGCCCCGAACAGCAGAAGTGGTACGAAGGCGAGACGGTCAGCCTCGGCATCGGCCAGGGCTACAACTCGTTCACGATCCTGCAGCTCGCACATGCCACCGCAACGCTCGCGAACAACGGCGTCGTGATGAAACCGCACCTCGTGCGCGACATCGAAAATCCGATCTCGAAGGAAACACGGCCGGTCGTGCGCGATCCGAGCGACAAGATCGATGTCAAGCAGCAGGACATCGACATCATCAAGCGCGCGATGGAAGGCGTCGTGACGAGCGGCACGGCGGCCAAGGTGTTCGCGGGCGCGCCGTACCAAGCGGCCGGCAAGACCGGTACCGCGCAGGTGTACTCGCTGCAGGGCGCGAACTACAAGGGTCACGCGATCCCCGAAAATCTGCGCGATCACGCGCTGTTCATCGCGTTCGCACCGGCCGAACAACCGAAGATCGCGCTCGCGCTGATCGTCGAAAACGGCGGCTGGGGCGCGGAGGCGGCCGGTCCGATCGCGCGTAAAGTGCTCGACTACTACCTGATCGGCAAGAACAAGCCCGGCGCGCAGGAAGCGGCCGTCGCGGCAGCGGCATCGACCACGCTCGAAGCATCCGCGCCTCAGGTCGGCGATATGCCGGCACCGCATGAAAGCGCTCAGCCGCTCAGGATTGCAGCGGGCTTCACGGCACTGCCGGTGCCGGGGGCGTCGGAGGCGGCGGCTGCCGCGGCCTCGGGTGCGTCGGCGGCTGTTGCGGCTTCGGGCGCAAGTGGCGCGTCTGCGCCAGTGGCGGCGTCGGCTGGCGCAGCGGCAACAGCGCCGGCCAGTGCGCCGGCCACCGCTTCGGCTACCGCAGCCCGCGCGGCGTCGGCGGCGAGGCCCGCTTCGGCTTCGGCCGCTGCGAAGAAATCCGCGTCGCGCTCGTCCGGCGCGCCGCATAACCCCCGTCCGGCGAGCGAGCCGACGCCGAGCGTCGCGGCGCCGCCGCGCGAGGACAGCGTCCAGGACGCGTCGCCGCGCCAGCCGGCCGCCGGCGGCATCGACGAATAAGGAGAGAGGCATGCAATTCGACAAGCGCGCCTGGCTCGACCGCATCAAACGGATGTTCGTGGGCTTCGACCGTCCGCTCGCACTGATCGTTTTTCTGCTGCTGTGCGTGGGCATCGTCACGCTGTACAGCGCGACTCTCGACATGCCGGGCCGCGTCGAAGACCAGATGCGCAACATCCTGCTGACCTTCGTGCTGATGTGGGCGCTCGCCAATGTGCCGCCCAATACGCTGATGCGCTTTGCGGTTCCGCTTTACACGTTCGGGATCGCGTTACTGGTCGCGGTCGCCATGTTCGGCCTTACGAAAAAGGGTGCGAAGCGCTGGATCAACGTCGGCGTGGTGATCCAGCCGTCGGAAATCCTGAAGATCGCAACGCCGCTGATGCTCGCCTGGTACTTCCATCGCCGCGAAGGTGTGATGCGCTGGTACGACTACCTGGTCGGCTTCGCGATCCTCATCGTGCCGGTCGGCCTGATCGCGAAGCAGCCTGACCTCGGCACGGCCGTGCTCGTGTTCGCGGCCGGCTTGTTCGTGATTTATTTCGCGGGATTGAGCTTCAAGCTGATCGTGCCGGTACTGATCGCAGCCGTGATCGCGGTTGGGTCGATTGCAGCGTTTCAGGACAAGATCTGTCAGCCCGAAGTGCAGTGGCCGCTGATGCACGACTACCAGAAGCACCGTATCTGCACGTTGCTCGATCCGACTTCGGACCCGCTCGGCAAAGGCTTCCACACGATTCAGGCAGTGATCGCGATCGGCTCGGGCGGCCCGCTCGGCAAGGGCTGGCTGAAGGGCACGCAGGCGCATCTGGAGTTCATCCCCGAAAAGCACACCGACTTCATCTTCGCGGTGTTTTCGGAAGAGTTCGGTTTGGCGGGCGGGATCGTGCTGCTCACGCTGTACATGCTATTGATCGCGCGCGGACTTTACATCGCGGCCAATGGTGCGACATTGTTCGGGCGATTATTGGCCGGCTCGTTGACGATGGCGTTCTTCACGTACGCGTTCGTCAATATCGGCATGGTGAGCGGGATTCTGCCGGTGGTCGGCGTGCCGTTGCCGTTCATGAGTTACGGCGGCACTGCGCTGACTACGTTGGGCATCGCGATCGGGCTGATCATGAGCGTCGCCCGACAGAAGCGCTTGATGCAGAGCTAACCGCAGCTAGCCGTACACAGCAATCGAATATGCACAAAGGGCGCTCCTTGCGAGCGCCCTTTTTCGTTACTGCGGTTTCACTTCCTTCTGATCGCGCAACTGCGCACTTAATTGCTGATACTTCAGGCGTGCCGCCGGATCGCCCTGCGCCGCCGCGGCCGCGTAGTATGCGCGCGCTACATTCAGATTCCTGTCGACACCATCGCCGCCGCGCTCGTAGAACGAGCCGGTCACGTACTGCGCGGTCATGTCGCCGCCCTGCGCCGCCTTCTTGTACCAGACGAACGCCTGCCTGTTGTCGCGTTCGGTGCCGCGTCCGTCGAGGAACTGATTCGCGAGCGCCAGCTCCGCCTGCACGTGCCCCTGCGCGGCCGCCTTCATGAACCAGCGATGCGCCTCCACCGGATCGCGCTCGACGAACTCGCCATCGTCGTACATCTTGCCGTACACGTATTGCGCGTGTGACATGTTCGCCTCGGCGGCCTTGCGTAGCCACTTCTTGCCTTCGTCGACGTTGACCGGGGTGCCCTCGCCGTTGAGCAGCATCATCGCGTAGTTGAATTGGGCAAGCCGGCTGCCGCGCTCGGCGGCCTGGCGGAATTCGGTCAGCGCCGCGCCGAGGTTGCCGGCGTTGTAGTCGGCCACTGCGGATTGGGTCTGCGGATCATCCGCCTTCGCGACGCGATCCTGCGCGCATGCAGCTTCCCACGCGCCACTCGCGAGCAGCGCCGCCGCGACGGTCACGTGCGCGGTCACCCGCGCGATTGCGCGCCCGGCGACGCCCTGCACTCTGCCGTTCATGACCGCACCTCCTGCAATGCCTGACGCGTCGCGCGCAACATCCAGATCACGTCGGCGGCCAGCGCGACGAAGCGAAAACCGGCATCGCGATACTGCCGCGCACTCGCCACGTCCATTGCGAAAATGCCGGCGGCAATGCCGGCCTTGTCCGCCGCGCTGACGATGCGCGCCATGGCCGCCTGCACCTCCGTGTGCTTCGCGTCGCCGAGATGACCGAGACTCGCGGCCAGATCGGCCGGCCCGACAAATAGGCAATCGACGCCCGGCGTCGCCGCGATTCGCTCGACCTCCTGCAAGCCGCCCGCCGATTCGATCTGAACAATCGTCGCGATCTGCGCGTTGGCCGTCTGCACGTAGTCGCGGCGCATGCCGTAACCGGCCGCGCGCACGACGCCCGCGACGCCGCGCAGGCCGTCGAGCGCCTCGGCGGTCGGATATTGCGTGAGCCGCACGGCGCGTGCCGCGTCTTCAGCAGATTCGATGTTCGGGAACATCAGCGTGCGCGCTCCGGCGTCAAGCACGCGCTTGACGAGCCACGGTTCGCTCGCGGGCACGCGCACCACCGGCTCGCTCGGCAGATGCGCGGCGGCGATCGCGCGCAATTGCGACTCGACGCCGCCGCTGTCGTTGGGCGCGTGCTCCATGTCGATCAGCAGCCAGTCGAAGCCGGCGTGCGCGAGCGCTTCGGCCGCGGCCTCGCTGCCAAGCGACAGCCACAGCCCGAACAGCGCCGCGTTGTCCTTCAGACGTTGTTTGAGGGAATTGGTGAAGGTGCTCATCGGCTGGCCTCGCGCAGGTTTGCAGTGCGAAGCGGGGCCAGATAGCGAATCAGGCAGGCACCGAGGCAATGACGGCCTCGATGCCTGCTGCGACGCAATGCGGTGACTGGCATGTCTCGCTCCGCGTGGTTGTCGGAACGATCATACCGTGACAATAACGCGAAGGTTCGCTCGCGCGGCGAGGTGTGGCTTGAGGTGGGAGGCTAGCCGCGGACGACGTCGGCCCAGCAATTCGGCGTCTCGTACAGACGCACTTTGTGCAGGCGCAGGTTCACGCCGTAGTGCGCGTCGTACACGTTCGCGAGTATGTCGAACGCAATCGCGGCGAGGTTTTCGACCGTGGGAATGCGATCGATCACGACCGTCTTGTGACCCGCCATGCTGTCGAGAAAGCCACGCACCTGCGTGTCGCCTTCATAGACCAGAAACGCGTGGTCCCACTTGTCGACCAGATGCTCGACCGCGAGCGACTTCACGTCGGCGAAATCCATCACCATACCGCGATCGGGCGCGCCTTCGGTGTCGACCAGATCGCCTTGCAGCGTGATTTCGAGCACGTAGCGATGACCATGCAGATTACGGCACTGGCTGCGGTGATCGGGAATGCGGTGGCCCGCGTCGAATTCGAGTTTTCGGGTAATCGTCAGCACGGCAAATCAGGGAATGTTCAGATACTTGTGAGTCTGCATCGACAGGCGCCACTGCGGATGACGCTTGCACCAATCGATCGCGAGCTTCGTGTTGAGCTCGCGCGACGGTCCATCCATCGGCTGGACGAGGAAATATTCGAAGTCGAGCTTCGCGTAGTCGGCGAGACGCTGGTTGTCTTGCGGAACCACGACCTTCAGTTCGTTGCCCTTCGTCACCACTAGCGGCGCGTCGGCCTTCGGGCTCACGCAGATCCAGTCGATCGTGTCGAGCACCGGCAGCGAGCCGTTGGTCTCGATCGCGACCTCGAAGCCGGCCGCGTGCAGCGCGTCGACGAGCGGCTGATCGAGCTGCAGCATCGGCTCGCCGCCGGTGCACACGACGAAGCGTTGGCCCTCGCCTTGCGGCCATTGCGACGCGATCATCGCGACCAGTTCTTCGGGGGTGCGGTACTTGCCGCCGTTCTCGCCGTCGGTGCCGACAAAATCGGTATCACAGAAACGGCAGACGGCTTCCGCGCGATCCTCTTCGCGACCCGACCACAGATTGCAGCCCGCGAAGCGGCAGAACACGGCCGGCCGCCCGGCATTCGCGCCCTCGCCCTGCAACGTGTAGAAGATTTCCTTCACCGCGTACGTCATGCTGCTTTCTGTCCTGTGTTCCTGAATCAATGATGGGCGTTGCCGCGCGAACCGTCAGACCGGCTCGGTGACTTTCTCACCGGCGAGGTAAGCCTCATAGCCACGCTTGCGCAACCGGCACGCCGGGCATTCACCGCAGCCGAAGCCCCAAGCGTGCAACTCGGCGCGTTCGCCGAGGTAGCAGGTATGCGTCTCGACGCGTACCAGTTCGACCAGCTCGTCGCCGCCTAGCTCGTGCGCGAGACGCCACGTGTCGGCCTTGTCGAGCCACATCAGCGGCGTCTCCAGCGCGAAGCGCTTGTCCATGCCGAGATTCAGCGCGACCTGCAGCGCCTTCATCGTGTCGTCGCGGCAATCGGGGTAGCCCGAGAAGTCCGTTTCGCACATCCCGCCGACCAGCACCTGCAAGCCTCGCCGATATGCGATGGCCGCGGCGATCGTCATGAACATCAGATTGCGGCCCGGCACGAACGTGTTCGGCAAACCATTGGCCGTCGCCTCAATCTCGATCTCGCGCGTCATGGCGGTGTCGCTGATCGCGCCGAGCAGCGACAGGTCGATCATGTGATCGTCGCCGAGACGACCGGCCCACGCCGGAAACGCGCGCACGATGGCCTGACGGAACCCCTCGCGGCACTCGAGCTCGACGCGATGCCGCTGACCATAATCGAAGCCGAGCGTTTCGACCGTGTCGTAGCGATCGAGCGCCCACGCAAGACACGTGGCGGAATCCTGGCCGCCGGAAAACAGCACGAGCGCGCTACGCTTGGCGTCTTTGCGGATCACCGTGATACTCCATGAATGAGAGTGCCACGTCGCGCTGCGCGAGGTGCGCCACGCAAGCAACGCGGCGCGACGTGTGCCAGCACTGTGCCGGCCCAAAGCAGTATAGGTCGCGCGTTGCGCGTGAACGTGGCTGGGCGCTTATACCGCCGATCGTCGGGCGAAGGATTGGGTGCTTCGGTGTTGCGATGCGTTCGGCACCGCATTCGCGCGTTGCACGACCGCGCGCGACGCCTGCATGCAAGTCCTTGAACTGGCGCGATTTTATCACGCGACACCCAATGTCACCGACACCAGCGGCCCCACGCGCGCGGCTCGAACTGCATGGCAAGCCGAAGCAACGACTTGCCCGCCAAACGGAAAAGCCCCAGGAATCTTGCGATTTCCTGGGGCTGAATCCTGGTGGCCTGGGGCGGAATCGAACCACCGACACGCGGATTTTCAATCCGCTGCTCTACCAACTGAGCTACCGGGCCAACGAAGAACGAAACTATATCAAGCGAGCCGCAGTTCAGCAAGCCCTTTCATAAAAAATTTTGCCGGACCGCGGTCGCATGCAACAGGTGGCGCTCACTCCCCCTTGTTCTTGCCGAGATCGACGCCGAGTTGCTTCAGCTTGCGATAAAGATGCGTGCGCTCGAGCCCGGTCTTCTCCGCGACGCGCGTCATGCTGCCGTTCTCGCGCGCGAGGTGATATTCGAAGTACGCGCGCTCGAACGCGTCGCGCGCATCGCGCAGCGGAATATCGAACGAGATCGATGCGGTTTGCGCGGCGAGCGCGCCGCCGCCGAGGCCATCAGCCGACAGTACGGGCAACGCGGCCGCCGACGCGACTGACGATGCGCTGACCGGCACCGCCGGCTTCGCAGCCACGCCGCCAGGCACCGCCGCCGCGTTACCGCGCGCGAGTCCCTGCTCGACCGCCTTCAGCAGCTTCTGCAACGCGATCGGCTTTTCGAGGAAGTTGAGCGCGCCGATCTTGGTGGCTTCGACTGCGGTGTCGATCGTCGCGTGGCCGGACATCATGATGACGGGCATCGTCAATTGACCTTGCGCAGCCCATTCCTTGAGCAAGGTCACGCCGTCGGTGTCCGGCATCCAGATGTCGAGCAGCACCAGGTCCGGCACCTGACGCAGACGGAACTCGCGCGCTTCCTGCGCATTCTCAGCGGCCTCCACGACGTGTCCCTCGTCGCTCAGGATCTCCGAGAGCAATTCCCGGATGCCCATTTCATCATCTACCACCAGGATGGTTGCCATTTACGCTGCCCTTGTCTGCACTGTTGCTTTTGTCGTTCCCTGCGACGCACCGTTGTGCGCCGAATGCGCGGGATCTTCCGCCAGTTGAAGGAAGAGGATCGAAATCTGCGCGCCTTCGATTACGTCGCCAGCCTTCATGCGATTGCGAATGTCGATGCGCGCGCCGTGTTCGTCGACGATCTTCTTGACCATCGCAAGTCCCAGACCCGTACCTTTGGCCTTGGTCGTCACGTAGGGCTCGAACGCGCGCGTGAGGATACGCGCGGGGAAGCCTGGTCCGTTGTCCGACACGGTCAGACGTACCGCGACGCGGGCCTTGCCTTGCGCGTCGGGGTCTCCGTATTCTACTGTCCTCGTCTCGAGCAAAACACGCGGATGCGCCACCTCGGCTACCGCGTCCTGCGCGTTCTGCAGCAGGTTGTGGATCACCTGACGCAACTGCGTCGCGTCGCCGCGTATCGCGGGCAATGCCGCAAGCTCGACCTGGATCGCGCCCTTGCCTTCCTCTATACCGTACAGCGTGAGCACTTCGCTGACCAGATCATTCAACTGCAGATGCGCGAGTACCGCGGGTGGCGTGCGCGCGTAGTCGCGGAAATTGTCGACCATCTGCTTCATCGCGGCGACCTGATTGACGATCGTCGTCGCGCCGCGCTTCAACACGTCCGCGTCCGACGGCGCGAGCTTGTCGGCGAGTTTCATCTGCAAGCGCTCGGCCGAGAGTTGAATCGGCGTGAGCGGATTCTTGATCTCGTGCGCGAGCCGCCGCGCGACTTCGCCCCATGCGATCGAACGCTGCGCGGAGATCACGTCGGAGATGTCGTCGAACACGATAACGTAGCCCGAGGTCTGCAAGTCTTCGGCATCGCGCTCGTTCGCCGCGACGAGGCGCGCGCCGCGCACGAGCAACGTGAGCGGCTCGGCTTCGCCAGCCACCGGCACCGAAAACTGCTGCTGCCAGTGGCCGTTGTCGGCGTGGCCATCTTCGCTCGCCGCTTCGCGATCGGCAAACGCCTTGCGCACCATCGCACCGAAATCGCCGAGCACGCCGATCTGATCGAGCGACGATCCGAGCACCGTCTGGAACGGTTGACGGAAAATTCGCTCGGCGCCGCGATTCGCGGTGGTGAGCCGGAACTGCCGGTCGAACACGAACACGCCCGCGGTCAGGTTCGCGAGGATGCTCTCGAGATACGCCTTCGAATGCTCCAGCGCGATACGATTTTTCTCGACCGCCCCGCGCGCTTCCGAGAGCTGCCGCGTCATCGCGTTGAACGACTGCGTGAGGAAGCCGAGCTCGTCACGTGACTTGATTTCGCGCTTCGGCGTGTAGTCGCCCTCGGTAATTTCCTTCGTGCCCTGCGCGAGCAGGAACAGCGGCCGCGCGAGCTGGTTGCCGAGCGCGAGCGCGAGCATCATCGCGATGAAGGTCGCGAGGAACAGTGACAACGTCAGCGTGCCGATGTACATCTTGCGCAGACCGGTGCGCCCGAGTGCCTTCTCCTGATACTCGCGATACGCGCGCTGCACCGAATCGGCATTACGTGCGAGCGTTTTCGAGACCGGCTGCGTCAGCTGCAGGAAGCGCTCGGCGGGCTGCAATAGCGACGCGTTCGAATCGGGAATACGCTGCACGACGCGCAGACGCAGCGCGCCCTTGCCGTCGTGTGCCTGCGGGTCGCCGTCCACTTCGCCTTCGATGGCTGCATAGCCGTGGCCGCGCGCCTGCTCGATCATCAGCGGTGTCGGCAGATCGTTCGGCACGAGCATCGCGTAGTTGCCCGACGCCTGCGCGACCACGTGCATGTCCGGCGTCGCGCCCGACATACTGCGGGTCGGCTCGACGATAGTCGCGTCCTGCACGCCGAACTGATCGCGCAGACGCAGCAGAGTCAGCGTGGTACCGGCGGCATCCGCGCTCGCGAGCTGCTCGGACATCAGACGCGCCTTCGTCTGCAGATCGGACAGCGACGCGTCGAGCATGCCGCGCCCGAGATTGAGGCCGGACGCAAGCGCGGTTTCGACGTTCACATCGAACCACGACTCGATACTGCGCGATACGAACTGATACGACACGATGTAGATGATGCCACCCGGCACCACGCCGACCAGCGCCATGAAGAACGCGAGCTTCGCAAGCAGTCGCGTGCCGAATTTGCCCGTGCGTAATCGCACGATGATGATGATGACGAGCGTCGTCACCACCAGCAGGAAGACCAGCGCGACCGCGACGTTGGCCGCATACAGCCATTGGTAATAGCGGTCGAAGAATTCGGTGTTCGCGCTCGCGGCGGCCAGCAGCACGAGCAGCAGCACGGCCGTCACCGCGACCGTCGACACCAGCACGCGCACGACGATGCTGCTGACACTGGTGGAAGATGAGCGAACTCTATTTAGCATGTTCGGCCGCCGTGAAAGTGAAGCGCTTCCAATCGGAGGCGAGGTTCCAGTCGCGGTTGTTCACCGCATCGATCTGGAACGGCTTGGGCATCAGCCCGATATCGAGCTGCATGCGCACCGACGCGTTATAGGTTTCGCCGACGCGCACCTGATTGCGGTCGATCACGTGCCACGACGTCACGTGCTTGATGACCGCGAGTGCATCCTTGAGAGTGGAAAAGCCGAGCTGCAAGCCGCCCGACTGTACGCTCGAGACGCGGTATTCGCGCGTCAGCGGCTGGAACGACAGCCGCAAACTTTGCGACACGCTGACCGGCTGCTCGTCGAACCAGTACCAGCGCGGTCGGCTCAGTTCGAAATCGGTCGTGAAATAAAGCGGAATGCCCTTGTTGACCGCGTCTTCGAGATTGCTGTTCAGATCGAATTCGAAATGCGCGTCGAGACTCCAGCCGCCGTTGTCAGCCTGCAGCGACGCCCGCTGCACCGCGATCGAGTCAGCGTGTGCCGCGCCCGGCGCTGTAAGCCAGACGGCCAGCGCGATCCAGAGCACGGCAGCGAGCCGAAGCGGGAAGAAGCGTTTGATGGTCACCGTTTCTGAAAGCGCGCGTAGAAAAATCCGTCGTGGTCTGAGTTCGCGCCGGCGCCGAATTCAGCGTGCTGTCCGGCATGAGAACCGGCCGATGGGTCGGCGGGCGCGCGGGCAACTGAGGGTAACAACTGCCCCGGCGCGTCCAATCGTACCGCATCCTGATGCTGGTTTCCAAACCACTGTGCCTGCAACTCACCCTCTTCGGGGAAGATCGAACACGTAACGTAAAGCAACTCGCCGCCCGGTTTCACGAGCGGCCACAACGCCTCGAGAATTCGGCGCTGTTCGGCGACGAGTGCGGCGATATCGGACTGGCGACGCAGCCAGCGGATATCCGGATGACGCCGCACGATGCCCGACGCCGAGCACGGCACGTCGGCGAGGATGCGGTCGAACGGCTGGTCGAGGTTGTCGTGCCATTGCGCGGGCGCGCCCGCGTCGCCGATACGCACTTCCGCTTCGAGCTTCAGACGCCGCAGGTTTTCGCCGATGCGGCGCGCGCGCGACGCGTCGCTTTCGAGCGCAACGAGTCGAATGTTGGCGAGTTCGAGCAGATGGCCGGTTTTGCCGCCGGGGGCCGCGCACGCGTCGAGCACGCGCATGCCGTCGCGCACGCCGAGCAATTGCGCGGCGAGCTGCGCGCCTGCGTCCTGCACGGACACGATGCCTTCGCTGAAGCCCGGAATGCGCTCGACCGGCATCGGCGTAGCAAGCGTGACCGCGTGCTCGCCAGCCTTGGTCGCGGCGATCTGCTGGCGTTGCAGCACTTGCAGATAGGCGTCGACCGTCGAATGGCGCGCGTTCACGCGCAACGTCAACGGACCTTGCGTGTTGCCGGCTTCCAGCACCGATTGCCACGCCTCAGGCCACGCACGCTTCACCGCGTCGATCCACCAGGCCGGATAGTTCCAGCGCGCCACTTCGTCGGCCTGGACGGCGGCGAGATGCGTGTCGCGCTCGCGCAAGAAGTTGCGCAGCACCGCGTTGACGAGCCCCTTCGCGAACGCAAACTCGCGGCGCGCGCCGATCGCCATGACCGCCTGGTCGACGACCGTGAACGGCGTGTAGGCCGCGCTCGCTTCGTCGTCGACGAGCAGCGCAAGCGCGCACGCGAGCACATGCGCGACGTGCGGCGAAGGTGCTTTCTTGACGAGCTTCGCGATCAGCCACTCGACGGTCGCAAGACGGCGCATCGTGCGATACGCGATGTCCTGCACCGCGCCGCGCGCCGCTGCGGCGTTACCCTCCGGCACCGCCACGAAGACGCTTTGCAGCGCAGCGGGCAAGGCCGCGCCGTGACGCACGGCGCCGACGGCTTGGGCGGCGCAGTCGAGCGCGAACCCGAGCGATTCGGGCGACAGATGCAGCGTCGACAAACGGGATTCGCGCGAACGCGCCGACGAAGAAGGAGAACGCGAAGAAGGCTTTGAAGTCATGAAGGGAGTAAAGGCCAGCCGCACGGTGTGCGGCGCAATCAGCGCACATTGTAGCGTGGCGCTGATGGGGCGCCGCCGCGCGTGGGTGGTGCCCGTGGATGTCGTCGCTCAGTGTTGACGAAAGGCACGAAAAAAAGCGGACCTCGCGGGCCCGCTTTTCAGCTTGTCACGCTTGACGCGCAGAGCGACGCCGCGCCTTAGTCGAAGCGCCCGGTACGCGCCATTTCCATCAGACGCGCAATCCGCTCCTCGGTCGCAGGGTGCGTCGAAAACAGATTCGCGATACCGCCCCCCGACAGCGGATTCATGATCATCATCTGCGCGGTGGCCGGATGTGCCTCGGCGGTCGGGAACGGAATGCCGCTCGCATAGCGATGAATCTTGTCGAGCGCCGATGCAAGTGCCTGCGGATCACCCGAAATCTGCGCGCCACCACGGTCGGCTTCGAATTCGCGCGCACGCGAAATCGCCATCTGGATCATCGCGCCCGCGATCGGCGCGAGCAGCGCAACCGCGATGCTCGCGATCGGATTCGCGCGACGGCCGCTTTCGTCGCGGCCGCCGAAGAACATCGCGAAGTTCGCCAACGCGGAGATCGCGCCGGCCATCGTCGCCGAAATCGTCGAGATCAGAATGTCGCGGTGTTTCACGTGCGAGAGTTCGTGCGCCATCACGCCGCGCATTTCGCGCTCGGACAGCACGCGCAGAATGCCGGTGGTCGCCGCGACGGCCGCGTGCTCCGGATTGCGGCCAGTGGCGAACGCGTTCGGTGCGTCTTCGTTGATCAGGTAGACGCGCGGCATCGGCAGGTTCGCGCGGGTGGCAAGTTCGCGCACCATCCGATAGAACTGCGGCGCACTGTTTTCGTCGACTTCCTGCGCGTTGTACATGCGCAGGACCATCTTGTCGGAGAACCAGTATGAGAAGAAATTCATCCCCAAGGCGATCACGAGCGCGAGCATCATGCCGCGCGACCCGCCGATCATCCCGCCGATCACGACGAAAAGGGCCGTGATCGCGGCCATCAACATCGCGGTTTTAACCCAGTTAAACATGTCTGCAACTCCTTGCCCCGAGCGTGGCCTTCGTCTCCGTGCCGCGCGATTGCGGCGCCAGATTGTAAGCGAAATGTTAGATAAGGGGGATTCAGGGAAATTCAATTAGCGCGAGGCGGTCGCGAGTTTGATGCCCAAGCCGACGAACGCGCTGCCAACACCGCGATCGAGCCAGCGCTTGACTGCCGGTTTGCCCGAGAAACGCTGCGTGACGCTGCCCGCGATCCACGCGACGAAGCTGTTCCAGACCATGCTCATCAGCACGAACACCGCGCCGAGCGTGAGAAAGGCGAAGGTCTTATGTTCGCTGCCCGTCGTGACGAATTGCGGGAAGAACGACACGAAGAACAGCACGACCTTCGGGTTCAGCACGTTGGTCCAGAAGCCTTGCAGGAAAAGCTGCCGCAGCGACTTCGGCGCGGACGGAGCGCGCGCGTCGCCGGCGGGCGCATTCGCGGTCGGCTTCGAGAAGATGAGGCGCACGCCCAGATACATCAGGTAAATCGCGCCGACGAATTTAACGATGGTGAACGCCGTGGCCGAGGCTGCCAGCAGCGCGGTCAGGCCGAACGCGCAAGCAAGCGAGTGAATGCAGCAGCCCGCCGAAATACCGAGCGCAGACATCAGCCCGGCGCCGCGGCCCTGTGCGACGCTGCGCCCGACGATATACGCGGTATCCGGCCCTGGCGTGATGTTCAGGAGAAAAACCGCGACGATGAAAAACTCGAAATGGACGATGCCGAACATGTGATGAACCCTCGGAACCTAGTCTGCTGCATGGAGGATTCTAACGCGCGGGGCGCTTATTCTGCCGCGGGAAGCTGGAAGCGCTGCCCTTCGGCAAGCGTCGAGCCAGCGAGGAATTCGCGCACCGGCAGGCGCTTGCCGCCGGGCTTCTGCAGTTGCGTCAAACGCAGCGCGCCTTCGCCGCAAGCGACCAGCACGCCGTCAGGCGAAACCTCGGTGATGGTGCCGGGCGCCTTGTGGTTGCCTGAGGCCGGCGCGGCCACCGCGGTGGCGGCCCAGATCTTGACGAGGCTGCCGTCTTCGAGCGTGCCGGCGCCGCCCGGGAATGGGTCGAACGCGCGCACCTGACGCGCAAGCGCCTCGGCCGCGCGGCGCCAGTCGAGCGCCGCTTCGTGCTTGGCGATTTTTTCGGCGTAGTTCACGCCGTCGGCCGGCTGCGGGGTCGACGCCAGCTTGCCGCTGCGCTCGAGTTCGATCAGCGCGTCGACGATCAGCTGCGCGCCGTCCTCGGCGAGACGGTCGTGCAGCGTGGCGGTGGTGTCGTCGGCGGAAATGGGGGTGCGTACTTCGGAAATCATCGCGCCGGTGTCGAGGCCGGCGTCCATCTGCATCAGCGTGATGCCGGTTTGCGCGTCACCCGCCTCGATCGCACGATGAATCGGCGCCGCGCCGCGCCAGCGCGGCAGCAGCGACGCGTGAATGTTGATGCAACCAAAGCGCGGAATGTCGAGCACTTCCTGCGGCAGGATCAGCCCGTAGGCGGCGACCACCATCACGTCGTGCGGCGTCGTGCGCAGTTGCTCGATTCCGGCGGCGGCTTCCTGCGGATATTTGCCGGCGCGGCGCAGCGACGTGGGCTGCGCGAGTGCGAGGCCATGCTCCTGCGCGTAGCGCTTGACCGGGCTCGCCTGCAGCTTCATACCGCGTCCCGCGGGCCGGTCCGGCTGCGTCAGCACGAGCGGAACAGGAAACCCGGCGCGATGAATCGCGGCCAGCGCGGCCGCGGCGAATTCCGGCGTACCGGCAAAGATGACGCGCAACGAATGACTCATGAATGGGAAGCAGGCAAGTTTGAGAGCGCGTTACATCGCGTGGGCGAGCTTCTTCATCTTGCTCTTGATGCGCGTTTGCTTCAGCGGCGACAGATATTCGACGAACACGCGGCCCATCAGGTGATCCATCTCGTGCTGGACGCACACGGCGAGGAGCCCCTCGCAATCGAGCTCGAACGTCTCGCCCTTCTCGTTCAGCGCGCGCACGCGCACTTTTTCGGCGCGCTCGACGTTGTCGTAGATGCCGGGCACCGACAGACAGCCCTCTTCCGACAGCTTCCTCTCATCGCTCGACCAGACGATTTCCGGGTTGATGAGCGCGAGCAGCTCGTCGTGCGTTTCCGATACATCGATCACGATCACGCGCTCATGCACGTCCACCTGGGTGGCAGCGAGGCCGACGCCGGGCGCCGCGTACATCGTTTCGGCCATGTCCGCGACGAGACGGCGGATACGGTCGTTGACCTCCGTGACCGGCTTCGCCACTTTGTGCAGCCGTTTGTCCGGGTAATTGAGGATGTTCAGTAAAGCCATGATTTTGAGTGTGATTTCGGACGCCGCTAACCGTTGGGAGGCTCGCGTTGGCCATTCGGCCAGGTTGTGAGCCCGTCGTAATGCGCAGAGGATAGATGGTGTCGAACCGGTTCGATTCAACGCGCCTCGTGCGCCCGACGACCAACCCGCGCTGGTAAGTGCGGCGCCGCGGTGGTTCGCGGTTCATCGTAGTTTATTTCGGATGATGAAAATTTTAGCATGGCGCCCGCCTGCCCGCAGGCCCCGCCAAAGGAGCGACCCGCATGCAGACCTTGCCCGCAACCCGTATCGAACTGGCCGCCTGGCTGCGGTTGTCGCTTGCGCCGGGGCTCAAGCCCGCGGCGTTGCGCCTGTTGCTGGGCGCATTCGGGCTGCCGGAAGCGATTTTCGCGCAGTCGCAGGAGGTGCTGGCCGACATTGCCGGCGAAGCCGCGGCTCGCGCGGTGCTGGCGCCACCGGGTCCGGCGTTCGACGGCCAGCTCGATGCGGTGCTCGCGTGGCGTGAGCTGCCGGGCAACCAGATCGTCACGCTCGACGACCCCGCCTACCCGCCCGCATTACTGACGATGCCCGATCCGCCGCCCCTGCTATATGTAAAAGGCCGGCTCGAACTGCTGCATACGCGAGCCGTTGCCCTGGTGGGGAGCCGAAGCGCGACGCCGCAGGGTATCGATGATGCGCGGCGGTTCGCGCGCGATCTGTCGGCGGCGGGCGTGACGGTCGTGTCGGGGCTAGCGCTCGGCATCGACAGCGCCGCGCATCGGGGCGGGCTGGAAGGCACCGGAGGGACAGTCGCGGTAATTGGCACCGGCGCGGACCTCGTGTATCCGGCCGTGAATCATGCGCTGGCGCGGCAGATCTCGGCGCAAGGCGCGATTCTGTCGGAGTGGCCACTCGGCACGCCGGCGCGCGCCGCCAATTTCCCGCAGCGCAACCGGCTGATCGCGGGGCTGGTCAGCGGGGTCGTGATCGTCGAGGCGGCGATGCGCTCCGGCTCGCTGATTACCGCGCGGCTTGCCAATGAGATGGGGCGCGACGTGTTCGCGTTGCCCGGCTCGATTCACGCGCCGTTGTCGCGCGGCTGTCATCGGATGATCAAGCAGGGGGCGCGGCTCGTGGAAACGCCCGACGAGGTGCTGGAGGAGCTGGGTTTCGCCAGGCGGCCGATGAGCAACACTGGACGAGCGGCGAAGCGGGCCGTGCCGTTGAAGCACGCTGGCTTGTGCATGTCGTCGGGTGCCAAAGCTTCGCAAGCTGCGACCGCCGCCTTCACCGACCCGCCACCGTGCGAACCAATCCTCCAGCCGGCGCTCGCCTCCGACACCGAGCGCCTGCTCGCCGCGCTCGGCCATTCGCCGACTACGCTTGAAATTCTCGCCGCCCGCACCGAAATGCAAGACACCGCCCTGCACGCCACCTTACTACGGCTCGAACTCGCCGGCGAGGTCACGCTGCTGCCCGGCGGCCGCTTCATGCGAGCCCATCATGACTGAGCCGAGACTGACCGGCGTCAACGGAGATTGGCCACTCTTCGCGACCGGCCATGCTACATTCGCGCCAAAGCACCCGACAAAGTACACAAGGAAACCACTTCATGCCCGCGCTGAACCTCGACACCGATCAGGACCGGATCGCCGAGCGCGTCAACGAACCCGACACGCTGTTCGTTGCATGCCTGTGCGCGGAGTGGTGCGGGACGTGTCGCGAGTACCGGGACGCTTTCAACCAGTTGGCCGAGCGGCACCCGGAAGTCTGTTTCGCATGGATCGACATCGAAACCCATGCGGATCGCTTCGACGACCTGGACGTCGAAAATTTCCCGACCGTCCTGATCGAAGACTCTGTGACGACACGATTCTTCGGTACGGTTTTGCCACAGGTGTCGATCGTCGAGCGAATGCTGTCGGATCTGACCGCACTGCCCGGCGTGACCGGCGCACCGAAACTGCGGCCGGCGCTGGCGGTCGCCTGAAGGCGGCCTCGCGCGCCGCCCCGCCGGCAACACGAAAAGACTCGTGGCACGGCTTGTGACACGGCCTTTCGTTGACCATTTTGGGACAACACCGCGGCCGGGATCGCTGTCCGCTCGCGGCACTTGCCGCAGTTGATCGATCGCCAAACGCGCAATTATGATGGCGCGCTTTTATCGCACTTGACACGACCAGTTCGCGCCTTGTGCTATAAAGCGGTCGTTATTGGGTCGAAAACGGTCTGAAGCGAGCGTCGCGCGCGATTCTCGCGCTCAAGGCCACCAACCCCGATCTACCAACCTCACATCGAGTCATGTCCAAAGCACTGATCATCGCCGAAAAGCCTTCTGTCGCGAACGACATCGCGCGCGCTTTGGGCGGCTTTACCAAGCATGACGAGTACTACGAAAGCGACGACTACGTCCTTTCCTCGGCAGTGGGCCACCTGCTGGAAATCGCCGCGCCCGACGAATACGAAGTCAAGCGCGGCAAGTGGAGCTTTGCCAACCTGCCCGTCATTCCTCCGCATTTCGATCTGAATCCGATCGCGAAGAGCGAATCGCGCCTGAAGGTGCTGACCAAGCTGATGAAGCGAAAGGACGTCGACCGTCTGATCAACGCATGCGACGCGGGGCGCGAGGGCGAGCTGATTTTCCGCCTGATCGCGCAGCACGCGAAAGCCAAACAGCCAGTGCAACGGCTGTGGCTGCAGTCGATGACGGCCGGCTCGATCCGCGACGGTTTCGCGCGTCTGCGCAGCGACGAAGAGATGCAGCCGCTCGCCGATGCGGCGCGCTGCCGCTCGGAGGCGGACTGGCTCGTCGGCATCAACGGCACGCGCGCGATGACGGCGTTCAACAGCAAGGGCGGCGGCTTCTTCCTGACCACGGTCGGGCGCGTGCAGACGCCGACGTTGTCGATCGTCGTCGAGCGCGAAGAGAAAATTCGACGCTTCGTTCCGCGCGACTACTGGGAAGTGAAGGCGGAATTCGTCTGCGCGGGCGGCTTCTACGAAGGCCGTTGGTTCGACCCGAAATTCAAGCGCGACGAATTCGACCCGGAGAAGCGTGATTCGCGCCTCTGGTCGCTGCCCGCGGCAGAGACGATCGTCGCGGCTTGCCGCGGCCAGCTCGGCACGGTGACCGAGGAGTCGAAACCGTCGACGCAGCTGTCACCCGCCCTGTTCGACCTGACCAGCCTGCAGCGTGAAGCCAACGGCCGCTTCGGCTTTTCCGCGAAGAACACACTGGGTCTGGCTCAGGCACTGTACGAAAAGCACAAGGTGCTGACCTATCCGCGAACCGACGCGCGCGCGCTGCCGGAAGACTATCTGGACACGGTCAAGCAGACGCTCGGCATGCTCAAGGAGAGCAACAACTACCTGCCGTTCGCGAAGCAGGTGCTCGACAAGGGCTGGGTGAAGCCGAACAAGCGCATCTTCGACAATTCGAAGATCAGCGACCACTTCGCAATCATCCCGACGCTGCAGGCGCCGAAGATTCTGTCCGAGCCGGAACAAAAGCTTTACGACCTCGTCGTGAAGCGCTTCCTCGCTGTGTTCTTTCCGGCCGCCGAATACCGTGTGACGACACGCATCACCGAGGTGGTCGGCCATCAGTTCAAGACCGAGGGCAAGGTGCTGGTCGAGCCGGGCTGGCTGCAGATCTATGGCCGCGAAACTAGCGGTGATGACGCGAACCTCGTGCCGGTCCAGAAGGACGAAAAGGTCAAGACCGACAAAATCGCCGCGCAGCAACTGGTCACGAAGCCGCCCGCACGCTACAACGAAGCGACGCTGCTGTCGGCAATGGAAGGCGCGGGCAAGCTGGTCGAAGACGACGAGTTGCGCGAAGCGATGGCGGCCAAGGGGCTCGGCACGCCGGCGACGCGCGCGGCGATCATCGAAGGTCTGCTCACCGAAAAGTACCTGATCCGCGAAGGCCGCGATCTGATTCCGGCCGCCAAGGCCTTCCAGCTGATGACGCTCTTGCGCGGCCTCGGCGTGAAAGAGCTGACCGCGCCGGAACTGACCGGTGAGTGGGAATACAAGCTGTCGCAGATGGAGCGCGGCAACCTTCCGCGCGACGCGTTCATGCAGGAAATCGCGCGCATGACGCAGACCATCGTGAAGCGCGCGAAGGAATACGATTCCGACACGATCCCGGGCGATTACGCGACGTTGCAGACACCTTGCCCGAATTGCGGCGGCCAGGTGAAGGAAAACTACCGGCGTTTCGCGTGCTCGAAGTGCGACTTCTCGATCTCGAAGATTCCAGGCGGCCGTCAGTTCGAGATCGCCGAAGTCGAGGAACTGCTGCAGAACAAGACGATCGGGCCGCTGTCGGGTTTCCGCAGCAAGATGGGCCGGCCGTTCTCGGCAATCCTGAAACTGTCGCTCGACGACGAGATCAAGAACTACAAGCTCGAGTTCGACTTCGGCCAGGATGCGGGCGGCGAAGACGGCGAACCGCCCGACTTCTCCGATCAGCAGCCAGTCGGCGCGTGCCCGAAGTGTCAGGGCCGCGTGTTCGAGCACGGCATGAGCTACGTCTGCGAGAACTCCGTCGCCAATCCGAAGACGTGCGACTTCCGCTCCGGCAAGGTCATCCTGCAGCAGGAAATCGCCCGCGAGCAGATGGCCAAGCTGCTTGAGGAGGGGCGTACCGATCTGCTGACGAACTTCAAGTCATCGCGTACGGGCCGTAACTTCAAGGCGTTCCTCGTCAAGCAGAACGACGGCAAGATCGGCTTCGAATTCGAGAAGAAGGAGCCGGCGGCGGCGAAAACCGCGGCGGCGAAGACTTCGGCCGCTCGCTCGGCGGCGAAGGCGAAGGCCATGCCGGAATCGGACGAAGGCGATACCGCGGTGGCCGTGAAGGCCGAGCCGGCGGAAAAGAAGGTGGCGGCGAAGAGAGCGCCCGCCGCCAAGACCGCAGCAGCCAAGAAGGCACCGGCGAAGAAAACCGCGACGCGTAAAACCGGCTCGTAAGGCGGCCCTCGGATCGGCGGCTCGCGGGTGTTAGCGGCGGTGACCGCGTGAGCCGCCACTCGGTGATCCGTGCATCGGAGGTCGCTGCTTCGTCCGCCTCTGCCCATGAAAAAAGGCGCAGTCACTTCAGGTGACTGCGCCTTTTTATTGTCCGCCCGCAGAGCTGCGGGCTTCGGCATTGAGAGATTTACAGCGGCGACAACGCCGTGGGCCGTGTGCGATTCGTCGACTTCGTCGGCGGCTTTGGCACGACCGGTGACAGCTCGCTATCGAGCAGCCGCGACAGCGGTTCGGCGCCATCGAATGCTTCTGGCGCGCGCAACTCGGCAGACTCGAAGGCGGCCGACGTTGCCGGCCGCTCCAGACCGTCCTTGATCCATTGCTCGCCAAGCACACCGTTCGGCGTCTGGTTGAAATACTCAACCAGATGGTCGATGAACGTGCGCACCTTGGCCGGCAGGTGACGGCGGCTCGGATACGCAATGTTGATCTCGACCTGCGGCAAACGATAATCTCCGAGCAGACGCACGAGCCGGCCGCGCGTCATGTCGCGACCGATCAGGTAGCTCGGCAGGATGGCGATGCCCATGCCGAGCAGCGCAAACTGCCGCAACATTTCCGTATTGTTCGCGACGATCACGTTCGACGGCCTCACACGCACTTCGCCTTCCGGCCCAGTGAACACGCGCTCATCGCCCCAGTATTCCGACGGCAGGCTCAGGCACGGATGCTCAAGCAGATGTTCGGGACGTGTCGGTGTGCCATGCTTTTCCAGATACGCCGGCGTCGCGCAGACGGTCATGCAGCCGGTGGTCAGACGCCGTGTGACGATGCTCGCGCTGCGCATTTGCCGCGCGATCACGACGCCGACGTCGAAGCCTTCCTCGACGAGATCGACCTGACGATCGACCAGTGTGACGTCGGGAATGACTTTCGGATAGCGCTCCGCGTACGTCTGCAGCACGGGCGCGAGGTTATGCAGCCCGAACACGACGGGCGCGACGATGCGCAGCGTGCCGACCGGTTCGTGATTGCGCGCCACCACCATTTGTTCGACGTCTTCCAGTTCGTCGAGAATCTGACGGGCGCGCTCGAGATAGACCTGACCGGATTCGGTCAGCGACAAGCTGCGGGTCGTGCGATTGAGCAGCCGCGTACCAAGACGGCCTTCGAGGTCGGCAACGTGCCGGGTGGCGACCGCATTGGAAATATCCATCGCGCTCGCGGCGCGGGCAAAACTGCCGAGATCCGACACCTTGACGAAAACTCGCATCGACTGCAAATGATCCATAGGACAACTCCCTGCCTTGTTACTGCTTCCTGACAATTGGTGAAAACCAGTGAAGCGAACTTGGAATTCTCCTACGACTCGCAAAATCGTGCAGAAGTTGCCTCCGCAATAGGAAATATCGCAATTTTGGTACGACTGTGTCGATAAAAGCGGGGCCTGACCGCAGATTATTCCCAAAAGAAAAACAATCTGCTGCACTGCAGCTTGCTCTGCCTCTTTTGTCCGAACAGACGTAAAGGTCGTACGGCCGTTACGGGATAGGAAAAAATCGAGACGAACCTGGTGCCCAAAGAAAAAGCCGCCCAAGGGCGGCTCTTCGTGCTGAGTGAGTACTCACATGATCAGGCTGTGAGCTTTTCCTCCAGCGCGCGCTTCGCTTCGGTCAGTGCCGGCGGCAGACCATGTTGCAGCGTGTCAAACAGCTCCGAGTGCAGCACAAGTTCGTTGCGCCATGCGGCGGCGTCGACGGAAATCACCTGCTCGAACTGCTCGCGGGTGAAGTTGAGGCCGCTCCAGTCGATGTCCTCGTAGTGCGGAGAAACGCCGAAAGCATGCTCTTCACCCTTCGCGGCGCCCTCGACGCGGCCGACCATCCAGCTCAGCACGCGCATGTTCTCCCCGAAGCCCGGCCACACGAACTTGCCGTCCGCGCCCTTGCGGAACCAGTTCACGCAGAAAATTTTCGGCAGCTTCGCGCTCAGCTGTTGCAGACGCTCGCCGGTTTTCAGCCAGTGGCTGAAATAGTCGCTCATGTTGTAGCCACAGAACGGCAGCATCGCGAACGGGTCGCGGCGCACCACGCCCTGCTGGCCAGCAGCCGCGGCGGTGGTTTCCGAGCCCATCGTCGCCGCCATGTAGACGCCCTCGACCCAGTTGCGCGCTTCGGTGACGAGCGGCACGGTGGTAGAGCGGCGGCCACCGAAGATGAATGCATCGATCGCGACGCCGGCCGGGTTTTCCCACTCCGCATCGATCGACGGGCACTGCGAAGCCGGCGCCGTGAAGCGCGCGTTCGGATGCGCCGCCTTGCGGCCGCTTTCCTTCGCGTCGGCCGGCGTCCAGTCCTTGCCTTGCCAGTCGATCAGGTGCGCCGGCGGCTCGTCGGTCATGCCTTCCCACCAGACGTCGCCGTCGTCGGTCAGCGCGACGTTCGTGAAGATCACGTTTTCCTTCAGCGTGGCGAGCGCGTTGTAGTTGGTCTTTTCGCTCGTGCCCGGCGCGACGCCGAAGTAGCCGGCTTCCGGATTGATCGCGTACAGCCGGCCGTCCTTGCCCGGCTTGATCCACGCGATGTCGTCGCCGATCGTCGAAATTTTCCAGCCGTGCAGGCCGGCCGGCGGGATCAGCATCGCGAAGTTGGTCTTGCCGCACGCCGACGGGAATGCCGCCGCCACGTGATGCTTGCGCCCTTGGGGTGACGTAACGCCGAGAATCAGCATGTGTTCGGCAAGCCAGCCTTCGTCGCGGCCCATCGTCGATGCGATGCGCAGCGCAAAGCACTTCTTGCCGAGCAGCGCATTGCCGCCATATCCCGAGCCAAAGCTCCAGATTTCGCGCGATTCGGGGAAATGCACGATGTACTTGGTCTTGTTGCAAGGCCACGACACGTCCTGCTCGCCGGCCGCAAGCGGCGCGCCGACCGAATGCACGCATGGCACGAACTCGCCATCCTCGCCCAGCACGTCGTACACTTTGCGGCCCATGCGCGTCATGATGCGCATATTGGTCACGACGTACGGGCTGTCGCTCAGCTCGACGCCGATGTGCGCGATCGGCGAGCCGAGCGGGCCCATCGAGAACGGCACCACGTACATCGTGCGGCCGCGCATCGCGCCGTCGAACAGGCCGTCGAGCGTCGAGCGCATTTCGTCTGGAGCGATCCAGTTGTTGGTGGGGCCGGCATCTTCTGCGCGCTGCGAGCAGATGAAAGTACGATCCTCGACGCGCGCGACGTCGGACGGATCGGAGCAGGCGAGATAGGAATTGGGACGCTTGGCGGGGTTGAGCTTCTTCAGGGTACCGGCTTCGACCATCTGCGCGCACAGGCGGTCATACTCCTCCTGCGAACCGTCGCACCAGACCACTTTTTCGGGCTTGGTCAGCGCGGCGACGCGCTGGACCCAGTCGATCAGCTTGCGGTGTTTGACCCATGTGGGCGCCTGAATAGTGGGCTGCCCTTCGAACGAGGGAAGATTCATCGACTTGTCTCCGTTAAAAGCAATAGAAAAACGGTACAAGCCCTCGGACGCTGCATGCGAGAGGCATTATATTCATCGCGCCGACGTGTCGATTCGACCGCCGACGCACGATTGCGCAGATCGTCCTGGGCCACACAGCTTGCCAGGCGGAGACCCGCTCCAGACAAGGCTTCTGCAACCTTGTGTAAAGCGACTTGCCTCAACACGCAACAAACTGCTAAAAACGTTCTCAATTCGCCTTCACCCAGCGCTGTCGTTCTTTTGTGTGCGACAGCTTCTACGGTAGGGCATTCAGCCAGACCAGCGTGTGACCTAAGTCACACGCTGGGACAGTGAGCATAACATTCCGTTCGCACCAACGAGGTGCGCCGCAAATTACATACCATGAAGATTGCCATCCTCGACGATTACCAGGACGCCGTTCGCAAGCTCGACTGCTTTCAATTGCTGGCCGACCATGAAGTCAAAGTTTTCAACAATACCGTGCGCGGTCTCGGACAACTGGCAAGCCGGTTGGCCGAAGTCGACGCCCTCGTCCTGATTCGCGAACGTACCCGCATCACCTCGCAACTGCTCGACAAGTTGCCGCGTTTGCGCATGATCAGTCAAACCGGCAAAGTGTCGAACCACATCGATCTGGCAGCCTGTACCGAGCGCGGCATCGCCGTGCTCGAGGGCACCGGCTCGCCGGTCGCGCCGGCCGAGCTGACGTGGGCACTCATCATGGCCGCCCAACGGCGCATTCCGCAATACGTGGCAAACCTTAAACAGGGCGCCTGGCAGCAGTCGGGGCTAAAGACGTCGGCACTGCCCCCGAACTTCGGCCTGGGTCAGGTGCTGCGCGGACAGACGCTCGGGATCTGGGGCTACGGCAAGATCGGCCGCCTGCTGGCCGGCTACGGCAAGGCGTTTGGCATGAACGTGCTGGTGTGGGGCCGCGAGCATTCGCGCGAAGCCGCTCGCGCCGACGGCTACGGCGTCGCGGCGACTCGTGAGGAGCTGTTCGAGAACAGCGATGTGTTGTCGCTGCATCTGCGTCTGCATGACGACACGCGTGGCATCGTCAAGCAGGACGATCTGATGCGCATGAAGCCGACCGCACTACTCGTGAACACTAGCCGCGCCGAGCTGCTCGAAGAGAACGCGCTGGTGAGCGCGCTGTCGCACAACCGTCCGGGGATGGTCGCGATCGACGTATACGAAAGCGAGCCGATCCTGCAGGGCTACAGCCTGCTGCGCATGGAAAACGTGATCTGCACGCCGCACATCGGCTATGTGGAGCGCGAGAGCTATGAGCTGTATTTCTCCGCGGCGTTCAGGAACATTCTCGCGTTCGATGCCGGCGATACCGCCAGTATCGCGAATCCGGAGGCGCTGCAAGGCGGGCGTCGGCGGTGATTGGCGGGTGAGGCGGCTGGCGGGTCGGGTTTGGCCCGCCGGGCTGCGTCGCTCACCGCGCTTCGTGCGCTGCCGCCTCCATCAGCGCAGGCACGCGTTCAAGGAAGACCTCGCCATCAGCGCGGCCGAGGTTATAAGCGTGGACCATCTGCGACGGACTCGTGTAGTCCCAGCTTGAAATTGGCACCTTGCGCGACGGCTGCACGTAGAGCCGCTGCTGCACGCCGTGCGGTACGACGAACATCTGCGGCCGCGGATAAAGACGCGTGACCATCACGAGCACGTTACCCGGTACATCGGCGTCGAGCGCGCTAACCGGGACGTTATCCACCATCCCACCGTCCAGCACCGGCCGGCCGTTGCGCCGCAGAACCGGCGTGAACGGCGGCGTACTAGACGATTGCAGGATCAGGTCCGCAAGCTCGTCGACGCTCGCGCAATCCTGCGCGCGCACGAATTCCGGATGAAAACCGAGCGTCTGACCGAGCGTCGGATGCAACGACTTGCGCACGTATTTTTCGATGTTGTACGCGACCAGCCCCGCTGCTACCGCGCTTCTTGCGCCGAGCCAGCGCGGCAGATGAGATACGCCGATGCGGATTTCCGGCGCCTGCGCGAGCTTCGAAAACTTGTCGCCGTAGATGTCGAGCAGCGCCTGCCGGTAGATCCGGTAATGCGGAAATACCGACTCGCCGCGCAGCAGGTTGCCCCAATAGGCATTGCGCGTGTTGTGACGCAGAGCGTCTTCGTAATAGCGCATGACCCAGTCGGAATCGCCGCGCGTGTAAATCATGCACGCAGTCGCGGCGCCGGCCGAAATGCCGGTGATCACGCGCGGACGGATGTCGAGCTGCGGCTGCACGACGTCCCAGAAACCCGCCTGCCACCAGCAGCGGTTACCGCCGCCGGCGAATACGACCTGATCGAACATGCTGCTTTTCCTTGCTTTCCTTGGCTCTTGCTATGGGTACTTTGTGCCACCTGCCCGCTCGGATCGAGCGGGCATTCACCCGAGCAGTGCGTAAGTCGTGGTGGCTTGAACGGCCATGGTGCCGCCTTCGTCGAACACGAGATTGCGGCCCATGCGCGGCACTCGCGCCTCGATCAGCACGTCGCCCTTGCGGACCGCGCGCATGAAGTTGATGTTCAGCGACACCGTGCTCATAGGCTTGAAGCCGCCGAGCGCGGCGGTAATCGCGACGACCATCGCCGTATCGGCGGCTGCCATGAACACCTGGCCGCCAATCATGCCGCCCGAGTGACGCCACTCGCGGGAAAACGGCAGACGAAGCGTCGAGCTTTCCTCGTCGACCTTGATCGGTGTCAGCGTGAGCGACCGGGCTCATGGCGCGAGGACCCGGTCGGGCAACTCGGTAATCGCATTGTCATCCATGAATATCCCCCGGTCGAACGTCGCGTTGCGCCGCGTGCGTCGAGGTGTCCGCGACATCATACCGGCAGCGCCGGATGCGTCGACGTTTTCGGAATGGCGGTTTCATCGACGGAGGACTCGAGCTCCAGCGACGTGCTTTTTTTAATGAAACTGCTAAAAGGGCTTGGCAATCTCGAGAAGATCCTGCATAATCTCGTTTCTGTTGGGGCGTTAGCTCAGTTGGTAGAGCAGCGGACTCTTAATCCGTAGGTCGAGTGTTCGAGTCACTCACGCCCCACCAAAGAATTTCCTTAAGAATCAAGAAACTATGCCGCTCTAGCCAGCGGCATTTTTTCTTTCTGCTCCCCGGTGCTTGACCAAAACTTGACCGTGTCCGCGTGGGCGGCCAAGTGGCTAGGGGCGAGGTGGGCGTACTTCTGCACCATCTCGATCGTTTCCCATCCTCCCAGCTCCTTCAGCACCATCAGCGGCGTGCCACGCTGGACGTGCCAGCTTGCCCAAGTATGGCGCAGGTCATGCCAGTGGAAATCCTCGATGCCGACCGCCCGACAGGCCCGCTCGAAATCCCGCGTGTCGATTTGCTGGATGCGAGCGTCCAGCCCCTCTCCACGCGTAAAAGCCAGGCGTTCCGCCGACTTCAACCGGCGAGTCAGCACGCCGACCGCGTCACCATTCAAGGGTACCGCGCGGGCACGCTTGGATTTAGCCCCCTCATGCGTGACCCATGCATTGCTCTGGGCCAGATCGACCTGGGACGGCGTGAGTCCAAACAGCTCGGACTGACGCATGCCCGTGGCTACGGCAACAACAGCAGCGTCGCGCATCCAGGGCAACCGTAGCGCGTTGATAAGCGCAGTAATTACCTCGGGTGACTCCCAGCGAACACGCACCTCCGGCTCGATGTACCGGGGAAACCTGGGCACCCGGTCGATCCACTCCCACGCCACGCACAGATTCAGCAGGCGCTTGATGGTGGCGATATACCGGTTGCGCGTGCTACCGGTTAGCAACTCCACGGGCTTGCCCTTGACAACCCGGTGCGTGGGCAACGAGTCGGTGATTTCGTCAGAGGTTAAAGAACGAACCAGACGGCCGGGAAACTGCTCGCGCCAGTACGCGATATGCCGAAGCTTCGTCGCGTAATCGCGCTGGCCCTCACATTCCCGCAAGAACCGCACGGCGGCCTCCTCAAATGTTCTGTCAGGGGCCTCGCCAAGCTTGTCCTGCCGCCACAGATCGGCTTTCAGCCGGTCGTGGTATTCCTGCGCTTCCTTTTTGTCCGCAGTGTCAGCAGAGCGTCTAATTCTCTGACCGCCTGGCGTGCGGATGTCGAGGTGCCAGATACCGGATTTTTTATCTTTGCGGATTGCCATGCATTTTCTCCAGCGACCCGCATCGATAGCCGGGTTCCATTGTTCTTGGTTTCACTCAGTTCGGCAAGTCTGGAAGGCAGCACTCGCCAAACGCGCGATCCTGGCAACCGAAACCCGATATGCTCTCGCATGGAGAAAACCGTGCTGTACGAAAGTTGCAGCCGATCGGCGACTTGTCGCAGAGTTAGGGCAACGTCATCACTCACTTTCGCTGTCCCCCTTGCCCTTCTCGTATTTCTGGACTTTTTCGTCGATCGCACGTTTTTTTGCCGCCAACTGCTTGCGCTGCGTTTGGGCTTTCTGCGATTTTTTCGCGGCAGCGCTCCCCTTCGCAGAAGCGGCCATGCCAAGGAATTCCATCACCTGCGCCAGGTACCCTGCCCCGATCCCATTGAGTCCACAATTCTTGCCGGAAGAAGCAAGCAGAGGCCACCCATTGCGGGTTGCATCCGGAGGCGGCAAGGCATCACGAGCCTGCTCTGCCGTGAGGCGGCCGTCCCGCTCCGCCTGCTCCAAGGCCTGCCGGCGACGATCCGGATCAGCACCAAACGAGATGCGCCAAATCACCGGCTGATCCGTTGCGACCGCCCGCTCGATAATGCGGACGTAGGCTGCCTTGAAGGCCATTCGGGCTGCCACGTTCCCCCGGCCATCAAAGAGCGGCTTTGCGTTCGACCACGCTTCGGCAATCTGATCCGTCCAGATCACCGTTTCGTTTTCATCGACTGCCACTGAGGCAAGCGCCCAAGCCTCGTCAGCCTCCAGATGATCTTGACGACGCTTTGGGAGATACTTGAGGATCGCCGCCGGCGTCGGCGCAAAGTCGCTTACGTCGAGGTGCCTCGAAAGTGCAGAAGCCACCATTTCCAACGGGTACGGCTCAAGCTTGCCCCACCAAACACCCAATACCTCAGGATCAGGCAGCGGCTGGCGAACCGTACGGAACGTCCGAGAAAGCATCTTCAGGAAAACCTGTTTTTCGTTGGGCTTCATGCCGCTCACTCCATGTCAAGGATGTTGGGATCTGCTTCGCCACCAAGAAATGCCGCAGCATTCGCCGCACTAACGGCTGCAAGATTGTTTTTGGGTTGAGCCTCGGGCGGATTCAAATCGTTCGCAATGAAGCGGTCGATCTGGTCTGCGTCGCGCAAAATGAGAGCGAGGCCGGTGTAGCGCTGGCCCTTCTCGTTCTTCCCCATGTTGTAGGGAGTTTGGCTACAACCACGTATGGCCAAGCACAGGTCGCGCGGCGAATAGCCCATCGTGAGCGCGCCCTGGATGGCCTTCCGCCGGCTGCCGTCAAGCTTCGAGCGCGATGAATTCATAGTTTTTCTCCAGTAATCGAAAATTTCCTCGACGACATCGCGCCCGTCTGCCTGCTCCTGTTCCTGTTCCTGTTCCTGTTCCTGTTCCTGTTCCTGTTCCTGTTCCTGTTCCTGTTCCTGTTCCTGTTCCTGTTCCTGTTTCGCCGATACCTTTTCCCGAGACTTCCTGGATGCCTTTGGCGCCAGTCCGAAAGTCTCATCAAAAGCCTTTCCGAAAGCCTCCCCGATAACATGAACGTTGATCCGAAGCGATGCCATTGCCTCGCACTTCAAGTCACACTCGGGGATCAACTCCCATTCCTTCCCCCAAGACTTCACGACATTCGGGGATTGAGGCGGGTTGCACTTCAGGGCATTGGGAACCCAAACCACGCGGGCAGCCCAGTCCGCTTTTGCCATGCCCTTCTTCGAGATTTCTGCGAAGGCCTTGTCGAATTCGTCGAGCGTCCAGCCCAGTTCTTCTGCCATCGCCGCGCGCCCCGTGCGAAAAATTCCGGGAATGTGGCGAGTGTGATGACCGGTGAGCAGGTAAATCCAAAGGCCCTGTCCACAGACCTGGATCGGCGTCAGCTGGCGAAACTTCTCGTCGCCCCACATACGCACTTCGATACGGCGATAAATCGCCTTGGAGGCCTGAAAATCCTCCGTGAAGGCATGAGGCACGGTACGGGGATCAACCATCGATACCCCTCTTGCCGAAAATCGGCACATGCAGTACCCCAGGCACGCAGTTGCTGAACATACTTTCTCCCATTCGCCCCCCAATTTGGTTAGCAGAAGGCGAACGCCACCCTCAGCCATTAACTGATTTATTTAGCAAACCGAAATTAATGGATGAGATCATCCTTCAGCCTGCCCGATGAAAAACTAACGATAGGAGACTTGACGTATGCGTGGGAAAAAACGGATACTGCGATTTCCAGTCAGCAGCATTCTTCTTTCTCAGCGCAACGCTCCCAGGCAAATCCGCGCTACATGTCAAACCTCCTTTTGGTTATTGGCCTGTCTCTGGCTACAAATCGCCAGGCATTGCCACTGCCATCGATGCGACACTCACCCGAGTCAGCCATTCCACAATGTCGGTGGTCAATGCAAACCACCCTTTGCGGCCCTCCAATTCGAAAACCCTGACCGGCAGTTTTCCCTGCCTGACTGCCCGGCGAAACGTCACGGCAGACCTGAACCCCAATGCCTGACGCAGATCTGCACCGCCGATCAACGGACCAAATTGGCACATCAGTTTTTCCTCAAGCTCCAAGTCGTTTTTACCTCCCATGGTCATTTGCGATCGTTCACAGTATTTGAGCGTATTTTGCCGATCTGGTACGAATCGTGGTCGCCTTTAATTAGTGAATTATTTGTTCCATCCAGCCATGAAAACCCTGCACGCCAAAGTCGATCCTGAGAATAAATTCCTGGCCCGAGCACAAGCTATCCTGGACGAGGAAAGGACTCACTCACAAATGCTGGTAGATGAGGAGAAGGCTCTTGAACAGGATCTGAAGGCTTTACTCAAGCAAGGGCAAAGAGCGTGGATCAAATCCGAACCCAAGCCACCGCAGCCCGGACGCCCGCCTAAATCGCCCATCGAAAAGCTGCAGGTTTGGACGTGGTACTACAAGGTCAAATCGATCTGCCCGCCGGACTGGAGTGATGAACGACGCGATCGGGAATTCGCGGGTACCAGCAGAACTGATCGCGGAAAAATTTTTGCGCGCGTGCTGAGTGATGGCTGGCATCCAAGAAAAGTGTCTGTCGAACGTAAAGTCGGCTCGTCAACCAAGACTTCGATGTACCTGACCGAAGCAGTTGATAAGACGAGGCACCGAGATGGGACACAACCCTTCGAAGGGACAAAGGCGTTAATTGAATCGCCGTTCTGGACAATATTTGGGAAGGAAGCCCCGAATTTGAAGATGGTTCGGCAGGAGCTGAACGCATTGCTCGATCATCATGGGCTCGTGCGTCTTGAGAAGGACCTCTCAAAAATTGTCGACCCTTACGTCCACAAGATCGCCGCTGACTCGCAGGGAACCATCACCGAACTATCATTTGCCGGCGTTTATACCCAGTGGTTGAATTTATCCTTATCCCGCGTCCCGGACAGACTGGATCGACTCACAATCGTAGGACTTCTCCTGCGTGAATCGCTACTGCTTTCTTATATTGATATGGCCATTATCCTGGACCGGATTGTCTGGGATCAGGTCGTGCAATTCGCCAGTCAATCCTGGATGGAACCTCTGAAAGAAAAATTCGTGACGGTAGTCAGTGAGTACATTCGTCGCGGTCACGTTGATCCACTAGATGAGTCTGGCCTGTACGGTAGCGCCTCATTCCGAGCAGTTTCCGGATACGTCATCGCACGGGACAGTAGTTTTTTGAGCGGATCGGTCAATCCAGCTGAAAGGGATCAATGGGTCGAAGGTCTGAATACGACGTGCGAAGAAATGTCACACGTGGCGACCAACCTTCATGGTCCGTGGGATACCACCCCGCAATCGTAGTGATGGCTATAGCGCGATGCCGAACTCACACTGCCACGCAGACGAACTGAAGTATCCGCTCAAGCTCGTCAAAGTACGCGTCAGCCGCTTCGGGATGTTGTACGCGGATATGCGCATTCACCTCTACCAGGCAGAAGGTGCGCTCGTGCATCGGGACTCGAAGGCCATCACGCTTTCCTACAATGCGCGGTTGATGCGTTGGGTCTACGGCAGCGTCGGGGTCAGCCATGTCAATCACATGACGAGCATTGCCTATCAGCCGAATACCAGGTCGGCGCTTAACTTGTTGGGTAATCTGAACATCTTTTTCTGACTGACCTGAGACGGGTTAGCGCGGCCGATACCTCGCTGAATAAAGCTAAAAATTTCGCGATTTTTGTACAATTCCCAATGGAATTTCCGTCGCACCCTGATACGTAAACGAAAAATCGGAACCTCTATTAATCATGTCGCCTTCGGCGACTCATTTTTACGCCCGCACACCCTCTAAATATAAATGCCGTCTCTTTATGCCGTCCCCGCGGACGCCCACTAGGCCAGTGTTTCATCCGGTCTATGTGCACTACACACTGCACACTGCACACTGCACATATCGCAGTGTGCAGTGCACATATCGCATTGCACATTCGATCAGAAAATCGCGGGTTCACCTGGCATCGCAGATCATCCATAACACGTATTGATAATTGTAAAAGTAGATTTATATTCCATTTAATTAGCTTTGCTAATTTATAATGATGAAAATCATCCTCGGCGTATGCGCCATGCTCCATCCCGACAAAATCCGCTACATGCAGCGCCTCCAGCAGGCTGCGACCCATCAGCACTTCTTCTATACGTCGGGACGAACGGACCTCGCGGGCTTCGACCGACTTGCAAAAAAATTCGCTGAAGCCTATGGCACGGAGCTCAGTCGCCAGACCAAGCACAAACGCCGAATGGCCGGTGAGGCCAGCACCTGCCTGCATGCCGTACGATTGACTGCGCGGGGCGCAAACGGACAACGGGTTGTCGACTGGGTATTACTGGCAAGCGAAGGCCGTGGCCTCGTAACCCAACGCGAGCAGCTTCAGGATCTGCGCGATCCGCATTCGCGGCTGAAATCATCCGATCAGCAACACGAACTGGTCCACGACGGCAAATCCTGGTCGTGGCGATTAACCCATCGCAGCTACAACCTGTGCCTCGATCGCATTCATCGGATCGCTTCATTGTCCCCGGATCGGCGCCGGCAGATCGAAATCGACGGTGCCTTGCGGGACGCCGATGCCGAGATCCTGCTCGACCGGCTGTACGCTGAGCCGGGTTTTCGTCTCGTGCGCCGACAGGTCGGCAAGCTTGTCGCCGAACTGCGGCGCGACTGGAAACGCCTGCGGCCGGCCAGTGGGCCGCAATTGTCCGAACGTTCTTTCCTTGCTTACGTCCGTTTCCTGCCGGATCGGCCCGTGATTAATGGGCTGACACATGCGGAAAGACGCGAGGCCTTTCTGTGCGCATTTCCCGAACAGGCCGAAAACACGGTCGTTTCCTGACGTTACTGATCAGACGTAACGCTTCAGCGCCCCCAAATCAACATGGCCATGGTGACCAGGGTCGCGATCGATCCGATCGCGCCGGAAATCACCGCCGACAATGCAACGACTGCTTCCCGGCCCTGTGCGCGAGGAAACAGGCGACGCGCGATCGCAATCATCCTTCCGTCCATTATCGGGTCCTCCACTCTCTACGTTAGGTCAAGCCCGGTATCCGAACACGCATATACGCACGTGTTCGACATAACGATGTGCCACGACAACCAACCGGAGCCATCACATGTCGACTCGCGACCCCTTCCAGGAATTTCTCAACCAGATCCTGCACAATAACCAGCCCAACCAGGACCTCGTCGACGATGGGGTTCCTGCCCTGCGCCGGCTGTTCGCCATCGCCCACGAGGACTCAGGAGCGAGCTATGTCGTTGCCCTGTTCCTGCTCGGCCTGTACAACTCGAAGCGTTTCCCGTTTCAGCTCACCGACCTGCGCATGCTCGACCGGGAATGCTTCGACGACGTACTTCGTGTTCTTAAAATGGACACCCTGGCCTGCTCGCACAGTATCGATCAATATTTTTGCCTTGGTGCAAAACGCTTCGAGCAACTGGCGATCGACTGGGGGCTCGTTGACTCATCCGACTAATTGACGCAGTTCCCCGTGGCAATGCCACGGGGAGAAAGCCGAGGCACGGAATCGTTCTATCAGAACTTCCGGTAGTTTTCGAGCGGTAGACCATTTTTCTCGATGTAGTCGTTGTAGTACGCGATCGCTTCCGCGTTTTCCTTCAGCCATAGCTCGGCACGCCTGTCGGACGTGGCGCGGGCAAGTTCCGCTTCTGTCACGTTCGAGACATCAACGCCCAGATTTTTTGCCTCAGAAAGAAGGTTTTCAGTCGGCGAGGCATTCGCCCTTCTTTCCGGGATACCGGTATAGGTCGCCATCGTCAATCTCCACACTGATCATCGGTCAGCACAACGTCAACACATGGTGTATCCGCTTCCCTGATTCTAGAACGCAAAATACGGCCCGGTTCTGCCCGGCGTCGAGGCATTGTCGATGGCGGCCTTAGCGCGCAGCTGGTGTGTCAGCCCCCAGGCGCTTCAGACCATCCACGAAGCCGCCGACGTAATCCGGGCTGAATTCGAACGTCAAACCCTTGCGGACCTCGTACGCGACCGTCACCGGCTTGTAGCCGTCGCTCGTCGACTCATATTTTGTCAGCGTCTTGCCCGCGAAAATCCGGACAGGCTGATTCTGACGATACGCATCCTCAAGCACGCTGGCCGGCAGGTCGATCATCTGGGTCCACGAGGCCCCGCTACCGGTACTGTTGAAGCATTCGAGGTTTTTGATCATCTCGCCATTCAAGTCGGCGACGTGGCCGAGCGGCACATAGGTACCGTCGCTCTTCACCAGCCAGAACTCGATGCCCTGACCCGCATGGAAGCCGTGATAGCCATGCACGACCTCGTTATCGCTCGGGCAGCGCTCTTCCGGATGATTCCTGCGCCACGCATCGACAAAGCCACCGTTCACGATCACGCCAGCGACGATCCGGTATGCCTGCGCATGATTGATCGTGTTGTAGTTCGTCGAGGCCAGTTGCAGATTCAGATCGAGCCAGCCATGGAAATCCGGATCGTTGACGAACTGCTGCCGGTAAAGCTGCGGTGCGGCATACGTCCTGACCATATTGCAACTGTCGCAGCCGGGATACCCGGTCCTTAGCGCGACCTTCGCTGCGACCTGGTCCCGCGTGAGCGGTGCGGTGCTGACTGCGCAGCCAGACAGCGCAATGGCACCCGCGAGCGATGTGGCAAACAGAAACTTCTTCATTGTTGATCCCCGAATAGAAAACGACGCGCAGCAGTGGACAGCATCCTGCCCACGGCATGGATGACAACCAGATGGATTGGCAGCTGGAACCTGAAAACGATTCAGGTCAGGCAGGCGCGTGCGCGGTGCATCACGGCGAGGTAATTCGACTTTGACTTCGCAATTTCTGTGGCCTCGAGGTGCTGTCTTGTTCTTCCAGCGCAAATTTCCACCGGAAAGCTGCGTTATTTGTAGCTGTTACCTGAATAGGTTGCTACGATAATCGTAGTATGTCAACTGATAGCCTGATCATGCCAGGGAGCCATCCAGACGGGTCGATGTCATGTGGAGCATCCGCTTCCCGCGGAGTAGCCCGGAGACTCGCAACAGAAGGGGAACAAGATGAAGTCGCTGATACTGGCCTATCGCCGATTGGCCCGGGCACCGTTCATGATTCGGGCACTGGTGGGTCTGCTGACGTTTGCAACGGCGGTCCTGATCGAAGTTTTGCTGGATGCTGTCTGGACGCATTTCCACATCGACCTGTATACCGCCGACCGCTTCGTGCATGTGGTCGCCTCGCCCATCGTCGGTCTGCTGGTTGCACCCATGCTGTCTTCTCTCGCTCCCCTGTTTCATGGAACGCCGTCGGGCAGAACACAGCGATTTGACTGCGACGATCCATTCGATCGAGGAAATGAAGTGACTGCTCATGCCCTGCGTCACGATGACTTCGATTTCCCCAACCTTCACGACGACGACTCACGGGATTGGCCGGGACGTCTCGACTCGGGAGCAGACTGGCACACTGATCCCAGCTATTCATGGTTTTCGGGAAACATTTTCTACGACGATCCACATCGGTCGTGAAACCATGCGGGCTGACTATTCCCCGCGGGTTTCGCGCGTCTCGAAGGAGTATCTCCAATGAATGCTTTCATGCGCGAATTCATCAAGGCGGCCAGGGAGGCCCCACGGCTATTCTTCCTGCCACTCACCGGTGCAATTGAAGCGGTTCGCCGGGAGGTGGGCGACAGCCGATGCGGTCGGGACCCGAAAGAGCCTGCCAATGCCCGCTCCCATCGTGGCGTCCACGATTCGCGCTGACCGGGAATCACCGGGCACGGACCGAGTCCTATACCGATTTCCCTGATCTGATACGAGTCATGGCGCTGACCCTATACATTCTTGCCGTCGGCATCCCGATCGTGATCGGCGCATTCTGGCTGGCAGCGAAGCAACTCGAAGCCGAGAAGGCGAAGAAAGCTCGCGACGAGAAGCGGCAGGCGTAGGCAGGCGCCTGAGGCACCACTCTCGATCGACGCCGATGGAACGCTCCTGACATCGACAGGCTCACTTGCACCGGTTTCGCAACCAGAGACAGGCTTGTCACCCTCAGGATTACCACACTCAGATACTACGATATTCGTAGTATCTGGAAAATCCATTAACTACGACATTCGTAACCTTGGAAAATACAGGGTTACGCAATGTCGGCAGCAGGAAATACGGTTTTTGGAAGTCGGCTGAAAGAAGCCCGGCTTCGCGCCGGCCTGTCGCAAAAATCGCTTGGCATCGCGGCCGGTCTTGATCCGTTCGTCGCCAGCACGCGCATCAATCGCTATGAACTGGATATCCACAAGGTGGATTACCCGTTCGCCTGCCGGCTGGCGGCTGAGCTTTCGGTGCCCGTGGCGTACTTCTATACAGACGACGACGAACTGGCGGAATTGATCCTGCTGTACGGACAGGCATCGAAGCGGGCGCGAAGCCGGTTGCTTGCCGCTGCCCGCGAAATGTAATCGCACGCGGTCCCGGCGCAGACCGGCCTGTATCGGTATACCCACTGACCGGCAACAGAAAGGAAAACTGCCGGGTGGAACTACCCCGGCAGCGGTTGTGCGCCACATCATGTGACGACTTTGGCCATGCGGCCGTTGGTCTGATGTTTTTACTACGTCGTTTCTCCGTGAAAATGAGCAGGGCGGCCAGGCCCTGCCATGGTTCAGAACACACTCGTACACTTCAAAATACCGCTCCGGCCTTTCGCTCCGCCCGGACAACCGTCAGGTCTGCCCTCGCATCGCGGCTAATCAGCCAGTCTCCCTCACCTTTACCTTGCCCGGTGCCACCCGGGCTCAATCGGTATGCAGGTGATTCCCACGTTAGCCATGTACGTCGACATGACACGCCGCCGCGCTCCGCTACCAGCAATTAGCCCTGCGGGCCTACCCCGCCTTGTGGCGGGTTTCAGGGGGTCGAGGTTCCAGAGCACCTCCCCTACTTTGCCGGCGCATCACCGCGCCCTGACTAGCTGATCCACCTCCCGGTGAATCAACCAGCGGCTTGTCACGACTTACCCGGATGCATCCTCTGCGGATGCAACGTACGGCTTGAGCTATCCAGCGATCTCATCAGCTTGCGCCAACAAGTACCAGACGATCCAGATTTCTCCTCACGTCCCTGCGCCATTCCTGACGCCTCAGCAGCCCACCGCCCGGGACACCGTCCGACCCTCTCGGGCCGCCCGTTGTCGGGATTTCCACCCATTCGCACGTGGCAGGGTTACCTCAGTCACCTGAGGCCCCGTGTCCGTGTCGCCCAACTTCCCGCTCCGCAAAACTGGATTGGGTCGAAGGGGGCATTGCAGCCCCCAGCGCCCTGCGTAACGTGGCGAGCCCGATTATGGGCACCACGCTTCAGCGGTCAATTTCAATCGATTGGCAGTCGACTGAAACCGAAGTGCACGAACGTGTCTGGGGTTGGCAGCCCCAGCACATTCAGGAGAGTGTGTGGACTACCGACCCTTTCACAGATCGAATAGTTATCCTAACAGTAATTCAAGAAATCACCATACGCGCGCCTGTTATAGGGATATTCGTCGATTGGCAGGGTAACGGGTACGCATACTCGGCCGATCCCGTTTTATCAATTCGCGCTCGCCATCACCTGCTGTCAGGCCAAACACCAATCCCATCGTGGCCCGGCGCAACAGGAGAATGAGCAATGGAAAACATCCCCCAATCCGCAAAGCACGTCGCGTGCGATTTCTTTCTTGATGTCGAATTGCTTTGTATCGTGCGCGATGAGGCGGTGTTCGATTTCGGTGAAGAAGTTCGCGTTATCCGGCTGGAGAACAGTGCAGCGCAGGTCGGCGAAGTCGGGCGCCTGGTGGTATTTCACACCGGGCACGGCGCACAATGGCAGTTTCGCCCCTACCGATCCGGCGATTGGCGCAGAGTGCCCGATCTGGACACCGCATCCTGCTGGGCCTGGCGCTGCATAAAGACCGGCGAATTCACCACCACCGCCATCGGCACCCTGCCGAGCCATACGCCAACCTCTCAACTTCCACCGAAAGATGAGCGCGACGGGTTGCCGTTTTAATGAAGGACACAGGAGGGCAAATTGCCCTCCTGTTTTGACTTGAGGCGCGCGACGACTACAACAAAGGTATCTACGCCGAGAAGGTGCAAAGCGGTATGACGGCCAAAGCGACCGTGTGGTTGCCTGCGCATCATTCGGTCGCTTCGATTTCCACTTCTACTTCGTCGGCCTCGATCTCGGCCTCGGTATGAGCCTGCAGTTCGGCGATCGCCGCACGCAGCGGTTCGTAGATCGTGATTTCGCCTCCCAAGATTTCAAAGGTCACGGCGAGCACATAGCGCGCAGTCGAGTCCGGGTCGTGGCTCCAGCCTTGATGGCCGACCACAGCAATGCAGAAGTGGTCGGGCAAGCTGTTCGAACTAACGACAGCCCAGTCCTTCTGCACCGTCCCGCTGTTGCGCTTGAAGTCCCTAATTAGGCCGTCCTGCGGTTTGTCGTGCAGCACCCAGGGCAGCGTCGAGCCAGGCAGGGGTGCCTCGCCGTTTTTCGCGTCCTTCATGGCACGCACCCGGAAGTCGTGCAGCCCCTCGCCAAGCTTGCTGGCCTTCCAATCGACCCATGTCGAGAGATAGCGGCGCAGATTGCGCCTCGTGCGCCGCGGCTGCGCGACGTAGGACAGCGTCACATCGATGCGGATGTCGAATTCGTCGGCCTGCTGGCGCAACTCGGCCGGAATTGGCACCTGATAAATGTTGCATTCACCAGCGTGAATCTCGGTGTCGCTGCTCGTGATGAGCGTCGTTCGATGATCAGTGTTCGTGGTAGCCCGCGCTTCGTCCGGTATGCCAAAGCCTAGGCATCGGAAGGCGCTTGATACTGCGGCGAACAAGGCCTGCTTTTCCGCCTGGGGCATGTTTGGCGGTGGATTGCGCAGACGCGACAAGAGGTCTTCAGCCCAAACCGGCCATTGTGCCGATTGCACGACGAGGGCGCGATACAGCAGCGCAGGCTCCGCGGGCAATACGCGCTGGATCTGTGCAGCAATGCGCGCCACCTTGGGCGTAGCGTAGGACGTACCAGCGGCGTCGCGGTCCGCTGCAGGCCCGGGCCCGTGCAGCGTTGACCGGACGAGGTTGGGACAAGCCGTGGGAATGCGGCCGCCGGCCTGGATGTCTGGCGGTGCGTTGTTCGTCCGAACGGCGTCGCCGCCGTACTCGACAACTTCGGGCTTGATGACGTTCCAGATGCCTGGACCAGACCGCGAAAACGCCGAAGGGCCTGCGGGCTGCGTGGCGAAAGTCCGCCATGCGCCCAGTTCAGCAGCGTCGTAGGCGATTGATCCGACGGTCAGAGCCTGCAGGCTCTGACCGGGATTGGCAATGCGGGCCGCATTTTCTTCGAGATACCCGGGATAGTTCCGGCCTGCACTCAGGTGATCGGCGATCCCCAGAAAGGGAGACGTGCCCTGCAGCGGCAGATTGCCGGCGCTTTGCACGATGAGAATGTCTCGCTCGTTGCACAACTGGTCAATCTCTGCGGCCCAGGAAGACATATAGCGCGTGCGGCAGTAGCCACGCGCATTGATCGAGTGGTTGAAGATTCGGGGCCGGCGCGGGCCGTCGTTGAAGCGCTCTACGGCCTTGCGCAGCGCCTCCGGAGGGAACAACTCGACGGGCATCGCGTTCTGTGCGTCCAGCACGCGGGCGTTTTGAATCCAGAACGGCAACTGAGGCGCACCTTCGGCTGGCACGTCCTCGCCGTACAGCACCGCGCCCGCGATGCGTGTGCCATGTCCGCCCGGCGCGACCTCATCCGCGACGGCCGTCGGGGCTTCGCCCGGCAGAAAGCAATGGGAAGTGGCCTGGTCGATACCGGGCTGAAGCAGGACGTGAGCTTCTTGAATGCCGCTGTCGATGACGCAGACGGTGGGCGCGTCCGCATCGGGTGCAATCGGCGTCACTGCCGGTGCCGCTTGTTCGCCCTGCTGACCTTGGTCCTGGGGAAGAGCGATGTCTTCTGGCTCGATGACCTCGAAGATGTAGGGGTAGTTGAGAACGAAGTCCTTGAGCCCCTTCCCCGAGATCTTCAGCCGGACCGTGAAGCTGTCAGGGAGAACGCCTGCATCGAAGTCGGCGCTGTCGGTAAGATGCAGAATTTCTGCTTGGTAGAACTCGGTGAACTTCTGGATGGAAGTCTCGCGTTCGATCTTGATGTCGTCCCACTCGTTATAGGCGCTGGTACGCTTTTCCGACCACTCGAACTCTTTGGCCGCCCATTGCGCGTCCGTCGCGCGCTTGCCGCGGGTGGGGCGAGGCGGAATCTCTTGGGTGCCGGCGCAGGCGATGCCGATATCGACAATGTAGAGCTGGTCGTCGTTGATATTGCCCCATGACGCCATGAGATGTTCGGAGAGGATGCGGCCCAGCCGGTCCGTTTGGTCGGGATCGTCGAACAGCGTGTGGACCTCGGCGATGGTCGCCGAGCCGTGTACTGTGACGGCGAAGCCTTGGACCATGGCCCGGAACGCAGCAAGCTGAATGTCTTCAGACGCCACGATCACATAGCCCTCTTCTTGCTCCGCAACGATCTCAAATTCAAACTTGGCCCGCAGGACGTCGAGATCGAGGCCGGTGTCAATCTGAAGTAGGATGGGAATGCCTGCTGGGATGTCCGGCAGGGTCTGCCCGGCTGCCTGGCGTTGTGCCTTACGCGCCTCCCAATTCGCGCTTAGCGCCTGAGCCGCCGTGTCGAGCGCAACGCTGTGCGCCTGGCGCTGCACGCCTTTGTTGGCTAGTGTTTGTGGCGAAGGGTCGCCCCCCCCGCGCAGGCGCGCCCTACCTTGATAGCGAAGGAGCAGCGGGAGGTGTTCAAAGTTGTGTGCTCCCGGCATGGATTACGCCCTCTGCGCCGCGTCGTGCCGTTGTAGTTCTTCAACGGCCCTCAGGAGCTTGTCTTGCGACAAGGATTTACGGCCGGCCAGCACGGCGGCCTTCGCGGCGTCCTGCGCCGCCTTCACGACCATCGCGGCCGATGAACCTTCGAGCTTGGCGACCAACGGCTCCCAAGCGATGGAGGCGTCCAGCAACACACTGGATAACGTCAGCTTCAGGAGTTTTTCAATCTCGGCTGCGCCTGGCAACGGGATGGAGAATACATCGTCGAAACGCCTGAAAAGCGCAGGGTCCAAAGCTGACTCCAGATTAGTTGTCGCCACGAGCAAGCCAGGTGCGTCGTACTCCTCCATCAATTGCAACAGCGAGTTAACGATGCGTGAAACCTCGCCGATGTCCTTGGAGGCCGTGCGCGACCGTGCGATGAAGTCGCATTCGTCGAGCAGCAGCACGCATGGCTTCTCTCGGGCACTGCTGAAAATCGATCGCAGGTTCTGAGCCGACTCTCCGAAGAACGAAGAGATCAGAACGTCGAAGCGCACCTTCATCAGCGGCAAGCCCGTGTTCCAAGCGAGCCGCTTGGCCCCCAAGGATTTGCCGCACCCCGGAGGGCCGTAGAGCAATACGGTCTTACGAGGCCTGAGCCCATAGGTGCGAAGCCGATCGCGAGCAGCGTACTCCGCCTCAATGCGCGCGAAGCGTTGCTCGACCACTTCAGGCAGCACCATGTGATGTTCAAGCTGATCGTGTGGTATCAGTGTGGCCAGAGTCTCGCCATGGCGTCGGCTTAACGGAAGCTCTTTTAGCGTGCGGTCAATGTCGGGCGTCGACAGAGACGCGGCAGGCCGCTTGGGCCTAGGCTGCTTCAGGATAGCGTCAAGCTGTTCGGCAAGCCGGACGTGCCCGGTTTTGCGCTCCGCTTCGACGATCTTGCCGGCCAGCCGGTCTAGGTCCGTTTGCGAACCATCGGCGATGGCTCGCACCACTCTCTTCAGAATATCGGCGTTCATGTAATTTCACCCTTTCTTGCGGGCCGTCGGACAAGTGCTAACACATCAACAGGAGGGACTCGATGGCTACAGGCCGGATTGTACGTTTGCGCCCTGACCGGGTGTTGCCGGAGCACTGCCGTTACGCGATGACCTCCAGCCCGCGCTTCTGAACCAGATGCAGCAACTTGAGTGCTGTGCCCGCTGGCTTCTTTTGACCGATCTCCCACTTCTGAACTGTCGATAGACTTGTGTTGAGCAGGCGCGCGAAAACTGCTTGGCTGACATGCGCGCCTTCACGGATGCGCTTGATTTCGGCCGGCTCCAGGGGCTCTATCGGTGGCACCCAGAGCGGATCGAATTCGCGTAGCGTGATCTGATCGGGTGCACCTGCCTTGTGCAGGCCTTTGGCCGTTTCACGCGCAGCTTCGATAACGGGCGACCTTGTCTTGTGCATTGAGACCTCGCTTTATCCCCTTATCGGTACGCAGCCAAATAAAATTTGGTATTTTTTAATTATAGCACTCAGTGCTACTGGACAGAAAGCTCAGTTCCCAATGACCACACGATGCCAGATGCCCATCGCGTCGAGTTTCGTCAGTCCTTCGGTCATCTATCTCAGCATGGCGGGCAGGCGTTCGCGAAAAACGAGATCGGATGGAGCAATCGCGGTCATGCTCAAAAAAGGCGACGTGCAGTTAGGAGGTTCAACGCCTCTCTTAGCAGGGCCACGCTAGCGTTGGCATAATGCCAACCTGGCGAACGAATTCCCCATGAACCGCACACATGAACGCAGTCGAAATCGAAGTCGCCGTCTCCGAGCTGGCCGACGCCCCCTTTGACGTCACCGAATTCCCCTTCGCCTTCCTGGCAGCCTTCGGAAACAAGGACACCACGATCGCCCGCCTGCGTAAAGGCGACACGAACAAATCCGACCTGCCCGGTGGTGTACTGCAACGCAATAACATCCACCTAGCCGTGGCGAAGCCGGGTCACGTCGGCGCGACCTTGAGTGCCCTGCGCGCGAGTCCAGAAACCGCCAAGGGCAAGGTCAAGTTCGTCCTGGCCACCGACGGCGAGAGTTTGGAAGCCGAGGAAATCATTACGGGCGAAACGCTGGCCTGCGACTACCCGAAGTTCGCGAGCCACTTCGGCTTTTTTCTGCCGCTGGCCGGTATTTCGACGATCAAGGAAATCAAGGACAGCGCGATCGACATCCGTGCGACCGGCCGCCTGAACAAGCTCTACCTAGAACTGCTGCGCGAAAATCCGGAGTGGTCCAAGGAGGACCGCCGGCACGACATGAACCACTTCATGGCGCGGTTGATCTTCTGCTTCTTCGCCGAGGATACGGGCATCTTTGATGGTTCCGGTCTGTTCACGAGGACGGTCGACCAGATGAGCGAAACGACGTCGGCGAACACGCACGAGGTGATCCGCACCATATTCGAGGCAATGAACGTGCCGACCAAGGGCAACGCCCGCGTCGAAGCCAAGATCCCGGCGTGGGCCGACCGCTTCCCTTACGTCAACGGCGGCCTTTTCGGCGGAGGCATCGAGGTGCCCCGTTTCACGCGCATCGCCCGCACCTACCTGCTCCACGCCGGTCAACTCAAGTGGCACGAAATCAACCCAGACATCTTTGGCTCGATGATCCAGGCTGTCGCCGACGACGAGGAGCGTGGCGCCCTCGGCATGCACTACACCAGCGTGCCGAACATCCTCAAGGTGCTCAACCCGCTGTTCTTGGACGACCTGCGTGCCCAGCTGGAAGCGGCCGGCGACAATAGGGCCAAGCTACTGAACCTGCGTAAGCGCATGGCACGTATCCGGATGTTCGACCCAGCCTGCGGCTCGGGCAACTTCCTCGTCATCGCCTACAAGCAGATGCGTGAGATCGAGGCGGAAATAAACCGCCGCCGGGGCGAACCGCATCTGGGCAGCGAGATACCACTGACTAATTTCCGGGGCATCGAGCTGCGCGACTTCCCAGCAGAAATTGCACGACTGGCGCTCATCATTGCCGAGTTCCAGTGCGATGTTCTCTATCGCGGGCAAAAAGACGCGCTGGCGGAATTCCTGCCGCTGGATGCACAAAACTGGATCGTGTGCGGCAACGCGTTGCGGCTGGATTGGTTGAGCATCTGCCCGCTCTCGGGCACGGGCGTGAAGGTGGCTGCGGATGATTTGTTTGGCACACCGCTCAATCAGGCGGAAATCGACTTCGATAACGAGGGTGGCGAGACGTATATCGGCGGTAATCCGCCATACGTGGGAACAAAGTATCAGACGAAAGAGCAGAAGGACGATATAGCTGAGCTATTTAAGAACGAGGGCGTAAATTCTGGAAATTTGGATTACGTTGGCTGCTGGCTCCTAAAAGCAGCCCAGTATGTCAGCGGACTTGAGAAATGCGCCTTTTCATTTGTGACGACCTCCAGTCTATTTCAAGGTGAACAGGCTGAAATAGTTCTACACATTCTCTCTCGCCACTCACTAAAGATCTATTGGTGCCACGCCAGCTTCATGTGGTCGAACAATGCGGCCAATAATGCTGGTGTCACTTGCTGTATCGTCGGCTGTGCGCGCGATGGCGTTCGATCCGATCGGTACATATACGATGCTGAATCTCGGCGTAGTGTTGGGAACATTGGGCCTTACCTTGTTCCAATGCAGGATATTGTTGTTTCAAAACGCAAGACCCCGCTATCGACGCTTTCTGCCATGAACTACGGGAGCATGTCCAATGACAATGGTGAATTTACGTTCTCCGGCGAGGAATATCGGTCGAGTATTCGCATCAATCCGGACAACGAGCGCATTTTCCGAATAGCTGTAGGTGGTGCGGAATTCATCAGGGGAATTGTGCGAAGAAGCATGTACATTGATGAAGAGACCGAATTGTCCGACGCTCAACTGGCGGAATTTGGGGACGTCTTTCAGCGAGTCCGCGCTTACCGTGCTGCCAGCAACCGCGAAGCGACGCGTAAGCTAAGCGCCACCCCGATGTATTTCTCCGAGCGGAGGCACTTCAGGGCAAGAAAAATATTTGTGCCTCAAATACTCTCCGAGCGGCGAGAATATGTTACGGCGGGTTTGCTAGGCGAAGATGATCTCGTGATAGCGCCACATATGCAAATAGTTGGCGGGCTTGAGCACGAGCTGGCGATTATTAGTAGTAGATTGCATCATGTGTGGATTTCCACAGTATGTGGAAGGCTGAAAACGGATATTCGCTATTCAAACTTACTTGGCTGGAACACCTTTCCTATGCCGCTACTTACCGAGCAGAATAAGGTTGATCTGACCACCTGCGCCGAGGACATCCTGCTCGCCCGCGAAGCGCACTATCCGGCCACAATCGCAGACCTGTACGATCCGGACAATATGCCGGAGGATCTGCGTCGTGCCCACGAGCGCAACGACGAAGTGCTGGAGCGCATCTATATTGGCCGCCGGTTCCGCAACGACACCGAGCGCCTTGAAAAGTTGTTCGATCTGTATACGAAGATGACGGCGGCCGAAGTGAAGCCAGCCAAGAAAACGACCATGCGAGCACGGAAGGCCGCGCTATGAGCACCCCGGATACCACCCCCACGAACAACTACACTCTGCCCGCCGTCTCCATCAAAACGGCACGTACCGGTGTTTCGAGCAAATCCGATGCATTGGGAATGCGCCCGATGCAAGCACGGGCGTACGCCAAGCGCGGCGAGCAGTACCTGTTGATCAAATCGCCGCCGGCGTCCGGCAAGTCCCGTGCACTGATGTTCATCGCGCTCGACAAGCTGCACAACCAGAACATCAAACAGGCGCTGATCGTGGTGCCCGAGCGTTCGATCGGCGGAAGCTTTGCCGACGAGCCGCTGACCGAGTATGGGTTCTGGGCCGATTGGGTAGTCAAACCACAATGGAACCTGTGCAATGCGCCGGGGGCCGATGACGTCAAGGTCGCACACTCCAAGGTCAAGGCCGTGGGCGAGTTCCTGGCAAGCGACGATAAGGTCCTGGTTTGCACGCACGCCACCTTCCGTTTCGCTGTTCAGGACTTGGGTATCGCAGCCTTCGACGACCGCCTGATCGCGGTCGACGAGTTCCACCACATCAGCAGCAACAAGGAAAGCAACATCCTAGGTAGCCAGGTGGCCGACCTGATCGCGCACGACAACGCGCACTTGGTTGCAATGACCGGCTCCTACTTCCGTGGTGACGCGGAAGCGGTACTGTCGCCCGACGACGAAGCGCGGTTCGAGACGGTCACCTACACCTACTACGAGCAGCTCAACGGCTACGAGTATCTGAAGTCCCTGGAAATTGGCTATTTCTTCTACACCGGCCGTTATCTGGACGCGATCATGAAGGTGCTCGACCCGTCGCTCAAAACGATCGTGCACATCCCGAATGTCAATTCGCGCGAGAGCCTGAAAGACAAGCACAAGGAAGTAGAGGAGATCATGGCCAACCTCGGCCACTGGGAAGGCACCGACCCAGTGACCGGCTTCCACCGGATCAAACGGCCCGATGAGCGCATCATCAAGGTGGCGGACTTGGTGGACGACGGCGATCAGCGTTCGACCGTCCTGTCGGCGTTGAAGGACCCCGCTCAGAAGAACAACCGCGATCACGTCGACGTCATCATCGCGCTGGGAATGGCCAAGGAAGGTTTCGACTGGATCTGGTGCGAGCACGCTCTGACAGTTGGGTACCGGAACAGCTTGACGGAAATCGTGCAGATCATCGGCCGCGCCACCCGCGATGCGCCGGGCAAGGAAACTGCCCGCTTCACGAATCTGATTGCCGAACCCGACGCGTCCGAAGATATGGTCGCCGACGCCATCAACGATACGTTGAAGGCGATCGCCGCGAGCCTGTTGATGGAACAGGTATTGACGCCCCGCTTCGAGTTCACGCCCAAGAACAAGGGCAAGATCGATGGCTTCGACTACGGCCCCGACGGCTACCAGGAAGGCCAGCTCAACATCGGCGTGAACCCCGAAGACGGACGCGTACACGTCGAAATCAAGGGCCTGGTCGAACCCAGATCGGAAGAAGCGGCCCGCATCTGCAAGGAAGACATCAATGAGGTGCTGGCGGCCTTCGTCCAGGACCGCAAAACCTTGGAGCGTGGCCTGTTCGACAATGAAGGCACCATTCCCGAGGAGCTGACAATCATGCAGATGGGCAAGATCGTCCGCGAGCGCTATCCGCACCTCGAAGAGGACGACCAGGAGGCCGTCCGCCAATACGCGGTCGCCGCCTTGGCGTTCACCCAGCAGGCCAAGCAGGTCGAGCTGCCGGAAGGCGGCGAAGGCGGCGACGATACGCCGCGTGCCAACCTGGCGCTGATCCAAGGTATCAAGCAAATCGCCATGAACGTGCGCGACCTCGACATCGACCTGATCGACCGGATCAACCCATTTGACGCGGCCTATGCGATCCTGGCCAAGGCCATGGACGAGAAGACGCTGCGCCAGGTGCAGTCGGTCATCGCGGCCCGGAAGGTCAACATCCCAATCGAGGAAGCCCGTGAGCTTGCGAAGCGCGCGCTAGTCTTCAAGCAGGAGCGCGGCCGCCTGCCCGACATCAATTCGCCCGATCCATGGGAGAAGCGCATGGCCGAAGGCATTGCGGCACTCGCCAGTTTCAAGAAAGCCGAAATGAAGAAGGAAGCCAACGGCCGTGAGTAAGAAAGCCAAACCTGCATCGACCGACCTGTCGGACGACGACCTGCTCGAACAGTTGGGCGTCGAAGTCGAACTCGCAGTTGAGGGTGGCCGCACCGCACAGGAAGAACGGGTCATCGCCGGCTTCGAGGAAATCCAGCGCTTCGTCGAGCAGTGCGGTCACCCGCCGCGTCACGGCGAGGGTCTGGACATCTTCGAGCGCCTCTACGCCGTCCGCCTGGATCGCCTGCGTCTTGTTCCCGAAGCTCGGTCACTGCTGGTCGGTCTTGATACGCAGGGCTTGCTGGTTCAACCGGCAGGCGCGGTCTATGTCGATCCGGACAAGCTGGGCGACGACGACTTGCTCGCCGAACTCGGCATCGACGCCAACGAAGCACCGGCCGAGGACGACATCACGGTGCTCCGGCACGTAAAGTCCCGCGCCGAAAAGGCCGTTGCCGAGGACGTCGCCAACCGCACACCGTGCGAGGACTTCGACCGATACAAGCCGCTGTTCGACGAGGCCAAGGACGGGTTGAGGAACGGCAGCTGGGAGTCTCTGCCATTCGCCCGAGACTCCGAAATCAAGCTGGAAAACATTCAGCAGGGCAACTTCTTCATCATAAACGGGCAGATCGCCTACATCGCCCAGAAGGGCGATGAAATCAAGACGTCAGTAGCCGACCGCCAAGACGCGCGGTTGCGCGTTATCTACGACAACGCGACCGAAAACGATCTGCTAATGCGTTCGTTCCAAAAGGCGCTCTACCGCGACGACGCGCCACGCCGCCTGCGTAAGATCGAGGTCGGTTCGCTGTTCAGCGGCGAGTGGGAAGACCGCGATGCGCAGAGCGGCACGATCTACGTTCTGCGCAGCCTGTCCGACGAGCCGCTCATCGCCCAGCACCGTCAGGTCATTCACAAGATTGGCGTGACCGGCGGTAAGGTCGAGACCCGCATCGCCGACGCCGAGAACGACCCGACCTACCTATGTGCCCCAGTTGAGGTCGTGGCCACGTACAAGCTCGCCGGCGTGAATCGAGCGAAGGTCGAAGGCCTGCTCCACAAGATTTTTGCCAACGCCCAGTTCGATATGGCCCTGCCGCCGCGGTACGGCAAGCCGGTGCATCCGCAGGAATGGTTTCTGGTGCCACTGTCCGTCATCGACGAAGCGGTACGCGGCATCCTCGACGGCACGATCGTCGGCAAGGTGTACGACCGCGCGACCGGCAACCTAGTCGCGCGGTAAGGTCGATGCACCGTATGAACGCTCAAGCCAGCTCGACACGCGCCGCAGGCTCGAACACAGTCTTCGAATAGTCAATCAAAGATTACACAACAGAGAGTCAGCGATGAAGGTCATGCTGCGCAAGGAAGCCGACAGATACATATACGGGGTTGGGGCGTTGCTCGCTTTGCCGATCGTCAGCGTCTTTTCGTACAGCGTCGAGCTTCCTGACATGATGGCCTATTTCGCCGCAGCCACTGCCATTTTGGCAGCCTTGATCATGGGCCGTCCGGTCTTTCCGATTGAAATGCCAACAGGTCCTGATGCGAAGACTGTACTGGCAATTATCGTCGATCAGCAGACAAATTTCAGGATAGGCGCAAAGCTTCTGGTGCTTGCTGGGTTGGCTTTGTTACCGGTGCTGATAAAAAATTGGATCACCTTCCGTTACTCCATGGTTGTCATGCAGACATTTGCGGGAGGGTGGGCCATCACGGCGGGTATACGTGCGTACATCGAGGACGGAAAATTTCCTTTTTTGCGCCCCCTCATTTGGGGGGCGCTTCTCTTGATGGTCATCGTCGTCAACTCGACGCTTATTTCGTGGTCTCCGCTTCTCGGGCCGACCTAATTTGTTCTCGTGATGCCGTCGACCGGGACCTGCGGCGTTAATAGGCGAGCTACTCAGCCCGGATCAATGCCTCGGCGGCGCAATGCCCTCGACGTGCTCAAGAAGAAATCGGAGGGCAGCCTCGCGGGCGAATCGTTCGTCCACGCAATAGTGCGGAACATGCACACTACCGACCTGTAAATCAAGTCAGTACGGGCCACGGCTGTACCGGGTCGGCCTGTGATTAGTCTGCCGACGCAATCGGACCTTGACCGTGGTGTCAGCAACCTCGGAATCAACAGAAAACTCCTCGACTGTTTCGAAATCGGGCAGCATTAGCCATCTCCTACGTATGGTGGGAAGGCGCAACAAGGCACCTTGACCAAAACTTGACCAAAGTAGGCAAAAATTGCCCTAAATAGGGCGAGAAGCGCAGCCGGTTGAAGGGCGGCTACCGATGCAAGTCATTGATTTGACTGCGCTTTAATTTCTACCTATTTGCAGGAAGCGGGACTCTTAATCCGTAGGTCGAGTGTTCGAGTCACTCACGCCCCACCAAAGACATCAAGCACTTAGCCCGGTCATTGCGACCGGGCTTTTTGCTTTTGGGCGTCATGTAATCACCGTGTAACCGGATTCGGTCAACGGAAAGACCGTCTGAATCGCGGACGATGCCGGTGAGTGCGCGTGGGCCTAAATCGCCGATGCCCCAAAACAGAAACGCGCAGAATGCCGCGACGACCATGCCAATGGCGGCGTCTTTAGTTTCCTGTTCCTTTTTCTGTTCGTCCGTCAGGCAACTTTTCAGGGGTTCCGTGTCGGCTCCTCGATTGAAGATATCCGTCTTGCGAAACAGTCTGCCGAATTTTCCCCGGACACGTCGAACACCCCGGACTCGCCCTTATTCAATAAGGACTCTGGCTGTCCAGGGTGCGTATCCCACGTCCACACATTCCTTCCATGTTGGGCAGACAGAAAAACGTCTTTACATCATTCCGTGCGAATCGCACTTGCACCGAATATGAGTACTTTCAGGCGAACGATCCATCGATAGACGATGTCACGACGCACTGCGTATTCGGTCGTTATCGATACCTCGGTAGGCATATCGCCATCCGCGCTGATCCAGATGCGCTCGCCATGCTTCAGGCGAAGTATGTCCCCGGGCTGCATCCAGTAATCGTAGGGCGACCCAACTCGGGTCAGCCAAATGCGCGATTCACATACTCTTACTTCCGAATCGGCACGTGCTCGCCATGTAATAGTCGTTCCGACCGGCACGGCCAGATGAATCGCTATTCGCGGAAGCCCAATCGGTTCGTACGACTTTCTTTTGGACAACTGGGGACTAACAAACTGCTGGCTTGCTTCATCCATTTTTATCTCCGTCAAATGAACCGGCTGACGGAGGTGCCACCAAAAGAAAAAGGCCCCATCCGTTTCCGGCGAGGCCTTGTGACTTGCGTTCTTGCGAATTTCTAACGCACACATGCCCCCAGTGACGCACCCGTATGGGCGTTCATTGGGTTATTAATCGCAATTGCGACAAAAGTGGACGTGTTCATGCGTTCAAGTGTCTACGGCATGGAACTGCATGTCAATAAAAATTTCTCGGGACTCGTTGGGCACATTGAACACTGCGATATCCGGCGATTCGCCCCGGTCCAGAATGCACAGAGTTCTTGTCACTTACACGTTCGCGAAAGCAGGCGACAACGCTTGAGGAACAACCAAATAGCACTTTTAAAGAGCTTCCTTTGCCCGGGAAAATGGCGACTCGGTATGGCATGGGCGGCACGCCACCATTGCCAATGGACGAAGCATGGCAAAACAATGTCACCCCGTTCAAGCAGGCTCAAATACGAGAGGCCTTCCGCAAGATGACGCGGCTCAAGGGCGGTCAAACGCGAACGGAATGTCCGTGGTTTCCTGGTCGGTGTCGATGACGTTCGCACGATACTGCTGGCTGAGTAAGCGCAAGCGAGTCCGGCCTGCCGCCACGTCGACCGGCGACCCACCGGGAGTCGAATCGCTGACACAGATGAGGAAGTTGTTCTGCGCCATCCAACTTGTCACGCTTGCGGGTACGCTGCCCGCATCTGACACGCCCGACTGCATGTCGAACAACACGTCCCATGCGCGGCTGGCTGCATCGCTGCCGCTGTAATACGAAATGCGCGGGTCCGCTGAGCCAGTATTCGCGTTGGCGAAGACAGCCGGAAACACGATCTGCGCCTGCCCGCTACGAAGGGCGGCAGCGTAAGTCCGCGGACCGCTGTCGAGCACCGTGCCGGGCACCATCATGAACATGAATTTGCCGCGCAGCGACTCCAGCGTAGGCCAGTTGGCGGCAAGCGCAGCATCTTCGGGGTTGGCATAGTGGCTCGTGCAGGCCGGTGGGTTGAAGCACATCAGGTCGGACGGCTTGAAAATCCACGAGGCGGGAATGCGCGCGCCGGCGCCGCCGCCCGAAATGTCGCTGATGAGATCGTCCAGGCTGGCCGCCGAGTTGAGCAGGCCCGCCTTGAATTCCATCTTGACGATCACGAGTTCGTGTTGCGGATGGCTGTCGTGCCAGGTGCGTAGGCTGTCGATGCACGAGCGCAGGTCCTGATTGCGGTCGGCGCCAGATTGACCGCTCTTCGGGCAATTATTGTTGTTGCCCAGCGGATCGCTGTGCGACACGTACCACTTGCCTGCCGCAGCCCATACGTCGAGTTCGATGACCTGTACCTTGTCCAGTGCATCGAAGATGTACTCGAAATCGCTTTTCTTGTCGTAGGTATTGTGTGACCCGGCCAGCGTCACGTTGTTGAGCTTGCTGGTCGACGTGTATTCGATATCCAGCGCGTAGGCGGGGCTTGCAAAGACAAGTCCACAGATAACGACGCAGCATGTGCTACGCAGGCGGTTCAGCCATTCAAGAAAGCTCATCCGGGTTCTCCGTCTGTGAAGTCGCTGCGTGGGATACGTGATGGCGTCCCGGACCTTCAGGTCCGGGCCTTGCTTCATAGCGTTACGACGCCGACAGTTTTATTGAAACGCCGGTCGAGGAATAAACCGGCGTGGCCTTGAAACCATCCACCGTGACCGTCGCGAACTTCACCGATGCGCCGCTGCCGTCGATCACGTCGATCGTGTCGCCGGCCTTGGGCGCGTAGCCGTTCACGAACTTCACGTGCAGCGTGCCGCCCGCCACGGTGAGCTGGCCACCCACGCGCAGGCGTCCGCCGCCGTTGCCGTCGATATCGAGTTCGAGCGTCGTGCCGTCGAGCTGCGTGTACTTGCCCGTGATCGTCAACGGTGCGCTCGTCGCTACGGTCAAACCGCCGCCCGAGCCAACGTAGACGTCGCCGTTACCGAAGGCCGTGGCCGACGAAGCGGCAAGCACGCCGCCGCTCACCTGCGAGCCGCCCGTGTAGCTGTTGTTGCCCGCGAGCGTGAGCGTGCCGCTGCCTTGCAGCGTGAGCTTGCCCGAACCGGCAATGTCGTTGCGCCAGGCATCAGCGGCGTTGAATCCGCCCTGCGTCGCGTCCATCGAAACGATCACGTTGCCGTTGAAAGCGCCATAACCATCGGCTGCGCTAAACATGTTCAGGCGGCCCCAACCTTCGGCATCGTCCATGACCGGATAGCCCGAAGCGACTTCCGTCGTCTTGAGCACGACGCGGCGCTGATCGGCGCTCAGGTAGGGGAAACGCGTTTCGAGCAGCACCTCGGCACCCTTGGGCACGACGGGCGGCGCTTCGGTCGATTCAATCTGGCCGAACCCGAACGTCATGCGGCGCGCGAATTCCGACTTGTTGGTCGAGTAGTCGGCGAAGCGGTCGGTCGTGGTCGTCGCCGAATGCGCGTAGGCCGCGAAGGTTGTCGCGTCCGTGCCGGTGGCCTGCTCGAGCGCGTTGTGCGCCTGCGCGTAGGCTGCGCTCTTGAGCGTGGCGTTCGCGGGGTCATAGAGATTCGCGGCCGTCGCAGCGAGGGCGAACAGGCGTCCGCCAATCACGTCGAGCGGCGAATGCATGCCCGCGAGGATGCGGTTCTCGCCAAGTTCGAGGCCGCGGCTCGCCATTTCCTGGTAACGCTCGGGAACGAGGTAGGCCATCGTCATCGCGTCGCGCATGGCTTCGGCTTCGTGACCGCTAATGAAGCCGCCATCGGTCGCAGGCGTCGTGCTGATGGCCGGCACGAGCGTGGGATCGACCACGACGCTCGTGCTCCAGCGGAACGGCCGCGCGTATTTGTAAAAGCGCTTGGCGGGCTCGGTGGAGGCGTTGTTGCCCATCGTGTTGAGCAGGTCGACCACCTTGCCGAAGGTCGCGTTGCTCGTGCTTCCCACGCCGGTGTTGTTGCCCGAGTCGCTGTAGAGCGTCGTGGTCGCGTTCGCGGGAATCGACGTGATGCTCGTGATTTGCTGCGCTGCCGAGCGCCACGCCGTGGTGAGCGGCCCCATGCCGTCGGTGACGCTGTAGCCCTTGCCGCGGCGGTCGTCATAGTAGGCCGCGTCGGCCTGCGCCTGGGTACGCTGGGTGGTTGCGGTCACGACGTACTGGATGTTCGCGTTGAGCACGGTGCTGTTCAGGATCGTGCCATTGGGCGTGCCGTCGGTGGGCACCCCCGTCCACGTCGACTGCGCGACCGCGGGGAACGTACCGTTTGCAGGCGCGGAAACGCCGGCGTCCACGAGCATCGTAAGCGGCTGCCAGAGGTCGAGGAAACGCGCCACCACGCGCACGCCGGCATTCGTTTCGAGCGTGGCGTAGCGGGCGTCGCCGCGCTGGTTGGTCGCGATGTTGTCGATGAAGGCGGGCACGTCGGGAATCGGCGCGTTGTCGACAAAGCCGGGGTCGGCGGGGGGCGCCGGAATGGCCGCGCTCGTATTGCTATCGATATTCCCGCCTCCGCAGGCGGCCAGTACGGCAACGCTCGAAAGCACCGCGAGGCGCAGCGGGAAACGGATGAGAGAAGCGGGCATGCAGGCAACTCCGTCGTCGTGGTTAGTGGCGACAGATTGTCGTTACAATTTGTTACTCGAGAATTACGAATATATTTCGCGATCGTTAAAAATAGCTTCGTGTAAATTGCGTCGCCTGCTCCATCAGTGCGCCATCCAGCGCAGGCAATCAGGAGCGAACGCTCACCCCACCCCCATCTGCACGACCATATTTCTTCCCCCCGCCTTCGCCGTATACAACGCCTCGTCCGCAGCCCGGATCACCACGCTCACATCCGTCTCCAGATCCGGCCACCACGTAGTCGCGCCGATGCTGGCCGTCACGCGACCAAACTCGCAGCCCGCATGCGCAATGCCCAGCTCGCCGATCGCCGCGCGGATCTTCTCGCCGACGACCCCGGCACCGGCCACATCGGTATCCGGCAGCACCACGACGAACTCCTCACCGCCGTATCGGCCGACGCAATCGCCCGGCCGCAGGATGACCCTGCGGATGCAGCGCGCGACCTCGGTCAGCGCGACATCGCCGGCCTGGTGGCCATACGTATCGTTGTAAACCTTGAAGTGATCGATATCGACGAACAGCAGCGACAACACGCTGCCGGTGCGGCGCGCGCGCAGCCATTCGCGGTCTAGCGTTTCGCACAGCGCGCGGCGATTGGGCAGGCCGGTGAGTCCGTCCGTGCCGGCAAGCCGTTCGAGTTCGTGCTCCACCCGCCGCCGTCGCCTCAACTCGGCGCCGAGCCGTGCCGCCAGCACGATCATGCCGATCCCGAAGATCAGCATCAGCGAGCCGATCGTGAGCGCGCGGTTCCACCAGCCTGCATAGATATCGGCGGTCGACTCGGCGACCAGCACGATCAGCGGCAATTTCGAAATCCGTCTGAACGAGTAAAGCCGCTCGTCGTCATCGAGCGGCGAAGACGCGATAAAGCTGCCCTCGTCTTTCGCGAGCAGGTGCTGGAAGAACTCCGTCTTGCTAATGTCGCGCCCGGTATCGTGTCGATCATCGGGCCGGCGCAAGATGATCGTGCCGTCCGTTCTGATGATCGACACCGAGCCATGCTGCCCGAGCCGCAGATCCGCGAACAGGCTCGCAAAGTACTCCTGATCGATACCGAGCGCGACGATCCCCGCAAATGATCCGTCCGGCCGCGACAGTCGCCGGCTCAGCGCAATGCTGCGCGAACCGGGTCTGAGCCTCGAACTGTACGGCGCGCTGACATCGAGCCCGAAGTCCGGGTTCTCGCGATGAATCTTGAAGTACGGGCGATCCGAGAAGTTTCCTGCGCGCGGCACGCCGTTTTCCGAATTCATCACGACGTTGCCCAGCGCGTCGATCACCACGATCGCGCCGGCGTATTGGCCGGTGGCCGCGCGATCGAACAGGATCTCGCGCCGCAATTGCGGCGAATCGAGCACGCCCGGACGCCCGAGGCCGTCGGCGACGGCCTGCAGCGACGCCGCGTACAGCTCGAAATTGCGCGCGATGTCGCGCTCAGTGATCGTCGCGACATCGCGCGATGAATCGAGCGCGCGCGCTATCGCATCCTCGCGGCTCTGATACAGCGAATAGCCGCACAGCGCGAGCATCGCCAGCACCACGCCGCATCCCGCGTAGATGACGCCATCGCGCCGCATCCGCCATCTGCGCGCCCATGCGATCGGCACGCGAAGCCGGCCCGTTCTTTTGTGGATCATGTGCTCTGCGTTTCCAACGGCGGGAGTTAGTTTGTCGAAGTGCGCACTACGCTTCCGGTCTGTTGAGACAGAAGAAGCGGAATCACGCATTTGCACTTGCACCAGCCGTCGAATAACGCGAGACACAGCTCGTTCAATTCGTCCGCAATCTTCTGCCTGCTCACACGGGGACCCACATGCACTCCCTTTAATCCATTCGACCGATCGTTTCCAGAAGAGACGGACCGGTCTATTGATACTGATGCCAAGCATTCATTGCGCGCTGAATGCATTCGCTTTTTCGCGCGTAAGTCGTCGAGTCTTGTATCGCGGGTTTATCCGAGGGCACTGCACGACAAGAACGTCACGGGCGGCTGGCCCCCTCGGTGGCGGTCCGTTAGCGGCGTCCCCGCACTGTTTATCGGGCGGAATAACGACCCGCCTCATAGGGACATATCATACTTTTCAATAAGCGTAATTTACCTGACAATTCAAATATTGGTTTTCCTCGGTAACGTTTGCGCGTATTTATTTTTTAAATTCAAACGCGCGTTTGTTATCGCTTCATCGCGTCTGCCTTTCGGCTGGGCAATTTCCTTCAATACATGCTGTCGCCGTCTCGTTACCGTTGAGCGCCGCAATCCATTCGCACACTCACGTTTCGAGGCATCCGATGACTGCATTACTCTCGATGGCCGCGTTCGCGCTCGCCAGTTCCATTTCTCCCGGCCCGGTCAACGTCGTCGCGCTCAGCGCCGGAGCGCAGCACGGGCTCGCCGCGAGTTTGCGGCACGTCACTGGCGCGACAATCGGTTTCACCTTGCTGCTGCTTCTGATCGGCCTCGGCCTGCACGAATTGCTCGCGCGCTTTCCTGATCTGATCGAGATCGTGAAATGGGCAGGCGTGGGCTTCCTGCTCTACATGGCCTACAAACTCGCCATCGACAACGGCCAACTCGGCGCGGACAGGCCGGCGCGCGGGCCGTCGTTCGCGCGCGGCGCGGCGATGCAATGGCTCAATCCGAAGGCGTGGCTCGCGTCGCTGGCCGGCATGGGCGCGTATGCGGCTGGCGGCGATGGCCGGCTCGTCTGGCAATTCACCGCGCTGTACTTCGTGATCTGTTATCTGTCGATCGCGAGTTGGGCCTATGCCGGCACGTTTCTGCGCAGGCATCTGCGTGAAGCGAAGCGGGTCAGGGTGTTCAATCGCGTGATGGCGGCGCTGCTCGCGCTCAGTGCGCTGTATCTGCTTGCCGAGTGATGCGGCTCGCGCTCACCTGCGGTACTGCCCCGGCGTCGCTGCCACCAGCCGTTTGAAGGTGCGCTGCAAATGCGCCTGATCGGCGAAACCGGCGTCGAGCGCGACATCCGCAATCAGCGCCCCGCGCCTTAGTTGCGCGCGACTGTACTGGATGCGCCGGTTGATCAGATACGCGTGCGGCGTCATGCCGTAGCGCTGCTTGAACGCTCGTATCAGATGCGACGCGGACAGCCCGGCCGCCTGGCACACGTCGTCGAGTCTCAGCGCTCGCGTGCAGTTTTCGGCGATGTACTCCGCGGCGCGCGCGAGCTGGCTGCTCGCGTCACGCACGGGCAAGCTCGCTGGATTGAGCGTTTGCTGCACATTGGAGAAAAAGGTGATGGCCGCGCTTTCCTTACGCAGCGTGTCTGCGTCGAGATCGTTGTCGTTGGTGAGAATCGCGCACAGCCGGTTCAGGCCGTCGAACAACGCGGCGTCGAGCGTCATGATCTGCGAGAACGCGCGAAACGCGTGATTCTCGTTCAAGCCGAGCTCGTGCTGCAGTTTCGTGAACCACGCGACGTCGACGTGCAGCATCCGATACGACCAGCGCTCACCGGCAACCGGATTGCACGCGTGCACATCGTCGGGGTTCATCATCACGACGGCGCCCGCGCCTATCCATTCCCGCGCATGCCGATTCAGATACACGCTGCGGCCGCCCGTCACCGCGCCGATCGAAAAGGTTTCGTGCGAATGCTTGGCGTAGCAGACCTTGCGGCCATCGTCGATGGAGCGCGCCTCGATGAACGGCAGCGCGTCGCTGCGCCAGAAGCGCGGCGCGGACGCGCCCGTTGCGCGCGCGTTGGTCACTGCGCTTGCCGCTTCGGTCGTCTCGCTCATGCGCGTTCTCCGGTTGATCCGTCGACTTCGCTATCGTCTCCGACTTCGCGAAGCCTACGTATCGTAGCCATCAAACGCACGCGCAACAAGCCAACGCGCGGCGCCGCCTGCCCGACGCTACGCGACTACTTCGCGCTCACGTCGATATTGCCGAGGTATTTCGCGGCCAACGTCTTCACGGTGCCATCGGCTTGCACCTTTGCGATCGCGGCGTTCAACTGATCGCGCAGCGCAGTGTCGCCCTTGCGAATACCGTATGCGATGCCGCTGCCGAGAATCTTGTCGTCGCGCACCGGTTGGCCGACGAAAGCGTAGTCCTTGCCGTCGGGCTTCGACAGAAACCCCGTTTGTCCGGCGGGCGCGAGCACCAGCGTGCCATCGAGACGGCCCGCGCCCAGATCGGCGTAGACCTGGTTCTGATCCTGATACGACAGCACGATCACGCCGAGCGGTTCCCAATGCACCTTTGCGAAGGTCTCCTGGATCGACCCTTGCAGCACGCCGACGCGCTTGCCCTTCAGCGACGCGGGCGTCGGCAGCAGACCGCTGTCGCGCCGCGCGATCAGCTGCGACGGCACGCGATAGACGACCGTCGTGAAGTCGATCGCCTGGCGACGCTGTTCGGTCGCGTTCATCGCCGAATTGATCGCATCGAATTTGCGCCCTTGCAGTGCGGGGATCAGGCCGTCGAACGAGGTTTCGACCCACTTGCACGTCATATGCGCGGCCGCGCAGACCGCATTGCCCACGTCGATATCGAGCCCCTGCAGTTCGCCGTTCGGCCCTTTAGACTCGAACGGCGGATACTGCGCTTCGAGGCCGAAACGCAGCGTCGTGGTATCGGCGGCGCTTGCGGCGGACGCTGTTGCGAGCGACGCGCCTGCGCAGGCCAGCGCCAACAGGCAGTTGAGCAACTTCATAACATCTCCCTTCTTTCTTCGAATACTTTCATGACTTCGGCGACTTCGCGTGTGCGGTCGCGCACTCAGATCTCGCACAAACGCCGCGCGCCTTCGATGAGCGTCGCGTCGTCCTTCGAGAAACTCAGGCGAATCAGCCCGGAATCCGTGCCGTCGGTATAGAACGCCGACAACGGAATCGTCGCGACGCGCGCATCGCGGATCAGGCGCAGCACGAAATCACTGTCGCTTTCATCGGAAAAGCCGCGGAACCGCGCGAGCATAAAGAAGCTGCCTTCGCTCGGCAACAGCTCGAAGCGCGATTCGCGCAGCGCATACGCGAGCAGATCGCGCTTCTTCTGATAGAAGTCCGACAGGCCGAGATAGCTGTCGCGATTGGCCAATGCGTCGACGAACGCGTGCTGCATCGGCGTATCGGCGGAGAACACCATGAACTGGTGAACCTTGCGGATCTCGTCCATCAGCGCGGCGGGCGCGAGGCAATAGCCGACACGCCAGCCGGTCACGTGATACGACTTGCCGAACGATGAGACGATCACACTGCGCTCCGCGAGCTCGCGATGGCACGCCATGCTCTGATGCTTCGCGCCGTCGAACACGACGTGCTCGTAGACCTCGTCGGACAGAATCACGATGTCGGTGTTGCGCGTGATCGCTTTGAGCCGCTCGATATCGGCGTCGCCAAAAATCGTCGCGGTCGGATTGTGCGGCGTGTTGACGATGATCATGCGCGTCTTCGGCGTGATCGCGGCGGCAACTTCGTCCCAGTTCACGCGGAAGTGATCGAGCGACAGCTTGATCGCGACCGGCGTCGCGCCCTGCAAGCGCACGATCGGGCCGTAGCTGTCGAACGACGGTTCGAAATAGATCACTTCGTCGCCTGGATGCACGAGCGCGCTGATCGTCGAATAGAGCCCCTCGCTCGCGCTCGCGAGCACGGTCACTTCGCTGGCCGGATCGTAGCGCACGCCGTACAGCGTTTCGACCTTGTCGGCGAGCGCTTCGCGCAGCGCGCCGATGCCGGCCATCGGCGCGTACTGGTTATGACCTGCGCGCATCGCCTGCGCGACGCCTTCGACGAGCTTCGGGTCCGGCGCGAAATTCGGCGCGCCCTGCGACAGGTTCAAGGCATCGTGTTGCGCGGCCAACTGGCCGATCACGGTAAAAATGGTGGTGCCGACGTCCGGCAGTTTCGAGCGGGCTTGCGTGGCGCTCTGCATAAGACTTTCTCCCTTTCTTCAGCCGCCAGCGGCCGCGCGAACGGCGGCGGCGGGGCGTTCCTTCCGGTGCGGTGATTAGGCATCAGCCAAAGAACGCTCACAATCGAAACTTTGTCATACGCCGCATGCGTTTTCGTCATGGCTCGCGCGAGGGCGCTCCACATCTGGCAAAGCTGGCGGGATCATGGTTTGCGGGGAGTTCGGGGAATGCGGGAAACCGCGTAGGTATGAAGAAATGTGATGCTAAGCGGCCCGCTTGCGGAAACGGCCGCGGATGCGGCCGTTTCGCGAGTCAGTGCTCTTCGAATTCGGAGCACAAAAAGCCGCAGCCTCGGGTGAATCAGGCTTCGTCCATCAAACGGACCTTGACCTTGCGGCCCTTCAGCTTGCCCGCGCTGAGCCGGCGTACAGCCTCGCGCGCGATGCTGCGCTCCACCGCGACATAGGTCGACATGTCGGTCACGTTGATCTTGCCGATCTGCGAGCCCGCGAAACCGGCGTCGCCGGTCAGCGCGCCGAGCACGTCGCCGGGACGGATCTTGTCCTTGCGACCGCCGAGAATCTGCAGCGTTTCCATCGGTGGCAGCAGCGGGTCGTTACTGGCCGCCTTCAGCTCGGCCAGCTTGTGCCATTCGACGTCGCGCTTGTGCGCCTGCTCGATGCCGCCGACGCGCCCCATCTCATCCATGCTCGCGAGACTCAGCGCCCAGCCTTCCTGATCGGCACGGCCCGTGCGGCCGATGCGGTGCGTGTGCACTTCCGGGTCCGGTGTCACGTCGACGTTGATCACGGCTTCGAGTTGAGCGATGTCGAGACCGCGCGCGGCGACGTCGGTCGCGACGAGCACCGAGCAACTGCGGTTCGCGAACTGGATCAGCACCTGATCGCGCTCGCGCTGATCGAGCTCGCCATGCAGCGCCAGCGCATGAAAGCCCTGCGCGCGCAGCACGTCGAGCAGATCGCGGCACTGCTGCTTGGTGTTACAGAACGCGATCGTGCTGACCGGACGATAGTGATTCAGCAGCAGACCGACCGCGTGCAGACGCTCGTCTTCGGCCACTTCGTAGAAGCGCTGACGGATCTTGCTGTCGTCGTGCCGCTCGGCGAGCTTGATTTCCTTCGGATTGCGCAGGAACTGCTGGCTCAGCTTCACGATGCCTTCAGGATACGTCGCCGAAAACAGCAGCGTTTGGCGCTCTTTCGGGCATTGCCTTGCGACTTTCGCGATGTCGTCGAAGAAACCCATGTCCAGCATGCGGTCGGCTTCGTCGAGCACGAGCGTGTTCAGCGATTGCAGCGCGAGGCTGCCGCGTTCGAGGTGATCCATGATGCGGCCTGGCGTGCCGACCACGACGTGCGCGCCGTGTTCGAGGCTCGCCGTTTGCGGACGCATCGGCGTGCCGCCGCACAAGGTCAGCACCTTGATGTTTTCTTCCGCGCGCGCGAGGCGGCGGATTTCCTGGGTGACCTGATCGGCGAGTTCGCGCGTCGGACACAGGACCATTGCCTGGGTGTCGAACTTGCGCGCGTCAAGGCGTGCGAGCAGCGCCAGCGAAAACGCCGCGGTCTTGCCGCTGCCGGTTTTCGCCTGGGCGATCAGATCTTGACCGGCAAGCGCAATCGGCAGGCTCGCGGCCTGGATCGGTGTCATCTCGACGTAGCCGAGCTGCGTCAGGTTCGCGAGTGTCGCGGGCGGCAGCGGCAGCTCGCTAAATGCGGCGCCGGCGGAGGTGGGACTGTTCATAGGGTCGTCTGCAGGAATCGCGGTTACTCGGCCATCGGGCCCTGATCGGGGCGGCCCGGCAGTTGCTCGTACAGCACCTCGCCGTCGTCGCCGTCGAAACGCTCGACGTAATTGCGCGCGCCGCATAGCGGGCAGCGGAACAGGAGCCCCTGCCCTTCGTTCTTGATGACGACGTCGGATTGCTCCCACTGCGCGCCGCAGGACTGGTTTCTACAGGTGAACACGTTGATTCTCCAACTGGATTCGATGATCGATCGGCAAGGTCGCGCGTGCGGCCTTGCCGTGTATGAGGTTGCCGCGCCAGCGCCGCGTCGTGACGCGATGGCGCACGACGGCCGGCCCGGCGTCAGCCGAGATGCGTATGCCGCGGACGCGGCACGGCCACATCCATGTCGGTCAGGCCGTGCACGATGCCGCAGTCTTCGACCGGATGCTCGCCGTGGCATTGGTCGCGCAGCGTCGTCAGCTGCGCTTTCAGCTGCTGCAGCTCTTCGATCCGCGTGTCGACGTGCGCGATGTGCTCGTCGACCAGCGTATGCATGCCGCCGCAGCCGTTCGCCGGCGCGTCGGTCAGACGCAGCAACGCGCGGATTTCGTCGTGGGTCATGTCGAGCGCGCGGCAATTGCGGATGAAACGCAAGCGTTCGACGTGCTTCGCCGTGTAACTGCGGTAATTGGCTTCGGTGCGCTCCGCCTCGGGCAGCAGGCGCTCTTTTTCGTAGAAACGGATGGTTTCCGTCGTGCAATGGGCGATTTTCGCCAGTTCGCCGATTTTCATGGACCTTTCCTCCACGCGGCCTTGACCTTGTAGTGGCTTCAAGGTGTTTACTAGACCACAAATTGCACGAGGAAGCCACCAATGCCTGAAACCAGCCGTTTTGCCGCCGATCGTCCAGAACTGGAAGAAGCCCGTACGCAAGGGGCTTGCGGGGAGGTTGATGCGCGGCACGACCATGATCACGGCAGGGGTACGGGTGGGGCGTGCGGGCATTCGCATGGCCATGAAGGGCACGATCATCACGGCGGCCACGAGCATGACCACGATCGCGGCCATGCCCGCGATCACGCCGACGGCGCCTGTTGCGCCCCCGCCGCGTTCGCGCCGCCCCCGCTGCGCCTGCCGGCCTCCGAGGCCGTAGGCGACGATTTGCGCACCGCGATCCGCATCCTGCAGATGGACTGCCCGACCGAGGAAGCGCTGATCCGCAAGAAACTCGGTCACATACCTGCCGTACGCAGCATGGATTTCAACCTGATGCAGCGCGTGCTGACCGTCGTCCACGCGCCCGATGCGCTCGAAACGGTCCTCGCCGCACTGCGCTCGCTCGACTTCACGCCCGAACTGGCAAGCGATGCCAGCGATGCCACGACCATCGCGGCCGTTGCCGCCGTACACAAGCCCTGGTGGCCCCTGATCGTCGCCGGCGTCATCGCCGCGGCCTCAGAGGCCGCTGGCTGGCTCGGCGCGCCCGGCTGGGTGGTGGCGGGTCTTGCAATCGTCGCGATCGCCTCCTGTGGCCTTACGACCTATCGCAAGGGCTGGGTCGCGCTGCGCAACGGCAACCTGAACATCAACGCGCTGATGAGCATCGCCGTGACCGGTGCGGCGCTGCTCGGCCAGTGGCCCGAAGCCGCGATGGTGATGGTGCTGTTCACGATCGCCGAACTGATCGAGGCGCGCTCGCTCGACCGCGCGCGCAACGCGATCGAAGGACTCATGCGGCTCACCCCCGCCGAGGCTAGCGTGCAGCAACCCGACGGCGCATGGCGGCCGGTGCACGTCGACGCGATCGCGCCCGGCGCGCTGGTGCGCGTAAAGCCCGGCGAGCGGATCGCACTCGACGGCGAGATCGTCGCGGGCCGCTCGAGCGTCGATCAGGCGCCGATCACCGGCGAGAGCCTACCCGTCGACAAAGCGACCGGCGACGCCGTGTTCGCCGGCACGATCAACCAGGCGGGCTCGTTCGACTATCGCGTAACGGCCGCGGCTGGCAACACGACGCTCGCGCGCATCATCCACGCGGTCGAGGAGGCGCAAGGCACGAAGGCGCCGACGCAGCGCTTCGTCGATGAATTCGCACGCGTTTACACGCCGATCGTGTTTGCGATCGCGCTCGCCGTCGCTCTGGTTCCACCGCTGCTGTTCGGTGGAGCGTGGCACGCGTGGGTGTACAAGGCGCTGGTGCTGCTCGTGATCGCGTGTCCGTGCGCACTCGTCATTTCGACGCCGGTGACGATCGTCAGTGGGCTCGCGGCCGCGGCGCGTAAGGGGATTCTGATCAAGGGCGGTGTTTACCTCGAACAGGGTCGCAAGCTGAGCCGGCTCGCGCTTGATAAGACTGGGACGATTACGCATGGCAAGCCGGTGCAGACGGAGTTTGAGGTGGTCGGTGACGAGGCCGACGCCCTTGGCTACCGCACGCTCGCCGCGAGCCTCGCGGGCCGCTCCGATCATCCTGTTTCGATGGCGATTGCCGCTGCCGCAAATGACGACGGCGTCGAGCACCTGCACGTCGACGCGTTCGAAGCGATCACCGGACGCGGCGTGCGCGGCGACATTGATGGCATCGCGTACTGGCTCGGCAATCATCGCTTGATCGAAGAGCTGGGCCGCTGCTCGCCGCAACTCGAAGCGCGCCTCGATGCGCTCGAAGAGCAGGGCAAAACCGTCGTCATGCTCGCCAACGCGCAGCGCGTGCTCGCGCTGTTCGCGGTCGCCGATACCGTGAAGGAGACGAGCCGAGCCGCCGTCGCCGAACTGCGGCGGCTCGGCGTCGGCACCGCGATGCTGACCGGCGACAACCGCCACACCGCCGAGGCGATCGCACATCAGGTCGGCGTCGATGAAGCGCGCGGCGATCAGTTGCCCGAGGACAAGCTCGATGCGGTCGCGCAATGGTCGGCCGATGGCGCGACCGTCGGCATGGTCGGCGACGGCATCAACGACGCGCCCGCGCTCGCACGCGCCGACATCGGCTTCGCGATGGGCGCGATGGGCACCGACACCGCGATCGAAACCGCCGACGTCGCATTGATGGATGACGATCTGCGCAAGATTCCGGCGTTTATCCGCTTGTCGAAAGCGACGTACGCGGTGCTGGTGCAGAACATCGCGCTGGCGCTCGGCATCAAGAGCGTGTTTCTCGTGCTGACATTGATGGGCTTCGGCACGATGTGGATGGCGGTGTTTGCCGACGTCGGCGCAAGTCTGCTGGTGGTGGGCAATGGGTTGAGGTTGCTGCGGAAATGAGCGTGATGTTTCCGCGTTGCGCCCTACGCTGAATCATCACTTACGGCAGGGTTTATCGGTGCGCTCGCCAGCAGCTCATCGCTATCGTCTTTCAAACCCACACCTGTCAGTCTCAGCTTCCTCGCCTGCATGAGCAGGTAGTGCAGCTTGTGTGCGGCCTGCTCATAGTCGAGTCCTTCGGGCCGCACGTTCGAAATGCAGTTGCGCTGTGCGTCGCTGCAACCGGTTTTCGGCGCATACGTGATGTAGATGCCGAGGCTATCCGGCGAACTCAAACCTGGCCGCTCTCCGATGAGCATCACGACGATCTTCGCGTCGAGCAATTCGCCAATCTCGTCGCCGAGTGCGACGCGGGCCTGACGCGCGATCACTACTGGGCCGATGGTCCAGTCCGCGAGCTTCGGATGCATGGCCTGCAACAGTGGTACGGCCTGCTTCGATGCGGCGAACGCCGATAGACCATCGCCGATCACGAACAGCACATCGCTTGATTGTGTCGGCAGTTGCGCAAGCGCCGCGCGACTCTCTTCCGACAGCCGCCGCCCAAGATCGGGACGCCTCAAATAATGCTCGCGATCCGGCGCGGCGCTATGCACGTCGAGCGTGTTGAAACCTTGCGCGTGCAATTGTGCGTGAAGCGCGTCGGCATCGAGCGGATGATGCACGGCGTCGCGCGCCTGCGCATGCGCGAGATTGAACGCGAGCAACGGTGCGGTCGGCAAGCTGTTGCCCGCGCGGCCCAACGCGATGCGCGCCTGCGTAAACCGGCGCAGTACGTTCCACGGATCCTTGTCGAGTGCGTCGTTCTCGCTCATACGATACCCATCCAGTCGCGCGCGCTTTCGAGCAGCGGTTGCCGTGCTGTCGCACCGATCAATGCGCCGCGTGCGTCGATGATCTGCATCGACTCCAGCCATGCCTCGAATTCAGGCGCACGCCGTAAACCGAGCACGTCGCGCACGTACAGTGCGTCGTGAAACGACGTGCTCTGGTAGTTGAGCATCACGTCGTCCGCGCCCGGCACGCCCATGATGAAGTTGATGCCCGCGACGCCGAGCAGCGTCAGCAGATTGTCCATGTCGTCCTGATCCGCTTCGGCGTGGTTCGTGTAGCAGATGTCGCAACCCATCGGCACGCCAAGCAGCTTGCCGCAGAAGTGATCTTCGAGACCCGCGCGTGTGATCTGCTTGCCGTCGTACAGATACTCTGGGCCGATGAAACCGACCACCGTGTTCACCAGAAACGGCTTGAACTTGCGCGCGACCGCATACGCGCGCGCCTCGCAGGTCTGTTGATCGACGCCGAAATGCGCATCCGCCGACAACGCGCTGCCCTGCCCCGTTTCGAAGTACATCAGATTGCTACCGACGGTGCCACGTTGCAGCGACAGCCCCGCCTCGTACGCTTCCTGCAGCAGCGCGAGCGAAATGCCGAAGCTCGCGTTCGCTTTCTCGGTGCCCGCTATCGACTGGAACACGAGATCGACCGGCGCGCCTTTTTCGATCGCGGCGATCGTGCTCGTCACGTGCGTGAGCACGCACGATTGCGTCGGCACGTCATAGCGCTGACGGAATTCGTCGATCATCAGCAGCAGCTTCGTGATCGCGGCGAGATTGTCGCTCGCGGGATTGATGCCGATAAGGGCGTCGCCGCACCCGTACATCAGGCCGTCGAGCATCGAGGCGGCGATGCCTTTGACGTCGTCGGTTGGGTGGTTTGGTTGCAGACGTACGGACATGCGGCCAGGTAAACCGACCGTGTTACGAAAGCGTGTGATGACCGGGCGTTTACGCGCGGTGGCGATCAAATCCTGGTTGCGCATCAGCTTTGAGACTGCGGCGACCATTTCTGGTGTGAGACCCTCGGTGATGCGGGTGAGTGCGTCGGTGTCGGTTGTGGTGCTGAGCAGCCAGTTGCGGAAGTCGCCTACCGTCAGATGGGAGATTTCGGCGAAGGCTTCCGGCGAGTGATCGTCGACGATCAGGCGCGTGACTTCGTCGGTTTCGTACGGGATCAGCGGTTCGCTCAGAAATGTGCGCAGTGGCACCTGTGCCAGCGCCATTTTGGCGGCGACCCGCTCTTCTTCGCTCGCTGCCGCGATGCCCGCGAGCTGGTCGCCCGAGCGTTGCGGGCTCGCTTTCGCGAGCAGGGTCTTCAGGTCGGCGAAGCGGTACGTGCGACTGCCGATCGACTCGGTGTAACTCATATTTGCGGCTCCATCGCTTCACTTCGCGCGAACGCGGGTAGGAATGGGAACGGCGGCTTACAAGCTGCTTGCTGCTGGATGTGTACATCACACGATAGCGCCAAACGGCGGAGGCGTCACTTCGCGGGGGTTGGGGCTGTTTACCTGTGCTGCTGGCGGGCAATGTCTGTCGCAATTCCGCAGGATTTGGTAAACGGCCGGCACACTCCGACGTGATACTTTGCTCGCATTCTGTCGCGCCAATTTTCAGCGGTCCAGTCATGAACGAATCAGACCATCGCGCTCGATACGAAATACGGCTCGCGCGCGTGCTCGACCATATCTACGATCACCTCGACGAACCGCTCGATATCGGACGGCTCGCGGAAATTGCGTGTCTGTCGCCGTATCACTGGCACCGGATCTATCAGGCGATGTACGGCGAGACGGTCGCGACGACGGTGCGGCGTTTACGGCTGCATCGCGCAGCGGGTTTTCTCGCGAACAGTTCGATGCCGATTGCCGAGATCGCCGAGCGCTCGGGCTATAGCAGTTTGCAGTCTTTCTCGCGGACGTTTCGTGCGGTGTTTGGTGTGCCGCCGGCGCAGTATCGCAGGCAAGGCACGCATTGCCGGTTCCGGCCGGCGCTTTCAGGAGACGGGCAGATGGCTTCGGTGCGTGAGGTGGAGATTCGTTATGTGGAGCCGATGGAGATTTTGTCGGTCGATCATGTCGGGCCTTATATGCAGATCGGCAAGGCTTTTGATGCTTTGTTTACCTGGCTCGGGAAACACAATCTGCTGGCGGGACAACTGCGGATGATTGGGGTTTACTTCGATGATCCGGGGGTGGTTGAGGAGCAGGATTTGCGGTCGAAGGCGGGGGTGTTGTTGCCGGGGCCTGTGATGGCTGAAGTGGCTTCGGCTGTTGCGATGGGTGGGGAGGTTTCTGTCACGCGTATACGCGGTGGTGAATATGCGGTGTTGCGGCATGTTGGGCCATATAGCGATATGCGGGCGGCTTATGAGTGGTTGTATGGGACCTGGCTCGTGCAGTCCGGGAGAGAGGCGGCCGATGCGCCGGTGTTTGAGGAGTATTTGAATAGTCCTAAGGAGACTGCGCCTGCGGAGCTGGTTACGGAGATCTGTTTGCCGTTGGGGTGAGGTGCGACTTGCTCGGTCGGTGCTTGCTGGCTCTGCTTGCTGCGATGTTGCTGTTGTTGTGCGCGTATACGTTGCGCGGGTTTGGGCCTGCTTCTCTGGTTTTTATAGTCTTTGTGTATGTATACGTAGTAATAGTTAACAAGTGACGCGTTCGGCTGTGGATAACTTGGAAGTTCGTTTACGGATCAACGCGCTGCGGAATCGATAACCCTTGGGAGCGCAGGCGGACAGGTTAACGGAGCCAGGGAGAATTTTTAGTCGACCTGTAAACGCTGCGGTCTTATCAAGGTTTCGCCCACAAGGTGTTCTGGGGCTTTTACAAAAGTTGTCCAGAGGAGGATGTGGATAAGTGGCCTCGCTGGAGAGACGATTTGGACCCCTCGGCGGGGGGGTGTCAGAATTTCCGTGTTCAAGGCGGGGTTGAGATTCACACGGATGGCCGAACGAATCGATCGGCGTAAAGGATAGCGAATTGGTTCATGGCTGTCTTCCAGTCCTGAGCGGCACGGCCCCAATCGGCGGTGATGTTGCGCAGCGCCAGCCAGATGAGTTTCGTTGCCGCATCGTCGCTCGGGAAGTGTCCCCGGGTCTTGATGATCTTGCGTAACTGGGAGTTGATGTTCTCGATGGCGTTCGTTGTGTAAATCACCTTGCGTACGGCCGGTGGAAACGCAAAGAACGGAATTACGCGATCCCAGGCGTTGCGCCACGCGGCACTGACAGGCGGAAATTTCTGACCCCATGGCCCTTGGGCAAATGCATCCAGTTCGGCCTGAGCCGCTTCCGCGCTTGGAGCGGTATAGATCGGGCGAATCGCGGCGGCCAGCGATTTGCGGTCTTTCCAGCTTGCGTAATCCAGGCTGTTGCGGATCAGATGGACGATGCAGGTTTGCAGCGTCGTGGCCGGAAACACGGCTGCCAGCGCTTCGGGCATGCCCTTAAGGCCGTCGGTCACGGCGATCAGGATGTCGTTGACGCCGCGAGTCTTGAGATCGTTGAACACCTTCATCCAGAACTTGGCGCCCTCGGTGTTCTCGATCCACAGACCCAGGATGTCGCGTGTGCCGTCGGGCAGAATGCCCAGCGCCAGATAGACGGCCTTGTTGCGCACGACGGCGTCTTCACGGATCTTGACGCGCAACGCATCGAAGAACACGACCGGGTACATCGGGTCAAGCGGCCGGGCCTGCCAGGCGGTGACTTCGCTCATCACCTCGTCGGTCACCGAGCTGATGAACTCGGGCGACACCTCGGTGCCGTATTGTTCCAGCACGAAGCCCTGAATCTCGCGTACGGTCATGCCCCGCGCATACATGGCGATGATCTTGTCGTCGAAGCCCGTAAAGCGTCGTTCGTGTTTGGGAATCAACAGCGGTTCGAAGCTGCCGTGGCGATCGCGAGGCACCTCGATGCGGATCGGGCCGTCTTCAGTCAGGACCGTTTTGGCACCCGTGCCGTTGCGCTGGTTGGTGACGGCGGCAGGCCTGGCAGCGCCAGACGGATAGCCCAGATGGTGGTTCAACTCGGCGCCCAGCGCCCGCTCGATCAAGGCCTTCTTGAGGGCCAGCGTCGCGGTATTGATGGCATCGGCCGTCATCGGGCCATTGCCGAACTGCTCAAGCAGTTCGGCGGGAATCGTCGGCAGGTCTGCCGGCGGGGCTTTCGGTTTGCGAGGCATATATTCTCCTGGGGAGCATCATATGCCTTGAACACGAAATTACTGACAGCCCCCTCGGCGGCGACAATCTAAACAGTCGCGGCCGCGCATCTCCGACTACAGACCTCCAAGTCGAGACTCGCAAATCGCCCACAAAAATGCGGACAGGTTCATCTGGGCCATCAATAAAAAAGACCCATAAGCTTCTCAACTTATGGGTCTCAATTTCTGCGGTTACGAGGCTATTTACATGCACCCTCAAACATCAATATTCCCCGCCCTCAACGCATTAGACTCAATGAAAGCCCTCCGCGGCTCCACATCATCCCCCATGAGCGTAGTGAAGATACCATCAGCAGCAATAGCATCCTCAATCTGCACGCGAAGAAGACGCCGCACTGCAGGATCCATAGTCGTCTCCCAAAGCTGCCCAGGATTCATCTCACCGAGGCCTTTATAGCGCTGCTTGGAAACATTGCGTTCAGCATCCGCCAACAGCCACCTCATCGCACTCTTGAAGTCACTAACCGCCATACTCCGCTCTCCACGCTTGATGAGAGCGCCAGAGCCAATCAACCCCTTAAACGTATTAGCGGTATTCACGAGCTGCTGATAATCCGCGGTCAGCTGAAACTCTTCATCGATAACAGAGATCTTCTGATTCCCATGATGCGTCCGCGCGACGCGCAGCGAGCGCAACTCCCGCACAGGGTCATACATCGTAGTAACGGTCACTTCAGGCTTCAGCGCATCATCCCGCAGCTTCGCTTCGAGCGCGCGAGCCGAAGCCTCGGCCGCCTGCTCGCTGGAGAGATCGATAGCGACACCATCCATCACCGCCTCGAGCGCACCAGCGTCATACAACCGGCTCAAACGATCAACCACCGCCTGCGCCAACAGATAAGCGCGCGCCAATTCACCCAACGCATCCCCAGTAATCGGAGTCGCACCTTCAGACGCCACCAACTCCGACCCCTGCAACGCGAGCCGAAGAATATGAGCGTTCACCTCCGACTCATCCTTCAGATACCGCTCGTCCTTGCCCGCCTTGATCTTGTAAAGAGGCGGCTGCGCGATATAGATATACCCGCGCTCGATCATCTCCGGCATCTGTCGATAGAAGAACGTCAACAACAATGTCCGGATGTGCGCGCCGTCGACGTCAGCATCGGTCATGATGATGATGCGGTGATAGCGCAGCTTCTCGAGGTTGTAGTCTTCCTTGCCGATCCCGCAGCCAAGTGCGGTAATCAGCGTAACGATCTGCTCGGAAGAAAGCAGCTTGTCGTAGCGCGCCTTCTCGACGTTCAGCACCTTGCCGCGCAGCGGCAAAATAGCCTGAAACTTCCGGTCACGCCCCTGCTTCGCCGACCCACCCGCCGAGTCACCCTCGACGATATAAATCTCCGACTTCGCCGGATCCTTTTCCTGACAATCCGCGAGCTTCCCAGGCAAGCCGACGCCATCGAGCACGCCCTTGCGCCGCGTCATCTCGCGCGCCTTGCGCGCCGCATCGCGCGCACGCGCTGCATCGACGATCTTGCCGCAGATGATCTTCGCGTCGCCCGGCGTTTCGAGCAGGAATTCCTCGAGCGCCTTCGCGACCACCTCTTCCACCGGCGCGCGCACTTCCGACGACACCAGCTTGTCCTTCGTCTGCGAGCTGAACTTCGGCTCCGGCACCTTCACCGACAGCACGCACGACAGCCCTTCACGCATGTCGTCGCCCGACGTTTCGACCTTCGCCTTCTTCGCGACCTCGTGATCGGCAATGTACTTGTTCAGCACGCGCGTCATAGCCGCACGCAAACCGGTAAGGTGCGTGCCGCCATCGCGCTGCGGAATGTTGTTCGTGAAGCACAGCACGTTTTCGTTGTAGCTGTCGTTCCACTGCATCGCCACTTCGACGCCCACACCCTCCTTCTCGCCCATGATGTGGAAGATGTTCGGGTGCAGCACGGACTTGTTCTTGTTGATGTACTCCACAAAGCCCTTTACGCCGCCGACGAACGCAAAATCCTCTTCCTTGCCCGAGCGCTGATCCAGCAAACGAATCCGCACGCCGTTATTGAGGAACGACAGTTCGCGAATCCGCTTCGCGAGGATGTCGTAGTGATATTCGACGTTGCCGAAAATCGTTTCGTCGGCCATGAAATGCACTTCGGTGCCGCGGTTTTCGGTGTCGCCGACCACCAGCATCGGCGACGTGGTCACGCCGTCGATCTGTTCGAGCACGCGGTTCTGCGGCACGCCACGATGGAATTCCATGAAGTGCTTTTTGCCGTCGCGGCGCACGGTGAGGCGCAGCCACGCGGACAGCGCGTTCACGCACGACACACCAACGCCGTGCAGGCCGCCCGATACCTTGTAGCTGTTCTGGTCGAACTTGCCGCCGGCGTGCAGCTCGGTCATCACGATTTCGGCAGCGCTGCGCTTCGGATCGTGCTTGTCGTCCATCTTCAGGCCGGTGGGCACGCCGCGGCCGTTGTCGGTGATCGAGATCGAGTTGTCCGCGTGGATGATCACCTGGATGTCGTTGCAATGCCCGGCGAGCGCTTCGTCGATCGAGTTGTCGAGCACTTCGAACACGAGGTGGTGCAAACCGGTGCCATCCGATGTATCCCCGATGTACATCCCAGGCCGCTTGCGCACGGCTTCCAGACCTTCGAGGATCTGGATGGACGAGGCGCCGTAGCTGTTATCGGGCTGCGTATTGTTCGTTTCAGTCATGGATTTTTTCCGGTTCTGCGTTACTGCAAGGTTGCTGCTCTGGACTTTTCAAAACGCCATAAAAACGCCAAAGGGGCGCTGCGCCCCTTGGTGTTCTTCTTGATGTTGGCCGCGTCAGATGCGCATCGGCATCACCACGTATTTGAATTCCTCGTTTTCGGGAATCGTGATCAACGCGCTGGAGCTGGCGTCACCCAGACTCACTTGCAGCATGTCGACCTTCAGGTTCGCGAGCACGTCGAGCAGATACGTGACGTTGAACCCGATATCGACGCTGTCGCCGTCGTATGCGATTTCCAGTTCTTCCTGCGCCTCTTCCTGATCGGCGTTGGTCGACATGATCTTCAACTGGCCCGGCTCGACGATGCAGCGCACGCCCTTGAATTTGTCCGACGTCAGAATCGCCGCGCGTTGCAGCGAGCGCTGCAGTTCTTCGCGGCCAATCTGGAATTTGTTCTTGTGCGACTTCGGAATCACTCGCTGGAAATCGGGGAACTTGCCTTCCACGAGCTTCGACACGAGTTCGACCTGCCCGAACGTGAACTTGACCTGCGTCTGCGCGATGTCGATATTGACCGTGTCGTCGATGTCTTCGAGCAGGCGCTGCAGTTCGAGAATCGTCTTGCGCGGGATGATCACTTCCTGGCGCGCGAACGAGCCCTCGATCTTCATAGACGAGAACGCGAGACGGTGGCCGTCCGTCGCGACCGCCATCAGCTGGTCGCCGTCCACCACCAGCAGCATGCCGTTCAGGTAGTAGCGGATGTCCTGCTGGGCCATCGAGAAATGGACCATGCCGAGCAGCTGGCGGAACGTCTTTTGCGGAACCACGAGGCTCGCGCCGTAGTCTTTAGCCTGAGCGACGGTCGGAAATTCGTCGGCGGCGAGCGTTTGCAGTGCAAAGCGGCTCTTGCCGGATTGCACGGTCAGGCGCTTGTCGTTCAGCGTCAGCGTGACCTGACCTTCGGGCATCGCGCGCAGAATGTCGAGGAGCTTGCGCGCCGCCACCGTGGTCGCGACCGAATCGCCGCCCACGCCGAAATCGGCGCGCGTGGTGATCTGCAACTCGAGGTCGGTCGACAGGAACGATACGTCCGGACCGTTCTTGGTGATCAGCAAATTGGCGAGGATCGGCAACGTATGGCGGCGTTCGACGATGCCGCTCACAGTTTGCAGCGGCCTAAGGAGGTTATCGCGTTCGGTCTTGACCAGTTGCATAGGGTTCCTTCGTTGATATAACGGCCTGCACGCCTTACGGGACAAGCTTTCCAGCGTGCAGCCACGGCTCCCCGCCGGCGCCACGAAAAGCGCCCGACACGGCGTGAAATCCGCCCGCGGCCGCCGGGCGGTTAAACCTGTATTGTGCCTGAAAACGGGACCGCCTCACTAAAATGGGGGCGAGTTCGGGAATAAACAGGTCGATTTTGCGGAGCATGCTCCGGGTTGCCGCCGGGTCGCTTGTTCCCTGCCCGTTTTCCTGCTTCCCTGCGCGCCTAACCCTTCAGCGTCTGTTCCAGCACGTGCAGTTCGTGGTTCAGCTGCGCGTCCTTGCTGCGCTCGTCGGCGATCTTGCGCACCGCGTGCAGCACCGTCGTGTGGTCGCGCCCGCCGAACAGCTCGCCGATTTCCGGCAAGCTCTTCTGCGTCAGCTCCTTGGCCAGATACATCGCGATCTGCCGCGGCCGCGCGATATTCGCCGGACGCTTTTTCGAATACATGTCCGCGACCTTGATGCTGTAGAAGTCGGCGACCGTTTTCTGGATGTTTTCCACCGAGATCTGGCGGTTCTGCACCGTCAGCAGGTCTTTCAGCGCTTCCTTCGTCAGCTCGATCGTGATTTCGCGGCCGTGGAACTTCGAATACGCGAGGATCTTGCGCAGCGCGCCTTCGAGTTCGCGCACGTTCGAACGCAGATGCTTCGCGACGAAGAAGGCGACGTCCTCGTTCAGGCTCACGAATTCCGATTGCGCCTTGCGCATCAGAATCGCGACGCGCATTTCGAGTTCGGGCGGCTCAATCGCCACCGTCAGACCGGAGTCGAAGCGCGAGATCAGGCGGTCGTCGATACCCGAGATTTCCTTCGGATACGTGTCGCTCGTGATGATCACCTGCGCCTTGTTCGCGACCAGCGCCTCGAACGCGTAGAAGAATTCTTCCTGCGTGCGCGACTTGCCTGAAAAGAACTGAATATCGTCGATCAGCAGCAGGTCGAGCGAGTGGTAGTAGCGCTTGAAGTCGTCGAATGCCTTGCGCTGGTACGCCTTCACGACGTCGGACACATACTGTTCCGCGTGGATATAACGGATCCGCGCGCCGGGTTTGTCCATCAGCAACTGGTTGCCGATCGCGTGGATCAGGTGGGTCTTGCCGAGACCCACACCGCCATACAGGAACAGCGGGTTATACGAGATGCCGGGGTTGTCAGCGAC